>JBHHVF010000007.1:0-37621 GCA_046754145.1 Candidatus Nitrosopumilus sp.
AATGGACCGGATGGGATTTGAACCCACGACCTTTGCGGGAATTACTCCTTACGCAGTGTGAGTGCGTCATCCAAGCCAAACTAGACGACCGGTCCAACAAAGTTACTAACAGAGGAGTTTTTTTGTCTTTAGATTCTGTTATTACCTTGGCCTTTAGTACTGATATTTGATAATTCTAATATGTCGTTGCAGGAATTTGATGCATTAATTGATAGAATGAAGTTGGCATTTGAATATGCAGAAAACCTTGGACAATATGTGGAAGCTGCCAAAGTTTTATTCCAAATGAATGAGCAATTGCCTGATGATATCCAACTAAATCTTGAAGAATTAGATAATCCTGATACTGCCAAATCATTTATCACACAATACCAATCTGAGATAAAATCTGCAATTATTCAGTATAGACAAAGATTGATGAATTTTTAGTTCTATTTCTTGACGCCGAGGTTTCTGTTCTTTAATCTCAAGTATGGGTTTCTGCATTTTCTGCATCTAGTAGCCCCTATGTCATTTCTACATCCACAGTTAAAGCAAATTCTCATAACAAGACGTGCTTGTTGTGCAATGCGTTTTTTTTCAGGGTCTGTAATTGGCATTTGATTCTCTCCAAAATCTCTCTTTATTATTCTAATCGGATTTTTCCATCTTTCCTGCTAGTAATACTGGTACTTCTGCAGGTCTTTTTGCTACTGGAATATTGGCTTTGTTAAACATGGATATTTTAGATTCTGCAGAACCATAAGTTCCCATAACAATTGCTCCAGCGTGTCCCATTCTCTTTTCTTTTGGGGCTGCACGTCCAGCAATATATGCTACAGCTGGTTTGTTAAATCCACTATCAATAATTCTCTGAGCTAAAATTTCCTCAGAATCCCCTCCGATTTCTCCTACAATTACTAATCCCTCTAAATCTGGAATATCTTTTACCATTTCAAATGCATCAACGAGTCTTGTTCCATTAACTGGATCTCCTCCAATTCCAATTGTAATTGATTGTCCAAATCCTGAATTAGTTAGTGCATCTGAAATTTCATAAAGTAATGTTCCGCTCTTTGATAAAACTGCAATATTTCCTGCCTTGAAAGGCATTGGTGGCATGATTCCAACTTTGATTAGTTCTGGAATCATAATTCCTGGAGTATTTGGTCCAATGATTACTGCATCTTTTTGTTTTGCTAAATCTAACAATTCCATAGTATCTCTAACTGGAACATGTTCTGGAATTGCAACTAGTAGTTTGATTCCTGCTTCAAGTGCATCTTTTGCAGCGGCAAGAAAGAACTTTGCTGGCACATAGATAATTGAGATTTTTGCATTAGTAGCATCAACCGCCTCTTTCATGTTATTGTAAATTGGAACACTATCATTCCATGTTTGACCTCCCTTCCCTGGTGTAACTCCTGCCACAATATTGGTACCATATGCAATCATATTTGTTGCATGTATTGAGCCATATGATCCTGTAATCCCTTGAACGATTACTCCCTTTTTCTTATAATCTACTTCTTCTGGTGTTCCTCTTAGTAATCCAAAAATGTCAGTCATTTCTTTACTCCCATTACTGCTGCATTAATTGCCTCTTCTACTGAATCATATATCTTGGTTCTAGAACCTTGAAGCATCTCTTTTGCTTTATCTGATTCAGTTCCTTTCAATCTTGCAAACACCGGCAAGTCAATTAGATTATCCTCATATGCTTTTAGAAATGCTTCAGCAACTACTGTTGTTTTTACGATTCCTCCATAGAGATTTACTAAAATTCCTTTTACCCTGCTAATTTTACTAATCAAAGTTAATGCTTCATAAACTGATTCTGTAGTTGCACCGCCACCAACATCTAGAAAACATGCTGGCTTTCCACCATTGTCTGATAACATATCTAGTGTAGACATTACAAGTCCTGCACCATTTCCTACAACTGCAATGTCTCCATCTAACTCTACTAATGAGAATCCACTTTTTTCTGCTCTTTCCTCTATCTCTGATTTTTCTTGATACTTTTGTAATTCATCATGTCTGAAATTACTATTATCATCTGTAACAAATTTACCATCAAGTGCCATTATTGAATCATCTTGCATGATTGCAAGTGGATTAATTTCTACCAGCTCTGCTTCTTTTTCAATTGTAAGTTTTGATAATTTTTTCAAAGTATCAATAAAACCATCAACTGTTTTTCCTTCTAACCCCATTTCTTTTGCAACTTCGCTTGCAATCTCATCTGAAACATGACCTAATCCTATTTCTTTGGTGATCTGACTTTTTACTGATTCAATTTCTACTCCACCTTCTGCTGATGCAATAATTGTATAGCATCTTTTTGAGCGGTTCAAAAATATTGATAGATACAACTCTTTTTTGATATCTGCCATTTTTTCAAGTAAAATGGCTCTTGCTTTTTCTCCCTTGATTGTCAAATCCATGACTTGAGGATATTTTAACTCAAATTCGTCATCATTATGACACATTTGAATTCCTCCAGCCTTTCCTCTACCGCCTACTGGAACCTGAATTTTAATCACAAATGGATATCCTAATTCTTTTGCATGTTTTCTTCCATCCTCTATATTGGTAGATGATATGCTATCAAGAAGATTAATTCCGTATTCTCGAAATAACTCCTTTGCCTGAAATTCTAATAATTGCATGCAAAAATTCTTTTTTGACGGTCTTTATTAATTGTGATATTATCTTAGTTGATCTTCGAGAAAATCAATCATCTCCAAAAAGCGATCCTTGCTTTTTCTCAATAATTCTTGAGGATATTCTTCAATTGTAAATACAAATTGTTGATGAAAGCTTGGAACCAAAATTCCACCTGATGTAACCATTTGCTCAATAACATACCCTTTGGTAAGAGTACATACAATTTCTTCATAAGATTCCTCTTCTTCTTCAAGGGTTTGTCTGTAAAGAACAATGGGTCTGTTTGTTTTTGCAACAATGTTTGAACCTTTTTCTAACAGATCTGATAATTGCTGAATCTGCCAAGCATCCAGGCTAATCTGCTTTACCATGTTCTTAATATGTAATTTTTCTATTTAACCGTGATAAAACAAAGCATGTTCACTATTTGTCGTCAATAAAGTAACCTTTGAAAATCTGAAAGAAAGAAAAAAGAAAAGAATCACAAATTATCTAGAGATCTAGAATGCTTGCCTGTGTGTGGTCTTTCACCAGAATATCTCCTTCTCATATGTCCTGATGGTCTGCCGTCAAGTAATTCTAAGAACCACGATTCGTGTTCAATTTCTTCAGCAAGAATACTTGCTGCAATATCATATGTCATAGGATCTTTTCCATGAGTCATTTGACAGATTTTATTCCAATTGATAATGGCACCTTGCTCTGCTTTTAGGCATTTTTCTAAAATTTCTTTTAGGGTTGTACTCTTATCTGATTGCAAGAAATCTGCACCTGCTTGATTGCAAAAATCTACAATATCTTTTGGAAACTCTCCTCCAAGCTGGAATATTCTGTCAATACATGATTCAAAATGACTCAAGTCTTCAAGTCTGGCATCCTCGATTACTCCTTTGATTCCCTCACCTTCCATACCTGTACAGAATGATCTGAGATTTGTGAAGTAATAATATGCCACAAATTCGACTGATGCATTAATTGATAACTCTTTGATTAAAGCATCAACATCTACACCATTTTGCTTGAGAAATTCAACTCCTACGACATGATGTTTGTTGGAGTCTGACATTGAATCTGCGATCAATGCTGGACATAAAAAGTTTCTTTTAAAAATTTGATTATTTTTTTAAATTAATTCCAGAGGAGATTGGGAAAATCGGTTGGGGACCTATACTTTCCTCCTCTGGGGAATGTTAAACTTAATTTCAAATTATAATAGATAAAAAGTAGGATTGCACTGCACTCATTCTTAATCTTTGAAATGACTATTCCACTGATATCCTGATTTTTTGTCCATCAATATCATCATCTTTGTACTCTTTACATGATTCTGAAAAATTTACTTGCTTTACTCTAACTAAAAATGCCAAGTCATCTGCTTTTTCTTTTATCATTTCAAGTGATTCTTCATCCAAATCAAGAATTGATGCAACACCTAAAACATCAGTTGGGTTGTATCCTCTCTCTTTTCTAAGAGTTTGAAGTCTTCTTGCAATATCTTTTACAAGCCCCTTTGCCATCATCTCTTTGTTTCGTGATGTTGAGATAAATACGATATAGTTGTCTCTTTTTGCTACTGCAAAGTTTTCACTTGCATCAAAATCTACAACAAAGTCTTCATTATCTAGCGAAATGGTTTCACCATCAATATCAAAATCATATTTTCCATCTTTTTGTAATGATGAAATAATTTCTTCAGGATCTGTCTCAGCAAACGTTGCAACTAGTTTTCCCATGTGTTGTTTTGCCTTTGGCCCAATCTTCTTTCTTTCTAATTCTATAACTGCTTTAACTGGTAATTCTATTTGCTTTAATTCTAAAATTTGTTCTAATCCTGATTCTTTTTCTGTTTCAACAATGCTGAATTTTTCTACATTTAATTGAGATTGTAACAAATCTGATAATGATTCAAGTTTAGTTTTCTGATCTTTTCTTACACAAATTTGTGCTTCATTTAATGGCCATCTTCGCTTTAGTTTTCCTTTCATTCTAGCAGCTGATGATACAGATACAACATCTTTCATAATGTCAAATGATTCCTCAATCTCTTGATTCACAAGTGATTCATTGTATGAAGGCCATTTATCAAGAAGAATACTCTGTTTTCCATCAAATACTGACTGATATAGGTACTCACTAGAAAACGGACAAAACGGATGAATCAAAATATCTAGAGTTTTTAGTACCTCTCCTAGTACTGCATATATTGCCAGTCTTCTGTTTTTCTTTTCTTCATTCTCATCCCATAACTCTCCTCTAGTAATTGGAATGTATGCTTGGCTTAGATTATTTATGATAAAATCATCAATTGCCTTGGCACCCTCATGGAATTTGCATGTCTGATTTCTTTCTGTAATCTCACGGTTTAATTTTTGAAGTTTTGATAGTAGCCAAATATCTGGAGATGTTAGCAAATCATTTTGTTTTGCCCAGTCTATTGTCTTTGATTTCTCAAAATTATCATACTCACTATTTTGCTTAAAGTAAAGATGCAAATTGAATAGTGTGTTAATTACCTGATATGGTCTTGACATTAGCTCATCTGTGCTGAAACTTAGTGGTTCAATTGGACTTGCCTTCCACATAAAATAAAATCGTACCAAATCTGCAGGATATTTTTGCAGCAAGTCTGCTCCTTCCAAAACATTTCCTTTACTTTTACTCATCTTTCCTCCTTTCTCATCAAGAACATGTCCTTGGAACAAAAATGACTTGTAAGGAGGAGTTGGATTGTTGTTTAAAATGACATTTTCAATTAGTAGAGTATATGCCCATCCTCTAGTTTGATCAATTCCTTCTGTAAAAAATGGTGCTGGAATTTCTTTTGAATATTCTTCATCTGTCAATGATGCATATGGTGCAGAACCACTATTGTGCCATGTATCTAAAACATATTCTTCTCTCTTTGTTTTGGTACTGTTGCATTTTTTGCATTTTATTGTGATATTATCAATCCACGGTCTATGTAATTCAAAGTCTGGTCCATCTGGCAGGTTCTCTGCAGCATCAACTATCTCTTTTCTTGTAAAGAACCAATTTTTCTCCCCACAATCTTCACAATTCCAAACAGGTAATGGGCAACCCCAAATTCTTTCTCGCGAAATACACCATGGATGTCTCTCTTTGATAATTCCTAGGAATCTGTTTTTTGGTTGCTCAAAAAAATATTCTACACTTTCTGCTGCATCAATTGCTTTGTTCTCCAGTCGGTCTAACTTGTAAAACCAACCTCTTCTTGCAAGCCAAACAATAGGATGGTGTGATCTCCAGCATAATGGATACTTGTGTTTAATTTTTCCAATCTTTACTAAGGTATTGCAGTTCTTTAGATCCTCTACAATTACTCTGTCTGCATCTCTAACAAACATTCCTTGATATTTTCCTGCTTGTGTAGTGAATTTTACTTCATCATCAATGGGACTGAAAATTTTGACATTTCTTTTGTTTGCAATTTTGATATCTTCTTCACCGTTTGCAGGAGACAAGTGAACTAAACCACTACCTGCAGTAGCATCAACAAATGTCTCAGAAACTGTAATATGATAATTATCTGATTTTGAGTATCCCTTTAATTCTGGAATTAAATCCAATAATGGATGGATGTATTTTTTCCCTTCAAATTCTGAACCCTTTATTGTTTTTTCAATTTTGTAATCGTCAATTTTTACCTCTATCATAAATTCTTCAAGTCTAGTTTTTCCAATAACCCAAGTCTCATTTTCTACTTTAACATAACAATAATCTTCTTCTGGTTGTAACCCTACCATTGCATCTGTAACTAAAGTAAATGGCATAGTAGTCCAAACTATCAAAAATGTATCTTCATCAACTAGTTTCACTTTATAGTACAATGAAGGATCCTTGACTTCTTCATATCCTTGATTTACCTCAGCGTGACTAAGTGATGTCTGGCAACTTGGACAATATGCAATTACAGTAAAGTCTTCTTCTAAAATTCCATTATCATATGCTTTTTTGAGAACTTGCCATTCTCTTTCTATAAATTCATCTCGAAAAGTCCAATACGCTTTGTCATGATTAAATGACATTCCAAGTAACTCATCAACTTCTACCCATATCTTGTTGTATTTTTCTACTACTTTTTTACATTCAGCTACGATTCTCTCGATTCCAAATTGTTTTATGGCTTCTGTCTTTCCACCTGTCACTCCCAACTCTTTTTCAACTTGTAATTCTACTGGTAGTCCTTGAGTATCCCATCCTCCATTGAATTCAATTTTTTTTCCTTGTAATGTGTTAAATCTATACCACAAATCTTTGATGACTCTGCCCCTGAGATGTCCTGCATGTGGAATCCCATTCATTGTTGGTGGCCCTTCAATGAATCTAATTTTTTCAGGTTTGTCAGATGCAAAAATCTGGTTTTTTAAATCAATTGACTTGATGTATTCTTTTACTTGAGATTCTATTGCTTTTGCATCAAACTTTGTAGAAAGTTCCATCTGGATTTTGATATATACGTGACATTATAAAGCTAAATTGGTTTTTTGAGACTTGGATTATATAATTGAGCAAAAGATAATTTTTGTTGGCAAATGTTCTGGTAATTGGTTCTGGTGGACGAGAACATGCATTATCATGGAAATTATCTCAAAGCCCTAAAGTTGACACTGTTTTTACTGCTCCTGGAAACGGTGGTACTGAAAATAATGTTCCAATAAATGTAGATGATTTGGATGGATTATCTGATTTTGCTCAAAAAAATAATTGCTTTACTGTAGTTGGGCCTGAGGCCCCATTGGCAGCAGGAATTGTTGATAAATTTAATCAATGTGGCCTCAAAGTTTTTGGCCCTTCTCAGCAAGCAGCACAGCTTGAATCAAGTAAGATTTGGGCTAAAGATTTCATGAAACGAAATGGCATTCAGACAGCACAATTTGAAATATTTGATGATGCACAAAAAGCTCAAGATTATGTAAAATCACTTGATTACAATGTTGTAGTAAAGGCTGATGGTCTTGCTGCAGGAAAGGGAGTAATTGTTTGTAATAGTAATGAAGAAGCGTTTTCTGCAATTCAAACAATTCTAGTCAAAAAGATATTTGGTGATGCTGGAAATCGAATCATAGTTGAGGAGCGAGTAGATGGGATTGAAGCCTCATACATTGCTCTTTCTGATGGTGAGATTGCTATTCCAATGGCCTCGAGTCAAGATCATAAGAGAATTTTTGATAATGATAAAGGTCCAAACACTGGTGGTATGGGTGCATATTCTCCAACGCCAATTGTTGATGATACATTAGCAAAAAAAATCCAAGAAAAAATAATTGATAAAACAATTCAAGCTATGAAAAATGAAGGCATTTCCTTTAAGGGGTTTTTGTATGCTGGAGTAATGATAAGAGATAATGAACCATATGTCTTAGAATATAATGTAAGAATGGGTGACCCTGAATGTCAACCAATTACAATGAGGATGGATTTTGACTTGTATGATTATTTTGTTGCAAGTGTTGATGGAAAATTATCCTCAATGCCTTCAATCTCTTGGAAAAATCAATCAGCTGTGTGTGTTGTTTTAGCATCTGAAGGATATCCTGAATCATATCCCAAAAATGAAGAAATCTCCGGTTTTGACTCTATTCCAAATGAAGCCTATGTTTTTCATGCTGGTACAAAAAAGACAGATGGAAAAGTTCTCTCAAATGGTGGACGTGTTTTAGGAGTTACAGCATTAGGTGACTCTTTGGAATCTGCAATTAGTAATGCTTATGCTGCAGCTGATAAAATCTCATGGCCTCACAAATATTGTAGAAAAGATATCGGCCAGAAAGGACTAGATTATCTCTGAGTTTGTAAAAATCTATCTTCAGTTACAATCCAATCAATTAAGATATCATGTTCTGATTTTGGAATATTTTTTACAATCTGTTTTTCCAAAGTCAAAGATATTGTTGTAGTTTTGTGTTCTGCTAGAAATTTATCATAAAATCCATGACCATACCCTAATCTGACACCAATTGGTGAAATGCCTACAGTTGGAACTAAAATTACATCAAGATTGTTATCTGTCTGACAATCATCTTTGGGCTCCATAATGTCAAAACTGCCTTTTTCCAGGCTTGAAAAATCAGTGATTTTTCTAAATTCCATTTTCTCTCCTATGACTTTGGGTAGAAACACATCTTTTCCATTACTGAGTAATTCTTGAATGATATCTTGTGTCAAATTTTCACTTCCAATAGGATAGTATGCTCCAATTTTTTGAGCACTTCTAAATGCATGAATTTTCTTTAATCTTTTTTGTATCTTCCCACTTGCAATCTTCATTAAATCAAAAGAAGTGTTATCTCTTTTTTCTAAAAGAAGATTTCTCAGTGATTTTTTTTCAGGACTGTCTTCCAATTTGGGTACTCAATGATGCTGCAATAATTGTATTTTTTAATAGCATGGCAACTGTCATAGGTCCAACTCCTCCTGGAACTGGTGTTGCAAAAGATGCTTTTTGGATAATCTGATCAAAGTCTGAATCTCCTACTAATTTTTCTTGGAATCGTGAAATCGCAACATCAATTACAATTGCCCCCTCTTTAATCATCTCAGGTGTTAGGGTGAACTTGCTTCTATCCCCTACGGCAGTAATTACAATATCTGCAGCTTGACAGAGTTCTGTTAGATTTTTGGTTCTAGAGTGGCATGTCACTACAGTCGCATTTTTTTCTAATAATAGATGATAAAGTGGTTTTCCAACAAGATTACTTCTATTAATTAATACGACATTTTTTCCGTCTAAATCAATCCCGTGATATTCAAACATTGCCATTACTCCTGATGGTGTACATGCAATTAGTGCTGCTTTTTTCATTGCAAGTAATCCTGTGTTATGTGGCGTTAAACCATCAACATCTTTTAGTGGTGAAATTCTTGATGTGGTGATAAATTCATCTAGTTGTTCAGGTAATGGAAGCTGAACTAGAATTCCGTGAACTGAATTATCATTATTCAAATTTTCAATAATTTCATTAATTTCTGTCTGTGACACATTTGCATCAAGTTTATGATCTTTAGTGGTAATTCCTACCTCTTCGCAAGCCTTGTGTTTGTTTCTAACATATGTGGCTGAGGCTGGATTGTCTCCAATCAGAATCGTTGCTAGACATGGGGTAACTTTTTGAGTTTTTAGCTCTTCTACTGCTTTTTTGACTATGTCTTTGACTGATTGAGCAATGATTATGCCATCAATCTTTGTACCTACCATGTTCTGTTTTTGATTTGTAGATATTTAATTCTTGGAATTCTTTGATGAAAATCTTAGAAAAGAAATTAAATGGCTTTTTTTCTAGTCACAACATGTTTGTAATGATAGCAGAAGTTCAACTCAAAGAAGGTGCTGAAGATGATTTCAAAAGTTGGTTTTCAGAATCAAACAAAGTCTTATCCACTTTTCCTGGATTCAAGTCTAGGCGATTTTTAAAATCTGCCGATGGAAGCTATAGGATTATTGTAGAGCATGAAAGCAAGGAGACTTTTATCAAAATGCATCAAAGCCCTGAACATGAGAAACTTCACCCAACAGGACATTCTTTCATGAGTGCAGATCCTGTAAGAAAAACATTCAATGTTGCTGCTGAATAAATTGAAACTAGAGTTTGATTTAGATACATATCTTGAAAAAATTAAAAAAAGCAGTTCATATTTTTACACTTTTATTAATAAAAACAGTTTAGCTGCAGGTATTTTGGTTCTTCAACCTGGAGAAGAAGACACACAAGAACCTCATGAAAGCGATGAGGTGTACTATGTTATTTCTGGTGATGGTTTTTTAAAAATTAACAATAAAGATTACAAAGTTTCAAAAGACAAGCTATTTTTTGTTGCAAAAGATGTTGAGCATTATTTTCATGGAAATAAAAAAAAACTCCAAGTATTGTACTTTTTTGGTGGACCTGACACTTAACTAATAATAGTTTTTCTTCCAGAAATTTTGATCTTTTTTCTGGCAAACAAATTAACTGCTTCAGGATAAATTCTGTGTTCTTCTTTTAGAATTCTTTTTGATAGTGATTCTTCTGAGTCATTTTCTTTTACTTTGACAACTGCCTGAATAATTATGGGACCTGTATCCATTCCTGTATCTACAAAATGAACTGTACATCCTGAATATTTTGCACCATGATCTAATGCTTGTTTTTGTGAATCTAATCCTGGAAATGCTGGAAGTAATGCTGGATGAATATTGATCATTTTGTTTTTATATTTTTTTACAAACTGTGGACTGATAATCCTCATAAATCCTGCAAGACACACAAGACCATTTCTTGGAGTAACTCCATGTTTTGTTAGTGCAGCAATTACTTTTTTATCGTATTGTGCTCTGCTTCCCTTGAATCCCTTACTTTCAATTACTTCTATGTTGATTCCTAGCTTTTTTGCTATCTTCAATCCTTTTGCATTAGATTTGTTTGAAATTACTACTGCTGGATTAATTGGAATCTTTTTTTTCTTAATTGACTTTAGGATAGACTCCATGTTGCTTCCACGACCTGAGATTAAAATTCCAAGATTTAGCAACTAGTCAATACTAGATCAAACCTGCAATTTATATCAAATCTAATTGCCTTGATCTTGTTGCCAAGACAAGTCAGGATGACAAAAAATGGAATCCTGTGTGAAATTAATGATAAACGAGTTTATTTGGATCCAAAAAATTCTGATGCTACAGGGATCAATTTTGTATCACATGCCCATTCTGATCATCTTCCTTCAAAAAACGGTGGGACTATTTTGGCATCACTTGAGACAAATAAAATAGCTAATCTTCGTGGATTTAAGATGGAAAATCATATTGATTCACTTGATGATTTTTCATTAATTGATAGTGGCCATATACTTGGTGCAAAAGGATTGCTCTTTGATGATATCTTCTACACTGGAGATATTTGTACTCGAAATCGTGGATTTCTTTCTGGAGCTAAAGTACCAAAATGCAAAATTCTGATAACAGAATGCACATTTGGTTTGCCTGAGTTTGTTTTTCCAACAATGACTGAAATTCAAAAACAGGTTAATGAATTAATTTCTGAACTTTATGGAAAAGGTGTCCCTGTAATTTTAATGGGATATCAATTAGGAAAAGCCCAAACCATAACACAGCTGTTTGGCCATTGGGAACCACTTTACTTTCATGATTCTGTAAAAGAGATGAATTCACTTCACCAAAAATTAGGAGTTGATCTGAAAGATGGAATTGGTCATTCTGAGGCTGAAAAAAATGGTCTACTGGAGAAAAAACCTTGGATAATGATTGCACCATTAATGTCTGCTAAAAATAAATTCATTCAAGATATGAAATCAAAATATGGTGCAGTAACAATAGGATTTAGTGGATGGGCGCAATCCTCGAGATTTCCTTTTGGACGTAGAACTGATTATTCAATTCCTATGAGTGATCACTGTGATTTTAATGAACTTGTAGATATGGTAGTACAATCAGGGGCAGAACAAGTTTACACTATACATGGTTTTGTTGAAGAGTTTGCAGAACACTTAAAAAAAATTGGAATTACTGCACAACCATTAATAGAAAATTCTTTAGACGATTTTACTTAGTAAATTTATTACACTCACAATCTACAACTAGACAAGTTTCTGCATTTCGAATATGATCATGAGAAAAGTGTTTGCATTTTTCATTCTTACAAATTCTTCTTTGAGATTCTTTTTGTACCACTTTTTGGGCAATTTCATTTGCCTGATCCTTTGAATATCCTTTTTTGTCAATATAGAAATGAACAATTCTGTTGTATAGTAAATCTGGATTGAATTGTTTTTCTAGCATGTTTGTCTGGATATAATACGACATCATTCTATTAAAATAACATGTTGCCCAACATGTTTGTATGCCAGAAGATAAAGCTCACACATACCGTGAGACTATGCAGATAGTTTTACTTGAAGTAAAACTAAAAACTATCAAACTCTTTCAAAAATTCAAAGAAGGTAGTAGACATAGTAAAGTTGGAAATTAATAGAAATTATGATAAATTTAACTCAAAATTACGCCTATATCCATAAGATTTGTGTGAGTAAAATCAGTAACAATGTTGCCTTTTTGTTTTTGAAAAAATCTACCTGAATCACTGTTTTTGAGAAACTCTTTCATCGTATCCAAATCAATTCTAATATTTTCTGTAATGGCTCCTGCAAAAATAGAATTTCCATCAATTCCATCTGTACCCATAGATGCAATGACCATTTTTTTTAATTTTTGAGTATTTTTTAAAATTCTTAATACCAATTCTTGATTTCTTCCACCCATGCCTTTCCCAAGAACTCTAACTGTTGTTTCACCACCAAAAATTAGACATGTTTTTTTCTCCTCTGAAATATTTTCAAGGATTTCTGTTACTGCATTTTTAATATCTCCAAAAACCTGCATTATAGTGACCTTGTAACCCATTTTTTTTGCTGTATCTTGCATTTCTTTCAAACAATCATTATTGTTTGCAATGACATAATTCTCAATCTTTGCTTTCTTTGTGGTTTCTGTATCTTCTTTTTGTAATCCTTTCTCTAAAGTTTCTAAAACCTCAATAGGTGTTTTTCTTTTGAGTTTATACTTTTCTAGAATGTCTAGCGCATCTGCAAATGTTGTATCATCCATGTATGTAGTTCCAGATGCAATAGAAGAAAGATCATCTCCTTCAACATCTGACATTACCAAGCTTACTCCATGGCATTTCATGTTTTCAACTAATTTACCCCCTTTGATTTTTGATAGATGTTTTCTAATACAATTAAACTCTTGAATTGTTGCGCCAGATTTTAGTAGTAAGTTTGTAACAAAAATTTTATCATCAAGTGTTATTTCATTTGGCATTGCAAGAAGTGATGATCCTCCTCCCGAAACAAGAAAAATTATTAATTCATCACTTCGCTTATTTTGAACAAACTTCATGACTTCTTTTGCTGCCTTTACGCTTGTCTTGTCTGGTTTAGGATGCCTTGAATTAAAAATCTGAAACTTTTTACCCTTGATTCTTGATTTGGAGCCTTTAGGTATTACAACAATTCCACTTTTTATAGGAATTATTGCATTTAATGCCCTTGTCATAGAATCCCCTGCTTTTCCAAATGCAACAGAATAGATGTTAGAATATTTTTTAATATTGATTGATTTGTTGCCAATCTTAATTTCATTAGGTGTAACATACTTTGGAATGATGTTTTCAGGATTGGCTGCTTGAAGACCTGCTTCTAAAATCTCTAAACAATCCTTTTTCTTATCGGTAATTGCTAAATCATTGAAATTTTGGATGATCATATACAATTCCCAATAATGCAAGATATATAATCATCAATGATTTTTTTTATTTTATGCATACAGTACGTATTCCAAAAGTTATCAAATTTGGTGAAAACGCACTTGGTGAAACAGAGTATCCAAAAAATGCTCTTGTAGTAACTACTGCTCCTCCAGAACTATCTGGTAAATGGCTTGATAAAATGGGCATTCAAGATTACATGCTTTATGACAAAGTAAAACCAGAACCATCAATTGATGATGTTAACTCATTAATTGCTGAATTCAAAGACAAAAAACCATCTGTCTTAATTGGATTAGGTGGAGGAAGCTCTTTAGATGTTGTAAAATATTCTGCACAAGACTTTGGTGTGGAAAAGATTTTGATTCCAACTACATTTGGAACAGGAGCTGAAATGACAACATATTGCGTTTTAAAATTTGATGGCAAAAAGAAACTATTACGTGAAGATCGATTCCTTGCAGATATGGCTGTAGTTGATTCATACTTTTTGAAAGGTACTCCGCAACAAATTGTAAATAATTCAGTTTGTGATGCATGTGCCCAAGCAACTGAAGGCTATGACAGCAAATTAGGAAACGACTTGACAAGAACACTGTGTAAACAAGCATTTGAGATTCTTTATGATGCAATAATGAATGACAAACCAGAAAACTATCCATATGGTTCAATGTTATCTGGAATGGGATTTGGAAATTGCTCTACAACACTTGGGCATGCATTGTCCTATGTATTCTCAAATGAAGGTGTACCACATGGTTATTCACTATCCTCGTGTACTACCGTTGCACACAAGCATAACAAGTCAATCTTCTATGATAGATTCAAAGAAGCAATGGAGAAACTAGGTTTTGATAAATTAGAACTCAAAGCTGATGTCTCAGAAGCTGCAGACACTGTTATGACAGATAAAGGACATTTGGACCCAAACCCAATTCCAATATCCAAAGAAGATGTCGTGAAATGTCTTGAAGATATCAAAGCAGGAAATTTGTAAAAAATTCAAAAATTTTTTACCTTTCTTCTATTTTCTTAATAAACAGCGAAATTGGCAGCTTGATGAAACTTTTTATTCTAATATTTTATCCTAAATGTACGTGACTGAAAATAAGCTAAAATTTGGTATTCAAAATGGACTAAATGTTGCAAGAGCTGGTTATTCTGAAGACCAAATACTAACTGCTTGTATTCTTGCTGATAAAACTGGTTATGATTCTATTTTCTATATGGACCATACCAATGTTCCACAATGGAAAAATGCTATAGTTTTGGATCCTTGGGTTATGTTATCTGCAATTGCTGCAGTTACACAAAATGTAGAACTAGGAACTTGTGTAACTGATGCAATTAGAAGACATCCTTCTAACATTGCATTATCTGCAATTACTCTTGATAGAGTTTCAAAAGGTAGAGCAATCCTTGGTATTGGTGCAGGTGAGGCTCAAAATCTAAAAGAGTTTTGTATTCCATTTGAAAAACCAGTTTCAAAATGGGAAGAACAAATTGAAACTATTCATACATTGTATGATTCTACTCCTGATAACACTGTAAACTATGAAGGGAAATATTACAAACTTGAAGGTGCATGTTTGCAAGCACCCCCAATTAGAAAACCACGTCCCCCAACTTACATGGCATCTGGTGGTAAACGTACACTTGCATTAACTGGAAAACTTGGTGATGGTTGGTTACCAATTGGTTATACTCCAGAATTATTTGAAGATCATGCTGCACAAATTAAAAAATCAATGGACGAAAATAACAGAACCCAAGAAGAAAAAGATAGATTCCAATATGCACTTGATATTGATGTATACTTTTCTGAAGATGCCGAAGAGTCTTGGGCAAGAATGAAAGAAGCAGTAAAAGTTAGTTTATTCAAGCCTGAAGTGTTAAGAGTTCATGGATTAAAAGAAATTGAAGGATTTGATTTTGTCAAATACTTTACAGAATATTCAATGTCTGACCAAAGTTGGATTGTAAAGATGAGAGAAGCTGCAACTAAAATTCCTGAGGCAGTTGCTCGTTCTTCTACTGCAGTTGGTACTCCTGAAGATATCATTCCAACATTTGAGAGATTCATGGAAGCAGGTGTTAATCACTTTGTAATTAGATTCTGGGGCAAGAACTACTTTGGTTCTATTGACAAATTTGCAACACATGTAATGCCTGCACTTCGAGAAAAAGCCAAACAATAAGACGTTCTATTCTATTACATACAGAAAATCATTTACTTTACTTGTTCTTAGAGTGTATGATGGATGATGAACTTCCTGAGGCAGTAAAAAAATGCCTTGATATTTTAGAAGAAAATGTGGAAATCTTAGCAAATCTTGAATTAGATTTAGAAGATGAACGAGAAGATGAATTGACTCCAAATATGGAACTTCATCAACTATATGATATGACTGAAGATGTTTCTGAATCTACAAAACTCAAACGTGCTGAATCTAATTTTGTAAGAAGACAAGCTGAAGATTCTTTATAATTTATGACTTGTGTGGTCTTCTACTTTTTGCTTTTGTAAATGATTTTGATTTACGTTTGTTTTTTATTTTAGAAGATGATTTTGCATTTCGCTTATTTTTTTGTTTTTCTAATCTTTTTCTTGTACGCTCTGTTGCTTTTGTTGCACCTTGAATGATTTTTGTTTTACTTCCATCTCTTAACATGATTTCTTTTCCTTTGAATCTAAATTCAACATCTCTACATTTGATATAATATTTTTTGAGGCAAAAAAATATTCTATTGTTTGTACCATGCATGTCTTTGACTTCTTTTGATTTTTTTAATTCATTGATAATATTTCGAAGTAATCCTTTGTCAATGTCTGTAATTCTATGCAATTCTCTAAACCAGATGAATCTTGATTCAGAACCCCATTCTTCTAAAATCTCTAATACTTGCCGTGTTACTTCTTCTTGTTCTTTGTCTATTTCATGCATAGATTTGTCTAGAAAGATTACTGTTTTTTATCTATTTTGATTAATGAAAAGTTTGGATGAAAAAAGTCAAGTTTTAGAATGCTCTTCCTTTTTTGTTATTTTTGTAATACCTTGCTATGAGCACCGAATTAAAAAGAGAATGTACAGAACTTGAATGCAGAATTTTACAAATCAAAGAATTGGCAAAAGAACTTGATGAAGAAGACTAGCAATCGTTTTTGATCTAGAGTAACTGTGCTCTGGATTTATAAAATGATTTTTTATAATTTGGATATTGCAACTAGTTGGAATCTTAGAAATTAAATCACATGAAAAAATTACTGAATTTCTTAATCAAGAACATGTAGGCAGAATTTCAAGCATTGATGAGAATGGATTTCCTCAGATAATTCCAATGAATTTTGTTTTCCTAAATGATTCTATTTACATGCACTCTCATGTTAAAGGTGAAAAATTAGATAATGTTTCTCAAAACAACAAAGTAGGGTTTGAGGTAGACAGGGAACTAGAATTTCTACCCTCTTATTTCTCAGATCCTCATAATGCATCTTTAGCTGATACGTTGTACATTAGTGTTGTAATCAAAGGAGTTGCTTCTTTTGTATCTGATAGAGAAGAAAAAACACTTGCACTCAATGGATTAATGGAAAAATATCAACCTGAAGGACAATATGACCCGCTTAGTTCAGACATGAAAGTTTTAGATACTGTAACTGTCATCAAAGTAACTTCCCAATCAATACATGGCAAATACAAGATTGGTCAAAATTTGAATCCTGCAGACAGGTTGGATTTGGCACAAAAGATTCTAAAAAGAAATTCTCCATCAGCTCAGCAAACCTTGAAAATTATGGGCTTTGAGCTAACTGATAATGGACTAAAAATGGTCGATGAACCCGTATGGTGATTAGTTTGATATCACCATTGCTTTAAATTCAGTTTTCAGGGATTGTATCTGTTGGAACAAATATCTCAATTTGAATTAGCATCTGATTTTGCACCTACTGGAGACCAACCGCAAGCAATTGATGCACTAGTAAAAGGTGTTAAAAAAGGAACAGTTCAAACTTTACTTGGAGTCACAGGGAGTGGTAAGACATTTTCTGTTGCAAATGTCATTGCCAGAACTGGCAAAAATACTCTGGTCATCTCTCACAACAAAACTCTTGCAGCACAACTTTATTCAGAATTAAAACAATTTTTTCCAAAAAACAATGTTGGCTATTTTGTATCATACTATGACTATTATCAGCCTGAAAGTTATCTTCCTCAAACAGATACCTATATTGAAAAAGATACTCAAATCAATGAAAGAATTGAAAAATTAAGATTAGAGGCAACTGCAATGCTACTTTCAGGTGAACCTACAATCATTGTATCTACTGTTTCTTGTATCTACTCACTTGGAAATCCACAAGATTGGGAAGATTTAGCAATTACAATTAACATAGGTGATCAAATTAAACGAAATGAGGTCATCCGAAAATTTATTGATGCCCGATATGAAAGAAATGATACTGAAGTTGCACCAGGAAACTTTAGAGTAAAAGGAGATACTATTGACATTACTCCTGCATATTCTGAAGACATAGTTAGAATTTCTTTGTTTGGTGATGAGGTAGAAAAAATTACTCTACTTGATCATGTGTCTCTAAAAGAAAAGAAAAAAATTTCACAAATGAAAATTTTTCCTGCAAAACACTATCTAATTGCTAAAGATGTTAGAGAAAAAGCCATTAAATCTATCAGAGAAGAATTAAAAAAACGCCTACCCGAATTAAATGAATTAGAAAATCAAAGACTTGAGATGCGAACAAAATATGATTTAGAAATGATTGAAGAATTAGGTTATTGTTCTGGAATTGAAAATTATTCTAGACATTTTGATGGAAGAAAGGCTGGAGAAAAAGCATTTTGCCTGATGGACTTTTTTGGAGATGATTATCTTTTGGTAATTGATGAATCTCATGTTACATTACCTCAGCTTCATGGAATGTACAAAGGTGATTTTTCAAGAAAAAAAGAACTTGTAACATATGGATTTAGACTTCCAAGTGCATATGATAATCGTCCACTAAAGTTTGAAGAATTTGAAAAATATATTCAAAATACAATATTTGTATCAGCTACTCCTGCAGATTATGAGAAAAAAATATCATCCAAAATTGCTGAGCAACTAGTTAGACCAACTGGTCTACTTGATCCTAATGTTGAGATTAGGCCAACTCAGGGACAAATGGATGATTTAATCAAAGAAATCAACAAAAGAGTAGAAAAATCTGAGCGTGTTTTAGTCACTACTCTAACTAAAAGAATGGCAGAAGATTTAGCTGAATATCTCTCAAAAAAACAAGTCAGAGTCAGGTACATGCATTCAGAAATTGAAGGATTACAAAGAACTGAGATAATTAGGCAATTACGTTTAGGAGAATTTGATGTTCTTGTTGGAATTAACCTTCTTCGTGAAGGATTAGACATTCCTGAAGTTTCTTTGGTAGCTATCTTAGATGCAGATAAGGAAGGATTTTTGAGAAATTTTACCAGTTTGATTCAAACGTTTGGCCGTGCATCACGAAATGAAAATGGAACTGTGATAATGTATGCTGATACTATAACAAAATCGATGAAAAATGCTCTAGAAGAAACTAAACGTCGTAAGGAAAAACAAATTCAATATAATAAAGAAAATAATATTATTCCTAAAACAATTATAAAATCTGTTCCAGAACAAGAAACAGCACTAGATGATTCAAAACTAAAGTCCATTCATGATCTTAGAACTGATGTTATCGATTTAGAAGCACAAATGAAAAAATATTCTGAGGATTTAGATTTTGAGCGAGCAATAGAATGCAGAGACAGAATAAAAAGAATAGAAAAGGAGATTCAAATAAAAGATGACAGAAAATAAACTAAAGATTCGTGGAGCACGACATCATAATCTGAAAAATCTAGATGTTGATATTCCAAAAAATAAACTAGTAGTTATTAGTGGTTTATCTGGTTCTGGAAAATCTACATTAGCATTTGATACAATTTACGCTGAAGGCCAACGAAGATATGTTGAATCACTATCTGCATATGCACGTCAATTTCTAGAAATGATGGACAAACCTGATGTTGATTCTATTGAAGGTTTGTCTCCTGCAATTTCTATTCAACAAAAAACTACTAGCAAAAATCCTCGCTCTACTGTAGGTACAACTACTGAAATTTATGATTACATGAGATTACTTTTTGCAAGAATTGGAATTCCTTATTGTACCAACTGTAAAAGAAAAATCTCTACTCAGTCAATTGAAAGAATATGTGATTCTGTTCTCAAAGATTTTAAAGGAAAAAAAATCCTTATTCTATCTCCTATCATTCAGAGAAAAAAAGGGACCTATGAGAAATTATTTGAACAAATCAAAAAGGATGGCTACTCTAGAATCCGTCTAAATGGTGAAATTTTGAGCCTAGATGAGAAAATTCCTCCTCTAGACAGGCAAAAATGGCATAATATTGAGATTGTAGTTGATAGGATTACAACTGAAAAATCTGAAAGATCTCGACTCTTTGAGGCAATTCAAACTGCAATTAAAGCATCAAAGGGAGATGTGATGATCGCATTTGAAAAAACAGAAAAAATCTTCTCACAAAATAATGCATGTCCTTACTGTGGATTAACCATAGGTGAACTAGAACCAAGAACCTTTTCATTTAACTCGCCGTTTGGTATGTGTAAAACATGTAATGGATTGGGAGTCAAGATGGAATTTGATCCTGACTTGGTAATTCCTGATAAGACTAAATCAATATTAGATGGTGCTATTGTTCCATGGAGTGGAAGGTTTTCATCATTTAGAAGACAGGCATTAAAGGCAGTTGGAAAGAAATTTGGCTTTGATTTAATGACTCCTATTGAAAAAATAAAACCAAAATATCTTAAAATTATTCTACATGGGACAGATGATTTAATTGATTTTAAATATCGTTCAAAATCAGGAGATTCTTCTTGGCAATACACTGATGCATTTGAAGGTGTACTTGCAAATCTACAACGTGTCTTTATGGAGACTGACTCTGAATCAAAACGTGAGTGGTTAAAACAATTCATGCGAGATACCCCTTGTACTACATGTAATGGCAAAAAACTAAAACCTGAATCTCTTGCAGTAAAAATTAACGACAAAGGAATTATGGATGTTTGTGATATGTCAATTGATCATTGTTATGACTTTTTTTCTACACTAAAATTAACTGAAAACGAACAATACATTGCAAGAGATGTCCTCAAAGAAATCAAAGAGCGTCTAGAATTTTTAATGAACGTTGGATTAAACTATCTTACATTAAACAGATTGAGTTCTACGTTGTCTGGTGGTGAATCTCAACGAATTCGATTGGCAACCCAGATTGGATCCAATTTGACTGGTGTTTTGTATGTTCTTGATGAACCAACTATTGGACTACATCAACGTGACAATGAACGACTCATTAAAACGCTAACAAAGCTACGAAATCTAGGAAATACTGTGATTGTTGTAGAGCATGACGAAGAAATTATACGAAATTCAGACTGGATGGTCGATTTAGGTCCTGGTGCAGGAGTGCATGGTGGAAATGTAGTCTTTGAGGGAACAGTAGATAAAATTCTAAATGGACACAAATCAGTTACTGGACAATACCTAAAGGATCATTCTTTGATTAATTTAAAAGAAAAAATTCGTAATCCGTCTGGTTCATTAATTGTAAAAAAAGCATCCGAGAATAATCTAAAGAATATTGATATTGAAATTCCACTCGGTCTTTTTGTAGCTATAACAGGAGTTTCTGGTTCTGGAAAATCTACATTAATCAATGATATTTTACTTAAAGCACTAGAAAATCATTTTTACAAAGCAAATGTTAGACCTGGAAATCACAAAGAAGTTATCGGTTTAGAACATATCGATAAAGTAATTGCAATTGATCAATCCCCTATTGGTAGAACTCCTCGTTCAAATCCTGCAACTTACATTGGGGCATTTACTCCTATTCGAGAACTTTATGCAAATACTGAACTATCAAAAGAACGTGGATATGCACCTGGCCAATTCTCATTTAATGTGCCAATTGGTAGATGTTTTGCTTGTGATGGTGACGGAGTTAAACAAATTGAAATGCAGTTCTTATCTGATGTTTATGTAAAGTGTGATGAATGTAAAGGAAAAAGATACAACTCTGAGACGTTATCTGTGATGTACAAGGGTAAAAACATCTCAGACGTTTTAGATATGACAGTCTATGAGGCATTAAACTTCTTTGAGAATATTCCTTCTATAAAACGAAAATTACAGACAGTTTACGATGTTGGATTGGGATACATCAAACTTGGACAATCTTCTACTACACTATCTGGTGGAGAAGCTCAAAGAGTAAAACTTGCCTCAGAATTATCAAAAAGAGGTACTGGAAAGACTTTCTACATCCTAGATGAGCCTACAACTGGCTTGCATTTTGCAGATGTTCAAAAATTACTAGATGTGCTTAACAGATTAGTAAATTTGGGAAACACTGTAGTGGTAATTGAACATAACATGGATGTAATCAAGAATTCTGATTGGTTAATTGATCTTGGACCTGAAGGCGGTGATGAAGGTGGTAGAGTTGTAGCTACTGGAACACCCCAAGATGTTGCAAAGGCACCAGGTAGTTACACAGGAAAATACTTGAAAAAACTATTAAAAAAATGACTTTTGATATTTCTAAAATCACAATTCCTATTTCTCCTGGGATTTATTTGATGAAAGATTCTGATGAAAAAATTGTCTATATTGGTAAAGCCAAGAATCTAAAAAACCGAGTAAAGTCATATTTTCTAAAAAACCAAAATTACAAGACTCAAAAACTTGTAGAAAACATTTCAGATATTGAATTTATTTTGACTGATAATGAAAGCGAGGCTTTTCTTTTAGAATCAAATATGATCAAAAAACACCGTCCAAGATTCAACATTGAATTAAAAGATCAACAAAGATATACCTATCTTAGAATTTCTGATGAAAAATATCCCAGATTACTAGTAGCACGAAGAACTAGGGATGGAAAATTTTTAGGCAAAGGAAAAACTTTTGGACCCTTTACTCAAGGTAGTTCAAAATTACTCACAATTGGTACATTAAGAAAAGCATTTCAAATTAGAATCTGCAAAACTCTTCCAAAAAAAATATGTCTAGAATACCATTTGGGCAATTGTGAGGGACCATGTGAATTCAAAGATGCACAGGAAAGATATCCTAAACATGTTACAGCATTAGAAGAAGTCCTCAAAGGAAAAAACCAGACTAAAATTTTTAGCAAAAAACTAGAAGAAGAGATGCATCAGGCATCTAAACTTCAACAATTTGAGCGCGCAAAAGAGATACGTGACACTTTGATTCGACTTGGAAGTCTACAAACCAAACAAAAAATGGAGTATGTCAAAAATTCTGATGAGGAGTATTTTGGGATAGGTATCAAAGATCAAACTGCAACAGTTATGAACTTTAGAATGATTAATGGTGTGATTCGAGATAGTGACAAATTCTTTTTTGACTTGGTTGGTGATAATTCTTTTTCGAATTTTCTTTACCAGTACTATTCTACGCATAAAATTCCAAAATTTATTCTTGTTAGTGTGCTTCCTGAAAATCAAAAATTGTTAGAATCATTACTTTCTGAGCAATCTGGATTTGCTGTAAAGATTTTGTCACCAAATAAAGGAAAGAAAAAAGAGATCATAAATTTAATCTTAAAAAACATTGAACTGATTCACTCAAAAGGTGGAGAACCTGGTTTAATTGAACTAAAAGAAATTCTAAATCTATCTGTAATTCCTAATCTCATTGAATGCTTTGATATCTCAAATCATGGTACTGACTTTGCTGTAGGGTCTATGTCTCAATTTGTAGGAGGAAAACCAAACAAATCAGGATATAGGAAATTCAAAATCCGAACGATCTCTGGAAGAGATGATTTTGCAATGATTGGAGAAATTATTAAAAGAAGATACTATCGATTACTAGAAGAAAACTCTGAACTGCCTGATTTGATAGTTATTGATGGTGGTAAAGGACAACTCAATGCAGCTAGAAAATCATTAGAATCACTTGGATTAAAACTTCCATGTGTCTCTTTGGCCAAAGAAAATGAAGAAGTTTATGTCCCAAAAAACAAAAATCCAATTATTATTCCTAAAGACAAACCATCACTGAAAATTTTACAGTATGCCCGAGATGAAACTCATAGATTTGGTGTAGCGTACAACAGAACCATTAGGAAAAATCAAATAAAATAAGAAAAAAGGAAAAAATTTTGGTTAGTTCACTGTAACACTACCGACCATCCATGGATGAACCATACAGAAGTAATCATAACTACCTGCATCATCAAAGGTAAATGCATAAGTTGCATCTGCCATGAGTAGGCTGCTATCAAATACACCAGATGGGCCATCAGCTGGACTTCCGCCAGTTACTGTATGTGCAGCTGTATCCATGTTATCCCATTCTACTGTATCTCCAGCATTAATTGTGATATCTGCTGGTAACCAACATTCGTTAACCTCTTCACATCCTGGAACTGAAGTTCCTAATGGAACTTCAACAGTATGTGTTGTTGGTCCTGTTGGTTCTTCTTCCATCATGACTTCTTCTTCTTCCATCATGACTTCTTCCTCAAGTTCTACAGTATCAGCCTCTTCTTCTGTAAGGTCTAATATTTTGTAATCAACTTGGAATGGTGTGGTCTTCATTGTGTGAACTGCTAGAGCATTACCGGAAAAAACCCATTCACCTTTTGCATTCTTTGGATCAACAAATGTTAATTCAAAGATTGTTTCACCGTCTGGAGTCCAAGTCTTTGCTGGTTTTTCATCAGCTCCGATTGGTCCTCTAAGTGTAACCAATTGAATATTTTCAGATGCATCATAAATGAGTGTACCTGAATATACTTTGTCACTTGGTGCTAGTAGCACTGCAAGTTGGTGTGATTCATGACCCATACCTGGATCTGTATCAGATGTGGCTCGCTCATAACCAGCTTTCAATGGTTTTTCTGTTTCTTTTTCTTCCATTACTGGTTCAACTGTTTTTGTAACAGTTGGAGCTGAGACACTGGGACCGGCCTCTTGAGCTGCACCCATAGCGGCTGCAACCCCTAAGAATATAGCTGTAATTGCAATTGCATATGCAACCCCAGCTTTATCTTGGCTTGTCATAATTGATCTCAGACTTTATGTATACTAAATAAATCTAATCTTCACTATTACGTTCATAATTTCAATTTTTCACAAATTTTGAATTCTGTCTATTGATTGTCTATTTTCTGATGTTAACTTTACCTCAAAAATCTTGATTTTTTGAGATTTGTCAAATATTTATAAAAATTTTAAAAATCAATTGAAAATTTTATATGATCGCTCTAATCGAGCGTTGACTGTTGTCAATGATGTTAAACAATTCCTTCTTTTATGAATTTGACATGTATTACAATTAAGCATCGCAAATGAGCTGTCACCAAGTAACTACTCGTTTTTGGTCTTAAGCTCTTTTGTATTCTTATTTTTTTACTAAATTTTTATCTTCATTAATTAGTTCGAATTTTATTTTTAACTTTCTTTGTTCTATTAACTGTCTAACGGATTGCATTCGTTTTTTATAAATTCATCTTCAATTTTTGAATCAGATGTCAATTGATTATACATTGTTTTTTCATTTAATTTTATTTTGACGGTATCTTCATTATAAAAAATGAAGACCACGATTCCCCAAAATAATCCAACATGCAATGTAACATATTTTGATTGTAAATCTGTCACTTTATCTTTGTAGATTTCTACATATTCTTTATTTTGCTCAACTATTGAATCACTAGTTTGAATAACCCAAAAATTTTCTTTGCACCTACATCTGAATAAAAAACATGATCCAATTGTCAACCAAAAGGTGGTCTTTTGTCTATATATTTTGAATACGTCATTTATGATCATAGATTGAAAGGTGTATTCATGCTTGAGTCCCACGCATTCTTCTCAAAGATGGTCGATGAACTCGTCGAATTCTCTGAGCATGATCCAGAACTAGCAGACGGAATAAAGTGGCTTGATGAACAGGCTCAGAAAAAAGGCATCACATTTTACGATATGGTTTTTGAAGTGTTGTACAAACATGATGTAAACTCTAAAGCACAAGAGTGGCTTAGTACAAGAAATTAAAAATTATTTTCTCAAGTCTAGTGTTTTGTATTCACATCCTTCTGGACCACAATACTTTCCAACATAGGCAGCTTTTGGTCTATACAATGCTGGCTTTGGTGCAGCCTCTGCAAACTTTTCTTCTATAATGTGAGCTGCCCATCCTACAACTCTTGAAATTGCAAAGATTGGTGTATTGAGGTCTACTGGAATTTTTAACATATAGTAGATTGAAGCACTGTACAAATCTACATTTGGATAGATGTCTTTGCCTTTCTGTAATTTCATCTCTGAAATAGTTGAAGTTTCAATTTTTTCTGTCATATCAAACCATTTTTCTTTGGTTTTTTCTGCAAGTTTCCTTGATAATTCTTTTAAAACCACTGCTCGTGGATCATATGTTTTGTAAACTGCATGACCCATTCCCATAATTCTTTCACCTTCACTCATTTTTTCTTTAATCCATGGTTGAACTTTGTCTATTTCCCCAATCTCTAACAACATTTTCATAACTTCTGTGTTGGCTCCTCCATGTAGTTCCCCACTTAATGCTCCAATTGCAGCACTTGATGCTGAATACATGTGTGCTCTTGTTGATGCAACTTGTCTTGCTGTAAATGTTGATGCATTGAAAGTATGATCAGCGTGAAGAATTAAGCACACATCAAAGATTTTTTCTACTTCAGGGGCTTGTCTTTCACCTGACATCATGTATAGGAAATTTGCAGCGTGACTTAGAATGGGGTCAGGGTCTACAATTTCTAACCCATTTCTAATTCTCTGCCAACTTGCAATGATTGAGGGAACTTTTGCAATTAGGTTGATTGCTCTATCAATACTTGCATCTTTATTTGAAAACTCTTCATCATAATAGCCTGCAAGTGCCGCAACAAATGCCTGAAGCATATCCATAGGGTCTGCATCCTTTCTCCAATTTCCCATGTTTTTTTGCATTTGCTTTGGAATGTATCGTGCCTCGATCAATTTTGTATTAAATTCATCTAGTTGACTCTTAGTTGGCAGTTTATCATAAAGCAGCAAATATGCTGTTTCCTCAAAGGTTGAATTTTCTGTAAGATCTAAAATATCATATCCACGATAAATCAGCTTGCCTTTTTCTCCATCAATATTTGAGATTCTGGTATCCGCAATCTCGATTCCTCGTAAACCGATGTTTTTAGTCTCCATACTGAGCATATCAAAAATCTTCTATTATATATTCGCCAAAATTATGTCTATGAAATTTAGTAATTAGTCTAATATGGCAACTTTTGGTCATAAATGAAAATTTTTAATCAAAAATTAATGAGCCCCAAAGAGCGAAAAGATTTGCAAAAATTAGATGACTTGGTAGAAAACGCATCCCCTGAGGAGTTAAAAAAAATTCAAGAAATTGACCATCAAACCCAGATGGAAGGATTGTCATTTTATGATGTGTATCTTGATTCTAGTTCTTTGATTAATCAAAGCATCAAAAAACCTTTTAGAAAATCTTAATTTTTCATTCTTCATTTAAATGAGGGTTTATAATTTTCCAAATATTGGCAGTTTCTAAATCTAAGAAATCTACAAGTAAAAAAGCTGTAAAAAAGGCATCAGCTAAAAAAACCACAGCTAAAAAAACTGTAACTAAAAAGACTACAACTAAAAAAGTAGCAACTAAAAAGACTGTCAAGACACAACGAACTAAAGTTATTTGTATTTCTCATAAGGAAGATTGTGATGGAATCAGCTCTGCTGCATTAATCAGACAAGCCTTTGGAGGAGATGCAATTCTTGTTGATTATCCTGGTCAAATGGAGGCATTAAACCAAGTAGTTTTAGATAAAAAATTAAAATCTCTGTACATCTGTGATTTGGGATTAAGCAAAAAGACCCAAGATGAATTTATAGACATTATGACTACACTTAGGAAAAATAAAATTGCAGTTACTTACATTGATCATCATGATGTTGATCCTAATGTTATAAAATCACTAAAAAAAATCAAAGTCACAATCATTCATGACATCAATGAATGTACTGCTGTTCAGGTTTACAATGCATACAAATCCAAACTAAATGATCATGCTACATTTGTTGCAACATGTGCAGCTATCACTGATTATATGGAAGATAGACCAATTGGTTCAAAATTACTTCAAATTTACGATAGGCAATTTGCATTAATTAGCGCTACAGTACTTACATACAATATAGTTGGACATCAAAAAGAACCTGACTATTTACAATATTTGGTAGAAGAATTAGCAGAATCTAAATTCCCACATGATATTCCCAACACCTATGAATTTGCACAAATTCAAGTAGAAAAACTATCTCAAATGATTGCCAAAGTAAAGAAAGGAATGAAAACCATGAAAAATCTTGGATATATGGAAATTCTAGATGCAGGAGCAAGTGGTGCTGTTAATTTTGTAATGGGCTTATCAGGTAAAGATGTTGGAGTTGCATATAAAGAAAGAGTTGATCATGGTATCTATGCAGTATCTGTTAGAGGATCCAAGAACTGTAAAGTTCACTTGGGTAAGATTGTCAATATTTTAGCAACTGATCTTGGTGGTTCTGGTGGAGGCCATGACAAAGCATGTGGTGCTGTAATTCCAAAACCAAAAATAAAAAAATTCATCACAGAATTAAATAAAAAAATAAAATAATCACTGCAAGAATCTAGGAATTTTTTTCACCGCATGTGATATTGATATTCTGCCTGGTCCTGCCGCAATAATTGCAAGAACTACAGCTAACATTACCAAGTCCCATTCCCATCCTCCTTGAGAAACAAAAAATCCGTTTTCCCATCGTATGTGAAATATTGCACCAAGCAATATTACTGCAAAAACAGCACCTGTAATTCGAGTTAACACTCCTATAACTAAGAATATTCCTCCAATGAATTCTGCTAATGCAATTGGTAATTGCATTTCAGGTGGCATTCCAATACTGATTAACCATTCTTGCCAGTTAGGATCAAATTTCTTTAAACTATGAACAATGAATATGGTTCCAATTGATGCTCTGAGTCCCCAGTGAGTAATATCGTGTAATGAATTTCCCTTTAGGGTCGCCTCTGTATTCATGAAGAAATCCTTTTGAAATTTATTAAAAGGATTTATCCAAATCAAACTCAAAGTTGGAACAATTTTTTAATATTTTACTAACACAAATCATTCAAAATTGAATCAAAAGATTCTTGCACCTGTAATCATATTTGGGGTTGCATTTGCTGCATTAGCTATTTTATTTCAAGTTGCATCTACTTCTGAAATTACTATTACCAGTCCATCATCTGCTGTTGTAGTAAATTCAGAGTATGCAGAACTTACAATTATGGAGACTGATGGTGTCAAACACAGTATTCCACTAGATAAGATTAAAGGTGGAGGACCACCAAAGGATGGAATTCCATCAATTGATCATCCTGTGTTTGCAGATGTTTCAGGTTCTCATTTTGTGTCTGATTCTGATACTGTTATTGGATTAGAAATTAATGGAGAAGCAAAAGCTTATCCTATCTTTATTCTAGTTTGGCATGAGATAGTAAATGACAAAGTTGGTGGAATTCCAGTATCTGTAACATACTGCCCACTATGTTATACAAATCAGGTCTTTGAGAGAATAATTGATGGGCAAGAAGTGGAATTTGGAACTTCTGGAAAATTATACAACAGTAACTTGTTGATGTATGATAGATTAACTGAATCTTATTGGAGTCAAGCACTTGGAATGGCAGTTAAAGGTGAGTTAACTGGTTATCAACTGAATTTGATTCCATTTGATGTAATTACTTGGGGTGATTGGAAAGCACTTCATCCTGATACTATGGTACTAACAACTGATACTGGGTATATTCGTTCGTATGCAACTGATCCATATGGAAATTATTACACGGAACCACGAATAATGTTTCCAGTAGAACACAGCGATGACAGAATGCATCCAAAAGAAATCATTATCGGTTTTAATCAAAATAATACCTACAAAGCTTACAAACAAAATGATATTGAATCAAATGTAATAATTAATGATTCAATTGGAAAAATTCCTGTAATGTTAGTTTCATTGTTTTCTGAAAACTCTCGTGTATATGATAGAACTATCAATGATACTGTCTTGGAGTTTGTATATGTGGATGGCAAAATTTTTGATACACAAACTAATTCTGAATGGAACTATGATGGATTATCAATATCTGGTGAATTTGCAGGAGAACAATTAGAGCGAATGCCAATAGAGCCTGGATTTTGGTTTGAATGGGTTGCATTTCATCCAGAAACTCTAGTTTATGGTGATAAACAATGAAACCAATTAAAAAAGCAACTATTGTTGGAATAATCACTATAGTCGTATATCTTTTAGTAGTTGTAATTACAACTCCTGCATTAGAACCCCTTGATGCAATTAGTGCTGCATTTCAACTAAACTCTATTGTAATAATTGGAATGGGAATTGGAATTGGATTACAAGTTTTCCTCTCTGAAAAAAGTAAACTATTGGGGTGCAAACTTTCAGTAAAGAAAAAAGCATTTGGAGGAAATTCTGGTAGTGTAGCTACTACATCCTTTTTCTCATTTTTCTCACTAGTGCCACTTGGTTGTTGTGGTTGGTGGCTCTATGCACTATCTTTACTTCCAGGAATTGTTGGAACTGGAGTGTCTGCAGTATTAATTGAGTATAGTCAAGTTTTAGCCTATGTGGGATTGACAATAATCTTTGGATTTGCAGGATTGACTGCCTTCAAACTAAGACGAGAACAAAAATTACAAAAAATTGTTTAATTGAACTCAATTTACTGGTTTGTAAAAAAATAAGTATGATGGTATTAAGATATTCATATATCTTAGGTTATTCAGTGAATAGGCATGGAAAAAAGTGATTCTAAAAAAAGTATTGAAGAATTATTCAAAGAAGAACAAGAAAAAGTTTTAGCTGAAATTAATAAAAAAGCAGAGCAAAGAAAAAGAAGAATGAATCCTGATGAAAATTACGAAGTTGATCACGACTTTTTAAAATAATCTTATAGAAAACAAAGCAGCAATCTTACAAATCAAGCTTTTTGTCCTTTGACCTTGGCCCATCGACACTCTTGTTCCCTCGATGTTTTCTTTGTTGATTACTGCTATACTATGATGCATCATCATGAAATAAAAACTACATTTTAGGAATTATGAATATTCGTTTAATTTTTTTTAATTATTTTTACAATAATTAAGAAATTCAAGAATCAAAGTTATTTTTAATATTGTATTTATGATACATATGCAAGCAGATATCCGTCATGACATTGAAAATTTAGAAAATAATATTTTACAAATAGAGGATACAATTATAGAATTTTTGAGAATAAATCATGATCAAGAACTCAAAAAGGCACTTCATGAATTAAAGTCTGATCTTAAACATTTGAGTATTCTTGCAAACGGAGCACCCCTTGACAAAACCGAAGCTAGGAATACTATGGATTTTTTACGGACTCATTATGAACAACTACAAAAGTTATCTGTTCCGGCTTAGTTGATTAAACGTTTGTTTAGTTTTTTTATGGTTAATTTTATCTAAAATACTCCTTCTGTAATGTAAATGAGAAAATCTTCACAGAATCCAAAAGATATCTTTGATGTATCCAAAAAACATGTTGATCGGTTTTTTAGTGAGATCGAAAAATCCTCCCCAAAATATCATCAATCAGTAGAAAAACTTCAACAAGATTACATAGATGCATGGAAAACTGTAATTAATTCTGCCATTTCTTTAGAGCAGGAGTATGCAATTAAAGCTGGTTACAAGATGGAAGTACCTGAATCTGTTTTAAGAACTATCAGAGACATTACTGATATCTCACTTCAAGCATATGCCAATCAAAATAAAATATCTGTAGATACAACTGAGGCAACAAAACAGGCATTTAAAACATTTAATCAAAACACAAAATCATTTGCCACTCTAAATAAAGAAATTATGGGATACATCATGTCTGTCTTTGAACAGAAACTAAACACCTAATCCATAAAGGTTCAAACCACATTGTTTCTAAAATTAGATTACATACCCATAAATCCACTTAATTTTTCAATTATTATCTTCTCATTCTCAACATCTATCTTTAGAACATGACCATTTCTCCAACCAAGTTTTGAAATATACTCTTCTGGAATTTCTATCTTAAACATATCTTCATTTTGTTTTGTAAGTCTAGTTGTTTTTACCATATCATAAAATCAAACGTATTTGTAATATTAGAGTAAAATTTTTTGAATCTTAAAATATGTTTAATTTTTCAATTATTTTTTGATGTTTTTTAAGAATATGTGCACTATACATTAAATCAAATAAACACTATTACTATTGATGTCAAAAAAATCAGATAGAGAAAAAGACAAAAAGGAATTTACCGAAAAAAATGCGAAAGGAGAAGTATTGGCCTTTACTTGACTGAAAATTAATTTAGTAGAAACACTTACACTGTATATGGATTATAACAGTCTAAATAGTGACATCCTAAAACTTAACCCAAAAATTAGATATGCCGGAGTCTATCAAACTGGAAATGTACAAATTTGGGAAAAAATACAAAAAGGAATTACCAGATTATTTGACAAAGAAAAAACTAATGATACTTTAATTCATGCATACATGAGATGGAGAACTCGTCAACATGATTCATCTGTAATTGGCCAACCACTATATTCAATTACAAAATATGCAAAAATTAATCGTCTAACAATACCTGCAAACCCTAAGGCACTTTTAATGATAAATTCAGAACCTGAATTTGAACTTCAAGAAATTGTTGATGATGTAATAAAACTAATAACAAAGTATTCTGACGATCCAGATTATACGCCTAGAAAAGTGCATTTGGGATAAACATTAAATCATGAACTAAATGAAAATAAATTTCTAAATGCTAATCTTGTATGATTCAAACCAAAAATGAATTCCAATTTATTATTTTTTTCAATTGTAATATTTTAAAAATACTATTTCCACTCAATGGTTTTAATTGGTTGAAAAAACAATTTATTTTTATTAATATAAAATCCTCATCAGTTCATATTTGCATATTTTCAACATCTTTAAATCGCTCTATGCAGTATAATTAAGGTTGGGAGAACTATCTGAAGATACTTCAAATGATATTTTATCGAAAACTTCAGACACTTCTGTAACTAATTCAGATTATTTAGTAGCTTTTTCTGGTAACACCACATCATATTGCATTGGATTAGTAGATATGGTAAATTCCACAAAAATCTCGGCAAAGTTATCTATTGGACAATTATCAAAGTATTACCAACTTTTTCTAAACACCATGTCTAAAACTTTGACTAGATACGGTGGGCAGGTAATAAAAAATGTGGGAGACAGCTTGTTGTTTTATTTCCCAGAGTCATCAAAAAGTAGAACATTTGGATTCATGTCCTGTGTAGAAGGAGCACTTGGAATGCTTGAGATGCATGACATTGTCTGTATCTGTGCAAAAAAAGAAGGTCTTCCATGTATTAATTACAGAATAAGTTGCGATTATGGTCCTGTTGTACTTATGAGACCCTCATGTGGAATCGTTGACATGATTGGTCCTCCTGTAAACATGTGTGCTAAAATCAATCATACTGCATTAGATAATGAAATGATTATAGGCGGAGATTTGTATCAGATGGCAAAAAAAATTCCTGATTACAAATTTGATTTCGCTGGAGATTTTAATTCTTCACTGAAACATAGTTACCCTCTCTACAAGGTAACTCGGAGATAATTCTAAAATGACTAGAGTACAGTGCCCTCATTGCCAAAAACTTTTGGCAGGAGATGGATTCTTGCAAAGACATATCCGAACTATTCACAAATCAAAATTAATTATAATAAAAGATGTATTTTAAATTTATTTTATAGATTTACGTAATGTGTCATTTATCACACTAGAGAAACTTACTGATTTTGCTGATTTTGTGAGTTGTTTTGCCTGTTTCTCCCGTAGTTTCTTAACAAGATCATCATCAAGTACTATTGTAATGCGCTTTCCCATTATGAAACTAGTAATTTCATTCTTTTAAACCACTTGCATATTATCTCCCTTGATTTTGTAATATGCCTAGTTTGATCTATTTTGATCTTTTTGTTTTCGAATAAATTTCTTTATCTGTCTGTATGCTAAAACTGGAGGAATACAATAAATGCATCCTATCTGAGAAATTGAACAACAACAAAGACACTTACATTTTCCTTTTTCATGGTTACATTCTTGACAATTCATATTTTTTACTCCTTGGTTTTGATCTTAATCTTGTTTTACAGCATGGGCATGAATGCTCTTCAGTAAGGAAAAACAATGCACACAAAGAACACCATTTTTGACCCAATTTGTAACGTAGATTGTTTGTAAAGGAATCTGCCTTAAGACGATGACATATTCCATTACACATCTGAACCATGAATAAATTGGTTCAAAAATCTATTTAAGAAAATTTCCAAATCTTTATTCTGAAATCTCAATGATTGCATCAATTTCTGTCATGGAACCTAATGGTAGACTAGATACCCCCACTGCAATTCTGGAATGTTTTCCTTTCTCACCAAATATTTCAAAAAACAAATCAGAAGCTGGATTAATCACTTTTGGTTGTGCTGTAAACTCTGGAACAGAATTTACAAATCCTGACAATCTTACTATTTTAGAAACTTTATCCAAATTTCCTGCTTCTCTTTTTATTTGTGCTAAAATGTTAATTGCGCACATTCTTGCAGATTTTTGAGCAGCCTCTAAATTATCATCTGAAACCTTTCCAGTAAAGATTACTTTGCCATCTTCCATTGGAATCTGCCCAGAAATGAAAAGCAAATTTCCTGTCCTTATTACAGGAACATATGACCCCGCAGGAGTTGGAGGGTTTGGAAGCTTTATTCCCATACTCTCAAGTTTTTCTTCAATCAAGACTATTGTGCCTGATTTTGTCTGATTTTAGTTTTGTTATGAAACTTGCTTTTTACTAAAATTGTAATATTTTGAGTATTTAGTACATGTTTGTTATCTAGCATCAATGAATATTGAAATTCTAATTTTAAAATAGAATGTTGTATCATGATGAAGAGTTAACTGAAGAAGAATTACACAAGTGTTTTGCAAAATTTGACTCTAAAACTATTGAACAAATTACAAAAGAGTATGAAAATGACTAGCCAGGAAATATTAGTACAAAAAGTATCTGCATTCATTGAAAAAAATCTTCGTGGAAATACCCCCTTTAAGAGCACATCTGATTTTATCTCATATATTGCCAATAAAGAAGCAAAGAAAAAGACTGAAAAATAATCAATTCTTATCTAATACCATACAAATGTCCCATGGACTAATTGGACTGTCTTCATGAATTACTAATGGATGTGACATTTCAAACATCATTTTTGAAATATCTGATAGACTCAAATCATCTGAAACAACTTTGGCCTCTTCAGGAGATGTAACACTTGCAGGAATATCTAAAAAATTCTCAGTATTGATAAGATAATCCATCTTTTCTATTGTTTCAATAATGATTCTGTCATTGATGAATTGATTTGTTTCTTCAAGTAATATTTTTCTAGTTTTATTTTCAAGCATCAACTTCATAATCTCTCCAAAAGTTGCATCTTTACTACATGTTATCATTTTCTTTTTAGGAATTTCAGAGATATGAAATTCAGAAGTGCTGTTAACTCCTATTTCTAATAATTTTTTTACAGAAATAACTGAATAATCATCATTTCCTAAATCTACAATGGCAAATGCCCTTCCTACCTCTTTCCAAAGTGAAATTAATTTGTTGAGACTTGTATCTGAAGTAACTACATTTAGACGGCTATCGACAATATCTGCCACTTGATTCATCTCAAAAAAATCAGAAGCAGGATTTTTGTATACTCCTCGAATTATTTCTCTTCCTCCAACTACTCCTATTGGGTTAGTTTCATCACGAACTACCACAGAATCTGTAAAAGTTTCTAAATATTGAACAAGCATTCCTGCTGCAACTTTGACTTTGGCAGTTTTTCTAATATTTACACAAGGAGTTGATGTGAGTGCGTTTCCTAAAAGCTCGCCTAGTGAACTAGTAGATATACTAGAATTAAGTTCAGTCAAGATTGATAAATTGAGTGTATTGCTAATATATTTGAAAAGAGATTACAAAAATCAATCCTGAAAATCAATATACCTGATTAAACAATCATGTTACAAGAATAACCATGCAAAATTCTAGTAAAGAACATCCACTTAGAAGTAAAATTCTAGAATTATTGAATTCATCTGGAATTGAAAATACCATACCTTATACCAAAATGCTAGATTACACAATTGAAATATTTGAAACTCAAGGACTTGGAGTTGATTATTATGGTTATCATAACGTTGATCATGAACTCGAAGTTACATACATAACATTACTTGCAGCAACATACGAGAAAAAACTACAAAAATTAGATCAAAGCGATGTTGAATATCTCTATACTGCTGCATTGTTTCATGACTTTGATCCTCAAAAATCAGTAGACAGACCCCATGAAGAAAGTGTAGTGCAATTTATCTCACTGGATAAAGAATTAAAAAAATTAATCGATGAAGCAGGACTTGACATCGAAATCATAAAGGCATTGATTTTGAGGACTTCATATCCCTGGACTGGTGAGTTTAAAGAAAAACCAGAAATACAAATGCAAGAATGTTTTGAGCACTCTGAAATCACAAAAAATAATCCTGAAAAACAATCTTACTATACAGACTTGGGATGGTTTTTGTCTGTTGCAGATAGAATAGGTGGATATGCTATAGGTGATTTTTCTGTAGCCATGGAAAAAGCAAAGAAAAATGCTCATGCATTTGCGTGGCACCAATCAACTATTGTAAGAATGTCTGTAAATTATTTTGAAACTCTTCTAAACAATGAATCTCAAATGTGTAAACGTGTTTTGCATGCTTTGCCTACTGAAACAAGAAAAAATTTCATGGATACAGTTATTTCATTTATGAAACTTCGTCAAGAAGAAATTCGAATTGAATCCAAATTTGAATATGACCATCAAAAATTTGAAACAAAAGTCGATTTACCAGAAGAAAGAACCTCTGATGAATTCATTAATGAACTAACATCAATTTACAACGAATTGCCACAACCACTACAATTACAAAAGTTTGGTTTTGCAAAATCTGTCTTGGATACTAATACTATCCTAGTTACTCTTAGACTATCTGGTGATGATCAAACTATTATTGGATATGCAAAAGGTGGTCCTCTTGAAAGCTATCAACTGTATGCAGGAATTGATGATGAAAATTTCGGGAAAAAAAATACCATCTTTTTAGAACCCATTGCAATGAAGCTTGGATATTGGGGATTGGGTGGAGGTACTCGACTCAGAAAGGTTTTCTCATTATTGGCAAATACACAAAGATACAGGTATCTGACCAGTTTTGCTTTACGTGATTTAATTCAAAAAAATATGGGATCTGAGAATGTAGAGTTTGTTACAATGCTTGATCCTGAACATTGGGATTACTATAGAGTAGATCTTTTAGG
>JBHHVF010000008.1:0-36818 GCA_046754145.1 Candidatus Nitrosopumilus sp.
GTGCAATTACTGGAGGATTGTATTTTGATTCATACAATGTACTTCCAGGAATTGATGGAGTAATTCCAGTTGATGTCTATGTTCCAGGTTGTCCACCTAGACCTGAAACCCTCATTCAAGGATGTATTTTACTGCAAGAAAAAATTAAGAGAATGAAGGCTAGGACGTTTGTATAATGAGTTCTGATTCTGAAAAGCCTGCAGAGGAAACCCCAGAAGCTAAACCAGTTGTAAAAAAACCAGAAGAAAAAACAGTAGAATTACCTGCATTTGAGAAAGACATTTCTGATAAAATTATTGAAAAATTTACTGATAAAGTTGAAGTACGATTTGTAAAAGAAGATAGAGTTGGAATTCATACAAGTCGAGAAAATATACATGATGTTGCAGAATTTATTCGTGATGGATTAAATTATGATCATGTTGAATCTGTATCAGGCGTAGATTATCCAGCAGATAAAGAGATTGAAGTTGTTTATCATATTGGTTCTTACTCTGATTCTTCATTAGCAAGACAAATTATTGCTTTATCTACTAGAGCCCAACGAGAAGAAAACCCCATCCCTGGAAACGATGCAACAAAACTTCCTAGTCTTCGAGATGTGTTTTACAGTGTAGAATTTCATGAAAGAGAAGTTTTTGAAATGTTTGGTGTTTTCTTTGAAAATCATCCTGATAATAGAAGATTACTTTTGCCAGAAGATTGGGCAGACTTACCTCCACTTAGAAAGGACTTTGCAATAAAAGGAAGATAGAGATGACTACAAAATTACCGCCAGGACTAGCACTCCAAAAAGTTGACGAGAGAATTATGACTCTGAATGTTGGACCGCAACATCCCGGTTCTGGTCACATGAGAATTATCGTGCAAATTGATGGTGACTATATTGTTGCATGTGATCCTGATCCTGGATATGTTCACCGTGGAGAAGAAAAAATGGCAGAGTATAGAAACTATATCACAAATATTCCTCACTTAGAAAGACCAGTAATTCATGATTCATGTAATGTTCTTTATCCATATGCTCTAGGAGTTGAAGAACTTTTAGGAATTGAAGTTCCTGAACGTGCAAAGTATGTTCGAGTAATTGCATCTGAGCTAAACCGATGTATCTACATAATGTATTGGCTTGCAATTTATGGAATTTTCTTAGGACACTCTACAATGTTTATGTGGCCAGCAGGTGATCGTGAACTCTTAATTGATCTTATGGAAAAAATGACTGGTGCAAGAGTTACACATGCACATTTTGTTCCTGGTGGAGTTAGAAATGACTTGCCACCAAACTTTGAAGATGTTTGTTTACGTCAAGTTAACTATTTTGAAAAACGTATCAAAGAATATGCTGCAGTCTTTTATGATAACCCTATTCTAATTTCAAGAACTCAAGACACTGGTGTTTTATCACGTCAAGATGCAATTAGACTTGGAACAACTGGTTCTGTACTTCGTGCAAGTGGTGTTGATTATGACCTAAGAAAGAAAGAACCCTATGATGTCTATGATGAGTTAGATGTGCACACTAATGTGATGAAAGAAGGAGATGCTTATGCAAGATCAAGAATCCCTTGGCTTGATATGATGGAGAGCTGCAACATAATTAGACAAGCATTACAAAAAATGCCTAAGTCCGGTTCTGTTAGAACAAAACTAAAACCTAATCCAAAAACAAAAGGACCAGCTTCAGTATACAAACGTGTAGAGTCTGGTCGAGGCTCTTTAGGTTACTACATTGTCTCTGATGGAAAACCTGAACCATATCGATTAAAGATGAGTGTACCTTCTTTTAGAAACTTGATTGCATTACCATATCTTCTCAAAGGTGAAAAACTTGGTAACATGCCATCCGTTTATTGGAGTCTTAATTATTGGCCAGTGGAGGCAGACCGATAAATGTCCGTTATTGCACCAAACTTCAAACTAAGTGAATTTATCAAATCACTACTTGACAATATTTTCTGGATCTTATTCATAGGTACTCTGGTTGGTCTTCCAGCAGCTTTTATGATTTTATTTGTAATTGAAATGCCAGTAATTAATGGTGAATTACTTACACCATTCCTTGCATTATCATGGATAGCAAATCCTTCACTCACTCTCCCAATTATCAAAGCATTCATGACAACTGACTTATTTAGAGTAGCAGCATTTCCTGGATTTGGTTTTGCAGCATTATTAGCTGCTGGAACAATTTTTGTTGAAAGAAAGATGCTTGCAAAATTACAACTAAGAGTTGGTCCTTTCTATTGTGGAAAAGTTGAAGGAATTTTACAATTAATGGGTGATGGACTAAAATTAATTTCTAAAGAAATTATTATTCCTGCAAAAGCCGACAAACCACTTTTCTGGGCAGCACCAGTACTCTTTGTTGCTACTGCAGCTGCATTTGTAGCATTGATTCCTGTTGCCCCTGGTTGGGTAGTTGCAGATGTTGATTTAGGACTAATTGCGGTGTTTGCAGTAATTGGATTCTTCCCAATTATCACTATTCTTTCTGCATGGTCTGCAAACAGCAAATATCCGTTCATTGGAGGCATCAGAGCATTATTCCAAATGGTTTCATTTGAAATTCCATTAATCTTGTCTTTGTTGGGAGTTGTCATACTGACTGGAACTCTAAACTTGTCTGAAATTGCAGCAAGTCAATCTAGTTTCCCATGGATTATATTTTTGCCAATTGGTGCTGTTGTCTTCTTTATCACAATGCTTGCAGAATTAGAAAGAATTCCATTTGACTTACCAGAAGCAGAAAGTGAAATTGTAGCTGGTTGGTTAACAGAATTCTCTGGAATGATGTATGGACTTGTTCAATTAGGAACCTACTTGAAACTTTATGCATTTGCAGCATTGTTTGTTGTATTGTTCCTTGGTGGTTGGACTGGTCCAATGGTTGTACCTCCATTCCCTATGGAAATTGCTACTGAAGGAATTGAAATGGGTCCTGTTACTGCAAAGATTGCTGGATTACCAATATTTACACAAGAGATGCTTAATGGAACACTCTGGTTTGTTCTTAAAACCGTTGGAGTGATCTTCTTTATTCTATTACCGAGAGGTGTCTTCCCAAGAATCAGAGTTGATCTGTTGTTGAATCTTGGTTGGACTAAACTGATTGGACTTTCTTTCGTTAACATCTTTATTGCTCTGGGCTTGCTTTACGCTGGAGTGTTGGGACCGGGAGGATTACAATAATGGGAACCGCTACAGGTATTATCCGTGCACTTAATTCTGGAATTAAACATATTGCAATAAAGCGATTTACACTTCGTTATCCTGAAGAGAAACTAAAGTTTGTAGGAGATGGATATCAATTTGATCCTTCAACTGGTGTTGGAATTGCTGGACTAAAGGGACGTCACATGTTATTTCATGATCACTGTACCGGTTGTCAACTGTGTTCTATTGCATGTGAAGGAGTTGCAGAAGCAATTGCAATGGTAAAAGTTCCAGAAGAACATAAACAAAATAAAAAAGCAATAATGCCTCAAATTGATTATGGTAAATGTGTTTTCTGTGGACTTTGTGTTGATGCATGTCCATTTTATGCACTATACATGACTAATGATTATGAATTATCTTCATTCTCCAAAGAGGGTTTAATCTATACTCCTGCACAACTTCAGGTAAAGCCATTTGTTGACCAAGATAGCGAAATCCAAATTACTGATAGAGGTGCATCACATGGCTGATGCTGCATTTCTTGCATTAACTGTAATTACAATTGGCTCTGCAATTGCTGCACTTGAGTTAAGATCATTAATTTATGGTTCAATTGCTCTGATGGGAACTCTTGGTGGAATTGCTGGATTCTTTTTATTATTAGATGCACCATTTGTTGCATTATTCCAACTAGCAGTCTATGTTGGTTCTATTGCTGTTTTAATTTTGTTTACTGTTATGCTGGTAAAACGAGAACTCATATTCAAAAAAATTGAAGACAAAAGAAGAAAGTTTGCAGGAATTGGATTAATGCTTGTCGTAATGGTAGCATTGGGTGCTGTATTCTTAGATTCTGGAATCAAAACAATAACTACTGATGAACCTGCAGTTGATTTTAGAGATATTGGTGCTGATTTTGTCGTATATTATTGGCCTGCACTAATTTTGATGGGCTTAATTTTAGCAGGTTCTGTAACTGGTGCCCTAGTTTTAGCTAGACGAGAGGATGTGGAGAATGACAAACGAGTTAGTTGATTTTACACTTGTATCTGTAGCTATGTTAGGCATAGGAATTTACGGTCTTGCAGTAAAACGTAATTTCATTCGAATGCTATTTGCAATTGAAATAATCATTAATGCTGCAAACCTTAACCTTGTTGCGTTTGGTAGATTCATACCTGATAGTGGTGGTCAAACTTTGGCCTTATTTTCAATTGCAATTGCAGCTGCAGAGGTAGCAGTTGGACTTTCATTAATTATTGTGGCTTATCGCATGTATCAGAATGTCGATATTGCAGACTTTAGGAGCTTGAAAGGATAATGGAGTATGCATTATTACAGGCAATCTTCTTGCCATTACTCTTATCTCCAGTAGCATACATCATTGGAAGAAAAGTAGGTCCTACACCAGCAATGTGGTTTACATTTGCAATTCTGCTTTACACAACAATTCTTGTAATTAATGCTGCACTTTCTGGAACTGTAGAAGAACATTATCCATGGACAGATTTCTTTGGTGAATTTGGTTTCTTGTTAGATGGTTTGGCATCACCATTTGCAATAATCATCTATGTGTTATCTACCATCTTGGCACTTTATTCCAAACCATACATGATTCACAAATTCCATGAACAATTCAAAGAAGAACAACAAATCAATACATCTGGAAGTGGACAAACTTCTGTAGTTGAATCATCTGCTCTTACAAATTATGTAAATGCAAAATCAGGACTGTACTTTGCACTTTATCTTGTATTTGCAATGGGAATGCTTGGAACAGTTCTTGCAACAAATCTAATTGAATTTTATCTATTCTTTGAGTTCATGTTGATTCCAGGTTTCTTTTTAGTTGCTCTTTGGGGTGATGGTCCAAGAAGAAAAATTGGTTTAATGTTCTTGTTTTGGACTCACGCAGGTGCGGTTGTTTTACTATTGGGCTTTTTGATGATTGGCCTCACAATTGGAAGTTTTGACTTTGCAGATATCAAAGAATCTGAAATTCCTCAAGACATCGTAATGATTTCAGCTATTGCAATTGCAATTGGACTTGGTGTTAAACTTGCAGTCTTCATGTTCCATATTTGGCTTCCATATGTCCACGGCTCTGCACCTACGCCAATCAGTGCATTGTTGTCACCAGCTATGATCGGAATTGGTGCTTATGGTATTTTCAGATTAATTGTAGAATTCTTACCTTCAACATTTGCTGATCTTGCAATATGGTTCCACATTTGGGGTCTTGTTACAATGATTTATGGTGGTGCAATGGCACTGATGCAAGACGATCTAAAGCGTCTTCTTGCTTATTCTAGTATCAGTCAAATGGGATATCTCTTGTTTGGTATTGGTTCACTATCTGCATTAGGTCTTGCAGGTGCAGAGATGATGTATGTAACACACGCACTTGGAAAAGGAATCCTCTTCATGATGGCTGGAGTGATTATCGTTAAAGTTGGAACTAGAAGTATTTCTAAACTAGGTGGACTGGCAGGAAAGATGCCAATCACAGCGACATGTGCAGTGATTGGTGCATTAACAATCATGGGTGTACCACCAACCAGTGGATTCATGGGTGAATGGATTCTCTTTTACGGGGCACTGGAGACGGCAATTGAAGAAGGTTCAACACTTAGAGCAGTAACATTTGGTTTAGGTCTTGTTGCAACTGCACTTACAATGTCTTACATGCTATGGATGCTAAAACGTGTATTCTTTGGAAAAACTCCTGAACATCTTGAAAAAGTGAAAGAAGGAAGTTGGTACATGACTGCACCAATGATGGTGTTGGCAGGATTTACTATTGTAGTTGGAATTTATCCAGACATCTTCTTGAAGACAATAATCCCGTACATGAATGGAGTGTTGGGAGTTTAGATTATGGCAACAGAAGCTCTAGGAATACCATTTGAAGCTAGTTCTCTAAGTGCATGGCTTGTTTGGATATTACCATTTGCAGCAGCTCTTATCATGCCAGGAATTGGAAAATTCTCAAAGAATGCAACTGGATATGTTGCAGTTGGATTTGCTTTGATGAGTGCATTATCTGCAGCATCACTGCTCCCAGTTGCTTTGGAAGGACATGAACTTCACAAACAGATTATGTGGATAGAAGCAATTGGTTTGAAGGGTGGTGTCTTAGCTGATCCCCTATCAATAATTATGGCAAACGTTGTTGGCTGGATTTCATTTCTCATTATGATTTACAGTACAGGATACATGAAAGGTGATAAAGATATTACAAGATTCTGGTTCTGGATGATGTTCTTTATTGGTTCAATGCAACTAATTGTCTTATCTGATAACTTGCTTCAAGTATTCTTTGGATGGGAAGGTGTAGGACTTGCATCGTACGCGCTGATCAGCTTTTGGTATCGTGATAAAAAGAAAGATCATGTTGGACAAGAAGGACGTACTGTTCTTGGTATGTTAGACTACTACTCTCCAACCCATGCTGGTATGAAGGCATTCATCATGACCAAAGTCGGTGATGTGATGATGATTGCAGGAATGCTCTTGATATTTTTGTTTGCAGGTACTTTTGGATTCAAAGAACTGATGGGAGATACAGCATGGGCAACTTCAATGGCTGCTCAAGGACTCTTGGTTCCTGCATTTGTTTTACTATTTGGAGGAGCCATAGGAAAATCCGCACAATTCCCACTAAACGAATGGTTGTTAGAAGCAATGACTGGCCCTACTGCCGTTTCTGCATTAATTCACGCAGCAACTATGGTAAAAGCTGGTGTGTTCTTAGTTGCAAGAATTGGTCCTATTGTATTTGCATTAGGAGCAGCAGGAATTCTTACAGACCAATTCTTTGAGATTGTTGCTTGGGTTGGTGCAATTACAGCACTGTTACTTGCAACACAAGGAATGGTTAATCCTGAAATTAAGAAAGTTCTTGCATATTCTACTGGTTCTCAAATTGGTTACATGATGATGGCATTAGGTGTTGCAGGATTATCTCATCAATACGTTGATGGTTATACTGCAGGATTCTTCCATTTGATTTCTCACGCAATGTTCAAAGCTTCATTATTCATGGCAGCAGGTTCGCTGTTACATGTTGTTGGATCTCGGTTTATGACAGATATGGGTGGTTTGCGAAAGCAGATGAAGAAAACTTATGTGTTCATGTGGGCAGCAGGTCTTGGTTTAATGGGTGCACCATTTATCACAACAGGTTTCTGGAGTAAAGATGCAATCTTTGGTGCAGTCTACACATCTGGAAATGAATGGGCAATGCCATTATTTGCAATCGCTGTAATCACTGCAGTCATTACTGCATTTTATACAACAAGAATGATTGGAATGGTCTTCTTTGGAAAGAAGAGCAAACATATTGAAAAGATGGAAGAAGAAGGACATCATATTCACGAAGCATCATTGTCAATGTGGGTTCCATATGGAATTCTTGCAGTTCTAACAATAGGAATTGGTCTTATTGGATTATCTACAGAACAAGGACTTCATCATATGTTTGAAGATTATCTTGAACACTCATTTGGTATACACTCAGAACATTATACAGATGAAGCATCAATTCTGCCAGAATTCTTGCAAGGAATTAATCCTGTAGCACTTGGAGCATCATTAGTAGCATTTGCTTCTGGAATAGGACTAGGTTACATATTCTATATTGGTAGATGGGTTGATCCTGTAAGATTTGTAAACTCTAACATTTTCTTTTATGCAATTCACAAAGTTATCTTAAACAGATGGTATCTTAATGCAATAATCTACTGGTGTTTCGTTGTAGCACCACTATGGTTAGCAAGAGGTGTATTCAGATACTTTGAAAAGACCGCTATCGATTACGGTATGAATGACGGATTCCAGAAAGCAGCTGGTTGGGGTGCTAGAGTTGTACAAGGAACTCAGACTGGTGTCTCACAATCATATCTATTCGTATTTGGAGCAGGATTACTATTCGTAGTCCTGATATTGTTGATGTAGGAGATTGATGAAATGTTAGAAATTACTTCCACTCCGTTGGTATTAATTGCAATATTGGGAACTGTAGGAATTATTCTTCCAATTATTAGTATTGCAAGAAAAGAACAGGGCTCTAACTCATTTTATGCCATAATTGCATTTGCAGCATTAATTGTATCAATGGCTTATGTTGGATACCAATTTATTAATGATAATGTAGCAGCATCTGCTCTTTTCTCTGAAGATGTACTAGTTGATGATGCGTTTGGTGGATTCTTTGCAATGGCAATGCTGATTGTTGCTTTGTTCACTACTGTTGGCTCTTTTAATTACATGAGAAAGCATAACTCTCCTGCTGTATACTACTCTCTAATTTTACTTGCAACAATTGGTATGGTGTTAGTAGCATATTCTACTGACTTGGTAATGTTGTTTGTTGCATGGGAACTTATGAGTATTCCAACATACATTTTGGTTGGATTTATGAAAAAGAATCCAAGCTCAAATGAGGCTGCTCTAAAATATTTCTTGTTTGGGGCATTATCATCTGCAATCATAGTTTACGGAATTTCTATCTCCTATGGGTTAACTGGTTCTACAAACATTGGAGAAGTTATACAAGGTTATTCAACACTTGATCCTTCTCTATTACCTCTTGCATTACTTTCAGTTGGAATGTTTATTGCAGGATTTGGATTCAAAATGGGACTTGTGCCATTCCATCAATGGCTTCCTGATACTTATGAAGGTGCACCATCGCCAATCACTGCTCTTCTTGCAGCTGCAACCAAAAAAGCAGGATTTGCTGCAACAATAAGAATTGTAGTTCTTGGTATGATAGTCCTAAATCTTGATTGGACATTAGCTCTTGGTATTATTGCAGTAATGACAATGACGATTGGAAATGTTGCTGCAATTATGCAAAAGAATATCTCTAGAATGTTGGCATATTCTAGTATAGCACATGCTGGATACATTTTGATTGGACTTGCAGTTGCACCATACAGTTCTCTTGGTTTACAAGGTTCATTGTATCAAATTATGAACCATGCAGTAATGAAAGGTGCAGCGTTTATTGCTGTTGCAGGACTTGTTACAACTCTTGCCGTTACACATATCGATAAACTACAAGGACTTGGAAGACGAATGCCAGTAACTGCTCTAGGTTTAGTTATTGCTCTATTCGCACTTGCTGGTATCCCGCCACTCTCAGGATTCTGGAGTAAATTGATGTTGTTTGGTAGTGCATTAGATGCTAGCTCTGCATTATGGTGGGCACCTTGGCTTGCAATTGCTGGTGTACTTAACAGTGCATTATCTCTTGCTTACTATGGTTGGATTACAAGAAAGATGTACTTTGAAGGAGAAAAAGAAAAGAGAATTGCAGAACCAAAATCAATTATGGCTGTAATGATTTTCTCAACAATCTTCTTAGTAGGATTCGGTGTATATCCAGAACCACTACTCAAATTTGTAGAATTTGCAACTCCAGTAATTAGTTTAGGTCTTATGCCTTAAACGAAGTAAATTTAATTAAATTTTCTAGATTTATCTTAGCATCACTGTCTGGAATCTTTCTTAACCCCATTCTTGCTTTTTCAGAATATTCTTTTAACAATTCTTCCATTTTGTTAAAAACATCTCTTGGATCTGAACTTTTCTTAATTAACATGTTAAACAATTTATCTTCATTTTTCCAATCTAACAAATCATCTCTAATTTGATATGCAATTCCAATATTTTTGCCGTATACAGTTAATGCTTCAATCTGTTCTTCTGTTCCATTTGCAATAATTGCACCTGTTCTAGCTGCAACTTCAAATGCTGTTGCTGTCTTGTATTCAATAACTTTGAGATAATCATCAAATGTAACATCTTCACTAGTTTCTAGTCTACTTTCAATCATCTCTCCTTCACTCATCAACATAGCAGTAGTAGCCAAATCTTTTGTGATTCTTGCATTGTCTAATCTAGAAGATATTGCAAGAATTAATCCCAAAACAAAATCTCCTGTAAGGACACTGGTATTATATCCATATTTGATATGAAATGGATCCTTTTGTCTTCTCATAGTTTCATTATCAATAATGTCATCATGTATGATTGATTCCATGTGTAAAAATTCAACAGCACAAGCTGCTGCAAGTGTATTTTCATCAATTTTACCTACGCTTTCTGCAGCCAAGGTCAAAATAATAGGTCTAATTCGTTTTCCACCATCTAAGGAGTACTTTAGTGGTTCAATGAATTCCGATTCAGAATAAAGAGCTAGTTCTTTCTCTAATGCTTGATCTATTTTTTTAATATACTTACCATAGGTTTCAAGTAAAGGATTGATCTCAATATTTTTTCTATCCAAAATGGTCTGATCAAAAAACTTTCTCAATAGTAAATAAATCTTGGTGCTCCAGCCGGGATTTTCATCGATTGATTTTGAACCCGGGATCTTTGCCTTGAAAGGGCAAAATGCTTGACCGGTCTACACCACTGGAACCCAAGAAAATTCAGTATTTTGACCATAAAATCTTTTGTAAACCACAAAGATTTTTTTATTGGCAAATTTGGAGATGAGACATGAGTATAATAAAAAAAATCGATAAAATGATTGAAGAAAGAAGTTTACTAAAACATCCATTTTACCAATCATGGTCTGATGGAAAGTTAACAAAAGAATCTTTAGCAGGATATTCTAAAGAATACTTTCAACTTGTAAAAGCAGTCCCATCTTTTATGACTCCAATAATTGAAAAAGCACCTGATTCCGTAGTTAGTGAATTAGTTGGAAATCAACAAGAAGAGTCTGATCACGTAAAACTATGGATTGACTTTGCAGGAGAACTTGGTATTTCTGAAGATGAATTAATCCAATATACTGGATTAGCCAAAACCCGTAAAGCTGTATCTGATTTGAATGAATTAATGGTTACCTATGATGGTGGCGCATGTGCAATGTATGCCTTTGAAAAAGAAATTCCTAAAATTAGTCAAACAAAACTTGATGGATTGGCAGAATTCTATGGAATGACAAGTAATGAGGCTACAGAATACTTCAAACTCCATACTGAAGCTGACATTAGACATGCTGCATCATGGAGAAATATTCTAGAAAAATCTTCAACTGATTCAAACAATTTGCTTGAAATTGCAGACAAATCTATTTCTGCACAAAACTTGTTGCTTGATAGTTGTTATGAAGAATACTGTTAATCTCATAACATTTTATACCTGAGAAAAAATTCATTTGCTTAGGGCCCGTAACTCAGCTTGGTAGAGTAACCGGCTCATAACCGGTGAGCCAAGGGATCGAAGCCCTTCGGGCCCATATTATTTCCATTAGTTTTAAAATAAGCAAATACAAAATTTACTGGCTGCAATGAAGAATCAGAGTTATATCTGAACGATGATTGGAAGGCATTTGTCTGAGCTGCCAAAACCTATTTACCGATTTGATTTTTCACTTTTTCTAAAACCATCTCATCTACCAGATTTTGTTCATGTAATGCTTCTGTAATTTGTAAAATATTTAGAATTGAATGCATTTTTACTCCTAATTTAGATAAAGCCTCGTCGGCACCTTCCATTCTATTTACAATTACATATGCATCCTTTATGGAAATGTTAACTTCTTTTAGAGATTTTATTGCATTTACTACTGAACCTCCAGTAGTTGCAACATCATCAATCATGATCACTTTCATTCCTTCATGAATTTTTCCTTCCACTGATTTTGAAGTACCATAATCTTTTGGTTTACTTCTTACGTAGATTAGTGGTTTGACAGTTTCAATAGCTAATGCAGATGCAATTACTAAACCTCCTGTTGGCACTGAAACAATGGACTCAAATTTGTCTAGTCCAATATTTCGTGCAATCTCATTTTCAAGATATTTTACCATTTTTCTAAATTCATGAGGATAGCTTGGAACTAGTCTCAAATCTACATAGTATGAACTCTTTTTTCCACTGGCAAGTGTAAAGTCACCAAATTTTATAATACCATTTTGATGCAAAAAGGTTGCAAACTCTTTTACAAATTCCATACCAAAATTAACTACACTGGATTTATTTTGGTTTGTATTATGTATGAATTATGCCTGAAATCTGGTTAAATTATGGTATTACAGACGTTGTTTTAGATATAAGAGCCGAGAATTTAGAACAAAAAATTGATTCTGAAGGTAAAATTTTAGAAGATTCGGCGATCAATGAAAAACTCAATACACTAGATTTGTCAAAACCAATGGAACTTGTAGTTTTACACAATTCAAAATCTACTCAAAAAATTATTTCATCACTTTTTACCTTATGTGAGCAAAAATCAAAACCTTTTCCAAAAATTTTAGCTGATAAAAAAATCCTGAATTTAGTCCAAGCAGGATTACCTGAAGGAAGTTCAATTAATGAATTTGATGACGTTGATATTTCGAATTCTAATCTTGTATTCATGGCTGAAATGGAATTTGATGGATTATTTGGTTATGAAACTATCTCTACTCGTCTACTCAAAAAATTCGGTCAAGAATCTATGCTCTCAGCATATGCAAAAAGACAGGGAAATCTTCCTACTCCTGGACAGTATCCTGAAAGTTTGAATGAAGCAAAAAACTATACAAATAATTTTGAAATTCAAGGAATTGAAATAATTGCAAATTCTGAAGGCATAATTGATTTTTCTATAGGTCATCCTTCAAAAACTCTTTCTTCAACCAAAACTTTGGAATCCAATTCAATCAAAGATGTAGGTCAACATAAAACAATGATAATTAGTACTGGTAAGGATGCCAGTAATGATAATCTTGGAAAATCGTTTTCTTCCCTTTGGAACTGTTCAAATGCAATCAAAAAAGATGGTCTTGCTATTTTAGTGGCTGAATGTAAAGGTGGTTTAGGCTCTGATGCAATTCAACAATACATTGAAGATAGATTAACCTTAGAACAACTACGAAATCCTACTAAATACATTAGTGGAATGGAGGATTTGTTATTTCTTTCAGAAATTCAAAAGAACTTTCAAATTGGTTTAGTTTCAATTCTTCCAGAATTTTATGCAAAAAAGCTTGATATGATTTCTTTACCGGGAATAAAATATTCACTAGACTATATTCTAAAAACACAAGGTGCCAAACAAAAAGTTGCAGTAGTTACAGATGGTGCTAGACTTTTGTTACGGTAAGATACTAGGCAAAAAATCTGCTGGTAATGGTGCACATAAAATTGCTAATACCACAATTCCAGCATATACAAGTTTTCTATTTCTTGAAAGTGGAGAAACATCATCTAGTGGATTTGCACTAGGGTTTTTTGAACTCATTATGAAAATTAATATCGCCATCACCCAATAATTTAACAAAACAAGAATTGCCATACTTCCATAAGTTGCATATCTGTGTAATTTTGGACCAAGTAGTGTTCTTGCCATGTGTCCTCCATCTAATTGCCATGCTGGTAACAAATTTAGGAATGTAATTAAAAATCCAATCCAAGCCGCAAACATAATTGGAGTCATTATTACTTCCTGACCGTCTCCACCTTTGCCAAACATTGCCAGACTAGCAGTCATTAACAATGGTTCTCCCATATTCCATTCTATCAATCTCGATTCATCAAATAATCCTGCAGCCATCTCTTGATCTATAACTGGTGCAGTATATGCTGCAAAAATTGAAACTATTACTGCAATTACTAACCCTGCAATTGGACCTGCAATAGCAACATCAAATAAAATTTCTCGATTAATGGTTAATCCTTTAGACTGAATGAATGCACCAAATGTTGGAATGCCAATTATGGGCAAGCCTGGAATAAAGTAAGGCCAAGTTGTTTTTAGTCTATGCATTTTGGCAGCAATAATGTGTCCAAGCTCATGAATTCCTAAAATTCCTAGTAATGATAACGTATAGACTGCAGCCATCTCTAGGGGATCACCGATCTCTATAATTGAATTTGTTCCAGATGTTCTATAGTATCCATCAATCATCACAAATGAAATAACAACTGCAAACAAAATTCTAGGAGTCCATGATGTACTCAACCATTTTCTCTGTTTTTTTGGAGTAAATTTTTGAATGATGATGTATTTTGTGCCATTCATCTCTGTTAATTTACAGACATAACTCATATTTTCTAATTTTCTTGCCAAATCTTCAAATTTTGATTTGAATTCCAAATCTTCAATCCTAAATTCTAATGAAAATTCTGCTTTAACAAAATCACTAACCTCAAACATAGAACTGACTAGTGAAACAATTTCTTCTTGTGAAGGATCTTCCATCTATTTAGGGCTAAATCTTTCCATTAAAATGGCTTTTTGGTTTAAAATTAAATATTGTTACATGTATCATATAACATGCAAGTGATTCTAAGGCAATTAGATGACTGTAATATTAGAAGAGCAGAACCAAGCGATCTTATTTCTGTCATGGAAATTAATCTAAAAACACTTCCTGAACACTATTCTGATTATTTCTATGAAAGCTTATTGGCAGAAATTCCTGAAGCATTTATCGTTGCAGAAATTGGAGGAAAACATGTTGGTTATATTATGTGTAAAACCGAATATGGCTTTTCAAATTTTAAGAAATTAGGATTTGTTAAAAAAGGACATGTAGTTTCTATTGCAGTTCTAAATGAATATCGAAAGAGAGGAATTGGAAGAGTACTTGTTGAAGAATCAGTAAATGGTGTAAAATTAAAAAAATGTGATGAATTCTATCTAGAAGTACGATGTAGCAATAATGAGGCTGTGAGACTATATGAAAAACTTGGATTTACAATCAGACAACAACTAAATGCTTACTATCGAGATGGCGAAGATGCGTATCTAATGGCAATTGAATTAGATTAGTTCAAACCAATAAATAACTCACAGAAAAATTCTTTGCCATGAACAAGCGTAAAGGAATGGGCATTACCATTTTTGTGCTTTGTATTGGTGGATTTTTTCTTTATGCATACTTGTTGATGCTTTCTGAATGGAGTCCTATTGTATTACAATTATCAGTATTGATGATTGCAGGAGGAATACTTGGAGTAATTGCATGGATTGGATATGTTATGGCAACAACAAAACCTTCTCCTGCATCAATCACGTCAGATGATTAATCTATTTGAAAATTTTTACATCTACTACTGTTTGATAATATCTAGGACCTATTGCTCTAACAATTTTTGAATCTAGAATTTCTGATTTTACTGGTGTGACTTGTAGATAATGTTCTTCTGAAAGTTTTCCTGCCTCTGATTTTTTATCTGCATGAATATGTGAATAATAATGAATAATACCACCATTTTTGGTTGTATTGATTGCAGATTCTAAAAATTCATCAGATCTTTCAGGTAATAACATCAAAGTTCTATCAGCTTTGTCAACTAATTGTTCTTTGATAATTTTTGATGCATCACCATTTATTGAAATTACTTTTCCTGCAAGTTTGTTTAATTTTATATTTTTTTCACATAGTTTTGACGCAACTGGATTGATGTCAAGACTATAAACAGTACATTTTTTCTTTTTTGCAGCCATTATTGAAAACATTCCAATTCCTGCAAACATATTATTAATTACCTCCCCATCTTGAATCAAATTTGCAATTCTTTCTCTTTCTGTAGAAAGTCTTGGTGAAAAAAATGCATTTTCAACATCTACTGTAAATTTACATCCAAATTCCTTGTATTCTGTTTCTGTATTGTCTTCCCCTGCAAGAATCTCTAGATTTCTAGTACGAAAATTTCCTTCTACATCTGATGCTTGATAAAAAACACTTCTAGCAATTTTTACTTCATTTAACAAAGTTTCACCAATAATTTTTTTCTTGGATAAAAGAGAATCTGGAATTCTTACTATTATTATATCTCCAATCTGATCAAATGCTGAAATTAATTCATCACTTTCTTTTGATGTGAGCGCATTTTCCAATGCTTTTTTCAACATTCGAGTCAATTCTTGTAATAATAATTTCCAGAAGTTTTTTGAGTTTTATCTAATCTACTTTCTAGTTTGTTTACACGAGGTCTGAGACTCTTTTCATCTCTTCTAAATGACATGTCAAGTGATTTTAGAAATTTATTCATGGCATCAGCTTTTGGCATTGGAGATGTAGCTTTGCCTTCTAATCCTGATTCTCCTTCAAAGATTACCATTGTATCCGAAATTAGGTCCATCAACTGTAAATCATGATCAATTATTATTGCTGATTTTCCAAAAGAGCGAACAAATTTTTGTAAAAACTTTGCTACTGCAATCCTGTCTTCTACATCTAAAAATGCTGAAGGTTCATCTAATGCATACAGATCTACTTTTTGTAATAGGCATGTTGCAACTGCAACTTTTTGTAATTCTCCTCCAGAAAGATTTTTGATAGATTTATTGTAAAGTTTTTTAACTTTTAGCGGATCAAGTATTTGCTCTTCTTCAAGACTTCCTTCAACTAGATTGCCATTTGCTTTATCTAAAACTGATATGACTTCTACGTCAAGATCATTTTCAAGATACTGTGGTTTGTATGCTATTTTGATTTTTTTATCAATACTACCAGAATCTGGTTTTTCAACTCCTGCAATCATCTTCATCATAGTAGTTTTTCCAAGAGCGTTTGCTCCCATTATGCCTAAAACTTCGCCTTTTCTTACTTGACCAGGATCAATTGTTACTGAAAATGAAGGATATTTTTTTTCAAGCTTTGGATAAGTTACAACTGTACTTCCTTCTTGAAATACATCAGTAGATGAAGAAGATACATCAAAAGAAAATTTCTTGTCTCTAAATCGAACATTTTCATTTGGTAAATATCCATCAAGAAAAACATTGATTCCAATTTTAGTAGATAAAACATTTGAAACAATTCCATATGCTGCAGGTTCACCGTATAATACTTCAATATAATCACTGAGAAAGTCTAGTAATGTAAGATCATGTTCAACTACCATTACACTTTTTCCAATTTTTGCTAAACTTTGTATTACACGAGCAACTCCTATTCTTTGAAAAACATCGTTGTATGATGATGGTTCATCAAAAAAGTAAAACTCTGTATCTTTTGATGCTGCTGCGGCTACTGCAATTCTTTGTAATTCACCTCCACTAAGTTCCTTTAAACTCTGTTCCATAGAATTCTCTAATCCCAACTCTTTGATTAGTTCTCTAGATATTCCTCTTTCATCATATTTATCAATGAGTTCTTTTCCTGTTCCATCAAACGCTTGTGCAATGTGATGAACTTGTTGTGGTTTTATTGATGCTCGAATTTGTTTTTGTTCAATTTTTTCAAAATGTTGTTTGAGTTCAGTTCCACTATAATATTTTAAAATCTCATCCCATTCAGGTGGATTGTCATATCTTCCAAGATTTGGTTTTAAATTTCCTGATAATATGTTAACTACAGTACTTTTCCCCATTCCATTTCTTCCTAAAAGTCCAACAACCTCTCCTTTTCTTGGAGTGGGTAATTTGAATAGACGAAATGAATTTGGACCATACTGATGAATTTTATCTGTAGCTAATTCACTTGCTAGATTTACAATAGTAATTGCATCAAAGGGACATACTTTGACACATATTCCACAGCCATTACAGATGTCCTCATCGATCTGGGCTTTGTTTGATTCTTCATTTAGAATAATACAATCTGCGCCTGATTTGTTAACTGGGCAGTATTTTATGCACTCTAAACCACATTTTTTTGGCTGACATAAGTCCTGATCTAAAACAGATACTCTGTGTGTCATGTCGTAACTCGGTATTTTCTTTGCTTTATACCTATTTTGAGCATATTTGATGTCGGCGTTACGTTAATAGATGAGAATCCAACATTATTTTTCAAGCCGGCCATAGCGTTAGGGTGCGACCCAATCCCTTTCCGAACTTGGAAGTCAAACCTGACGTCGCTGTTGTGCTACTAAGATGCGAGAGCCCTTGGGAAGCAACAGTGCTGGCATTTTCTAATTTACAATCAATCTTTTAATATTCAATTAATGGGTTTGATTATGATTTCAATGCAAAATTGTTCTGTATGTGGTGAATCATGTGATAATGATATTAGATTACTAAACCACATGATGGAAAAACATGGTTGGAGAAATCCAAATGTTGGAAAACCTGATAGAAATAGTAGAGGTTACTAACTCTACAAATTTTGTAAATAATCTAGAATTAATCTTACCCCAAAACCTGTAGCGCCTTTTGGATTATATGATTTTTCTTTTGTAGCTACCTGTGTCCATGCAACTCCTGCAATGTCAATATGTGTCCATGGTGTATCTTCAATAGCATTTTTCAAAAACGCAGCAGCAGTAATAGTCCCGGCAGCTCTTCCTATTCCGATATTTTTCATATCTGCAACATCTGATTTTATCATTTCTATATAGTCTTGATTTAATGGAAGCTCCCAAACTTCTTCTGTAGTTCTTTTAGATGAATCGTTAATTTTCTTTGTTAGTTTTTCATTATTTGATACAATTGCTGCTACATTGGTACCTAATGCTATAATGCATGCTCCAGTTAGAGTTGCAAAATCAATGATGGCTTTTGGAGAATAGTGTTTTTCTCCATATGATAATGCATCTGCTAAAATTAATCTACCTTCTGCATCTGTGTTAAGAATTTCTGCAGTTTTTCCACTATACAACTTTATGATGTCTCCTGGTCTGTATGATTCTCCACCAGGCATATTTTCAACTGATGGAATAATTCCAACAACATTGATTGGTAGTTTTAATTCTGAAACTGCTTTCATTATTCCAAGAACTGTACATCCTCCACATTTATCGAATTTCATCTCATCCATCTTATCTCCAGGTTTTAATGAAATTCCTCCTGTATCAAACGTTACTGCCTTGCCAACTAGAACAATTGGTTTTTCATTTTTTGGTCCATGATTATGTTCTAAAATAATTAGTTTAGGTTCATTTTTACTGCCTTGTCCAACTGCTGTAATTCCACCAAAACCTTTCTTTTTTAATTCAAGTTTAGAAAATATGTTATGCTTCATCTTGTTCTTTTTGGAAATTGTTTTTGCAAAATTTGCTAATGTACTTGGAGTACATTCGTTTGGAGGTAAATTAGCAATACTTTTTGTAAATATTGCGCCATCTGCAACAACTATAGCTGTTTTGATTGCTTGTGAGATTTTCTTTGATTTAGAAACTATGATTGTTAGATCTGGCGAATTGTCTATTTTTTCTGCCTTAAATTTATCAAATCTGTAAAGACCCATCTTGGAACCTTCTACAATCTGAGAAACTGATGAAATTTGATCAGTTACAAAACTTGGAGGAGTTATTATTGAAAATTCTTTTAGCTTTAACTCTCTTGCTTTTTGTGCAATTTTACCTGAAACCAATCTAATGGTATCCTTGGTTAAATTCTCTTTTTTTCCTAGTCCTGCAAGTAGAATTCTTTGTGCAGATTTTTTCCCAGATATTGGAATAACGCTTAATTTTCCTAATTTCCCTTCCATGTCCTTTAGAGACTGATTGATTATTGAGGCTGTTTTAGTATCAAATTTCTCTAATCCTAGAACCTTGTTTGAATTTTCTAAGACAAAACCACAAAGAAGTTGTGTTTTCTTTTTTGTAGAACTTTCAGTTTTTATCTTCATTATGAGTGTCTGAGTTTTGAAGTCTTATTTAGATTTACTAGAGATCTATTTTTTTACTATTTGTGAGCAGACTTGATGATCTTATAAAAACTGCTTTAACATCTTTACAATCTTGCTGGCAACTTTCATCGATTCTCATGGTCGATGAGTTTTTTATTTTTTTAGAAAAAATTGATTTTATTAATGGAAATAATGCTGCTCTTCCTCCATATGCTCTTTTTTTATCAATAAACCAAAACATCTCTAAAGCTGATTCATCTAAAATTTCACTTCTTATTTTTGTTCCAAAATCTGAATAGTGTCCTACCATTGTTATTTTACCTCTTGCAAAAAAATCAACAAATTTTGCAAATTTTACACACAAGTAACATTGATTATCAAAAACTACAATTGGAATATTTTCTTTAATTTTCATGATATTGTATAGTGGCGATCAAATTAAAATTTTGCAGAAGTAGATTTTTATTCAATTTACAAAGATAACGATCAAGATGGGGCTTAATTATTATCAAATTAAGAAGAATATCCTTAGAGCCCGTAAATTAGTGATAAAGGCAACCAATCTTGCTGGTTCTGGTCATCCCGGAGGTTCTTTCTCTATGGCAGAAATTTTGGGTTGCTTATTTTACAAACATCTGAAATTTGATCCTAATAACCCTCAATGGGAAGATAGAGATCGTCTAGTTTTATCTAAAGGTCATGCTGCTCCTGGTTTGTTTTCAAATATGGCAGTTGCAGGATATTTTCCAGAATCTGAACTTGAAACTCTACGAAAATTTGGTAGTAAATTACAAGGTCATCCTGACCTAAAATGTCCAGGTGTAGAATTCTGTGGTGGTTCTTTAGGCACAGGATTATCCTATTCTGTGGGCATTGCCCTTGCTGCAAAAATCAATTCCAAAGATTATCATGTTTATACTATCATTGGAGACGGCGAATCCGATGAGGGTCAGATTTGGGAAGCTGCTATGACTGCTGCAAAATACAAGGTTGACAATCTTACTGTTTTTCTTGATAGAAATTTCATTCAACAAGACTCTTACACTGAACAAGTTATGCCATTAGATGAAAAATTAGAAGGTGATGATCTTTCTGAAATGTGGAAAGATGCATCACGTTGGAAGACTGGCGATAAATGGAGATCCTTTGGTTGGAATGTCATTGAAGTTGATGGACATAGAGTTGAGCAACTTGATGCTGCCATTAGAAAAGCAAATGCAACAAAAGGAATACCTACAATGATCATATCAAGAACAATTAAAGGCAAATCCGTAGAACACATGGAGGATAATCCTCAATGGCATGGAAAAGCACCTGACTCTGATGTGGTTCCTATAATTAATCATGAATTAGATTCACAATTCATGATTGCGCCATCTATCATTGCAGGAGATATGACAAACCTAGAAAATGAAATTAAAAGATGTGTTTCTGGCAGATCTGATTATATTCATCTTGATGTAATGGATGGTCAATTTGTTCCAAACAAAACTTTTGATCATACTAAAATCAAAGAACTAAGACCTCTTACTGTAATTCCGTTTGATTCACATCTGATGATCAATGAACCTGTAAAACATGTTAGAGATTACATTGATGCAGGCAGTGACATTATTACAGTTCATGCTGAAGTAACTGATGAATCTAGTTTTGGAGAAATCCATGATTTACTGAAACAAAATCAAATTGGTGTGGGTTTTGCAATAAATCCTGATACTGAATTACCTGAATGGTCTTACAAATTCTTGTCTTCGCTTGATCAACTAATTGTGATGTCTGTAGTTCCTGGAAAATCTGGTCAGAAATACATTGAAGAAACACATGTAAAGATGGCTAGATTGAATTCTATTCTAAAGGAACACAATTTTTCAGGCTATATCGAGGCTGATGGAGGAGTAAATCTTGAAAATATTGGATCTATTTTTGCAGATGGTGCCCGTGCATTTGTTGGAGGCGGTGCTATTGTTGGACAGCAAGATGTACGAGCAGCAATTAGAGCCTTTAGAAATGAGGTCTTAAAATCTCGAAGACGTATTTTACTTGATAAAGCCAACGAGTTAGGTGGAACCGATTTAGTAAACAAATGGATTGGTTTACATGTTGTAGGAGAAAAACAAGAACAAATTAAAAAAATTGCACAGGAGGCTGGATACATTTGAATGAACCAATAATGACTGACATGCGTTCAGAATATTCCAAAGCACTGATTCAAGCTGGAAAAGATAATTCTGATATTGTTGTTTTGGGAGCAGATACAACTGATTCTCTAAAGACTTCTGGATTTGGAAAAGAATTTCCAAATAGATTCTTTAATGTCGGCATTGCTGAAGCAAATCTTGTAACAGTCTCTGCTGGATTGGCAGTTTCTGGAAAAGTTCCTTTTGCTAGTACATATGCAATATTTTTACCAGGGAGAGCAGTTGATCAAATTCGAAATAACATTGCATATCCATCCCCACCTGGTAAAAAAGGTCTTAATGTAAAATTAGTAACATCTCATGGTGGTTTATCTGTTGGACCTGATGGAGGATCTCACCAACAAATTGAAGATATAGCAATAATGAGAGTAATTCCAAATTTTCGAGTTTTAATTCCTGCTGATACCATTGCAGTTTCTAAATTAATTCATTTAATGGCAAATGAGTATGGTCCATTTTACATGAGAATGGCAAGATCAAAAACTCCTTTAGTTCATTCGGAATCTCAAGATTTTCAAATTGGAAAAGGCATTACTCTAAGAGATGGTTCTGATTGTACCATTGCAGCATGTGGAATTACTGTTAGAATGGCTTTAGAGGCAGCTGAATCATTACAGCAAGAAGGCATTTCCTGTAGGGTTTTGGACATGTTTTCAATAAAACCCATTGACAATGAAATTTTGGAAAAAGCAGCAAGAGAAACAGGCTGTATAGTTACTACTGAAGAGCACAATATTTTTGGTGGGATGGGCTCTGCAGTTGCAGAATCTGTTTCTGAATCGTACCCTGTGCCCATAAAGAGAATTGGGGCTCAAGACATGTTTGGAGAATCAGCTAGAGACAAAGAAGTTCCTTTGCTATTAGAAAAACATGGAATTACGCCAATTAATATAGCAAAACAAGTCAAAGAAATTAGGAGTAAAAAATTATGAAGATTTTTCTTGACACTGCTAATCTTGATTCTATTAGAAAATTCAATGATATGGGATTGTTAGATGGAATTACAACTAATCCTTCTCTAATGTCTAAAGAAAGTGGTAATCCAAAGGATGCAATGAAAGAGATTACAAAAATCATTCAAGGTGATGTGAGTCTAGAAGTTGTAAGTACCGAATATTCTGAAATGGTTGAAGAAGGAAAACGTCTTCGTGAATATGGTGATAATGTTGTCGTTAAAGTTCCTATGACTCCTGATGGTCTAAAAGCATGTAAATCACTTTCATCAGAAGGAATTCCAGTTAATGTTACATTGATCTTTTCTCCAAATCAAGCTTTGCTTGCAGCAAAATCTGGTGCAAAATATGTTAGTCCCTTCATTGGAAGACTAGATGATATTGGCAAAGATGGAATGCATATAATTCAAGAAATCAAAGAGATATTTGCTAATTATGATTTTGGAACTCAGATACTTGTTGCAAGTATTCGTCATCCAATACATGTAGTTGATGCTGCAAAAATTGGAGCAGATGTGGTGACTTTACCTCCTGCAGTATTAGAAAAGATGATGCAACATCCATTGACAAAAATTGGTCTGAAAAACTTTCTTGCAGATTGGGAAAAGGTTAAAGCTGCAAATCCAGATCTTAAAATCTAACATAATTCAATCAATTCTAATGAATAACACCTAACAAAAAAATATTATAAATGAAAGTTTTTCTTACTTAGAACCCTTGTTTCTACTCTTTCTTGAACCAGTTCCTCTACCTGTAATTCTAGTCATTCCTTCTGTTGAAGGTCTTGCTTTTGGTTCTGGTTGATCACTCAATTTTCTTGTACCAGTTCCTCTACCTGTGTGAATTGTTCTATTTGCTGCAGCTGCTTTTCTTGATGCTTGAATTTTTTTAAATTCATCACCAGACCATTTTGAAGCATCACTGTCAACTTCGATAAATTTTGTACCTCTTCCACTATGTACTCTAATCTTGACCATAAATTATGTTAAAATTACTGGTATTTATCTAAGCTCATTTTTACTATTGAGGATAGATCTGATGTCCAAAATTGAAAATTCTGTAAAATGATTCCAAGTTTTCTAAAATCAGATATTAAAGTCTGATTTATATTGACTTTTGTATAACTTTGGCGGTTTAATGAAAAGTATCTTTTATGTTACAATTCCAGTAATTGCATTTGTATTAATTTTATTAAATGCTTTTTTTGGACATCTTATTTTTGATACTCCATATGCTCAGGATATCAACAAATATTCTATCTATGTTCATCTGCAAGAAGAATGGAATAGTTATCCTGGAAATATTTTATTTGATGTTACTAATGTTTGGTCTAACTCAAACTCTGATGAAGATATCTATTCTTCCGATCCTGAAGACATTTCCTCTCTTACTAACTATAATTCTAATCAATTACAATATCAGAATGAAAAGTCATACGTGGAATTAAAACATGAATTTAGTAATTGTGAATCAAACTGGAAACCAATGTTGTATAGATATGCAATTGATACTATTCGCAACAAAATTGAATTGGCTCAAGGAACTCAACTAAATGATGATCCATACATCTCAGTTTTTCCTGATGTTCCAATTAAAAAACAAATAGCAACTACCTATTATGCACAATTTATCCCCGTATGTACCTCCAAGGAAAACACATCCTATGAATATTCTATATCAATTAATGACAAAAATGCGTGGTTTCATGTTTACTTTGTTTACTCTGAAGATCAGCTAGAAAATTATCTAAATTCTGATATCTTCTATTATTATAGTCAAGAAGGTTGCACTGCCCATAATTATCAAAGCTTTAGCGGAGTATGTAATAATGTTGGAAAAGATTCTGGTCTTTTAATTGTAATACCTGATAATTTAGATCAATCCTTAACTAAGGTCAAAGTAAATCTTCATGAGAAACTATAGGCTATTCTTGTTTTAATTACCAATCCAGCCTAGCTTTCTAAAATATGCGAACATCATGATTGCAGGAATTGCTGATGCAAGAATAATAATTATGAAAATTGTAAATGGACCTAAGAACGTTGTGTTATCCCCAATTCCTCCTGGCAAATTAACATTCATTCCATAAAATGTTCCAATCACTGTTGATGGAATTGCTAATGTGAAGATGATCGTTAATAGACCGAGTACTTTGTTTGTTTTTTCAGTACTTAACACAAAATCTGTATCTTTGTAAATTTCCATAGTTTCTCTTGATTCTTCTAATGTTTCAATTACTTTGTCGATATGGTCAATTACATCATCAAAAAATAATGCAAGTTCTTCATCTTCTCTTTCAGAAAATCTTTTTACATTTTTTGAAATTTCTAATACAAATTTCTTTAATGGAGTTGCTAACCTTCTAAATCTATTAATTTCTCTTCTGAGTAATGCAATACTTCTTGCTACTGGTTTTGTTTCATCAAATACTCTATCTTCTATTTCATCTAGATTTGCAATAATCTTTCTGGAAGTATGTAAAAGATCATCTACAAGTACATCTATGATCTCGTGAAGTAACAACCCAGGAGATTTTCCTAACAACCTATTTTTTCTTTCTTCATCTGAGCCCGTTTTACATATTTCTGCTAATTCAATTAGTGGTTTAAGATCTCCTTGATGAACTGTGACTAGGAAATCTTTTCCAAGAAATATTGATAATTGACTATTTTTCCCCATTCCTATTTTTTGTGATAATGGTGGAAAATGTAAAATTACAAAGAAATGATCATCATAACTATCTAATTTTGGAAGCTCAAATTTTGTCATACAGTCTTCAATGTTCAATTCATTGAAATTGAATTTTTCAGCTAATTTCTCAACATCATTCCTATCTGGATTTTGTAAATCAATCCATGCAAATTTTTCTCCTTGTATGGTCTCTATTTTTCTTTCAATAGAATCCTCTACTGATTTTCTACCTGAACGCAATCTTTTTGTGATGAATCCTTTTCTCAAGTCGAAGAGTACCCTAATACAACAAATTTAAAGCGATCGCTGTAATTTCATGCAAAAATTTTACTAGTAAAATTGAAAACTACTCTTGAATTTGAGGCTATTTGAATGGCATTAAATTAATTGCGCCATAATATGTTAGCCCAATTGATATTGCCATTGCAATCCACCAAAATCTCATACATCAAATTCTACCTAGTTGATAATAAGTCTACAGTCTGATTTTCAATCAAAAATCAAAGATTATTACAGGATAAACAATTTTTCTTTCTGGTGGCCTTCGTAGTACAGTGGCTAGTATAGGGGATTGTGGATCCCCGGACAGGGGTTCGATTCCCCTCGAGGGCCTACATTATTTTTAGAAGATACCGAATTTACTAGATTCCATCTCTTCTTTTATAGCAAGTTTGAATCGTGGGGATTTACGTTCTACATTCTTTGTTAACCAAGTAAGAAATTTTTTTTCTACTCCTTTTCCCTTTAATTTCCCAAAATCCGATCCCATCATTTCTACTAATTTTTCAACAAGTGATTTGTTTACGCTTAAGACAAAAAAGTGCCAGCCAAAAGCAAATTCTGAATCAGTCATAACAAAATCTTCCTTACTGTGAACCATTTCTTCCAAAAGAGATAATTGATGAGTTAATGCTTTACTTGTTTTATCATAATCTACTGCAGATACATTGATGTTAATTCTACTATCCATATTCTATTAGCTTTAAAACAAAATAAAAAGTTTATACAAATTATTCCTTTAAAAGATATTCAAAATCTATGTCAAACTGCATTTTCATGATGTTGATATAAGTTTGAATAGATTCTGGAATTTCTTCACTACATGCAACACCTAATTTTTTTGCATTAATCCAAATTATCAAGGTTTGAATAATTGTCAAAAATCGATCATTTTTAATTTCTGGAACTCCAATAGATTTTGTGTATCTTTCTGCAAATTCCCAAGCAGTTACAAAATCTACACATTTTACCCCAAAAACTGATAGTAGCTGTTCTTGCATGCTTTGTGCTTTTTTGAATGGTATTTTACTGATAATGTATGGAAAATCTACTTTATCTGGAAGGCAATCTGGTAGTGGCCCCCAAATTGTAATTATTTTTGTTTCTGGTTTTAGATTTTCAAATTTTTCAAACATTTGATTAATCACATTGTCATCTGTAAACCAAAACAAAATTACTGAAGCATCTGAAATATCTGATTTTTCTATATTCTCACAAATTAACTCTGCTTGAATGTTTTTTTGTTCAAGAATTTCTTTTGTATGTTGAATTTTTTTAGGATTGTTATCTATTCCTACGGCTTTTTTCACTTTAAACTCCTTTATTGCTATTTCAATTCCTATTTCATTACCACATCCTAAATGATAAAAAATGTCATTTTTTCCTAAATCTGCAAACTTAAAAATTTCTCTAAAAGATTTTTTTGGTAACTGAACATCTTCTCCACTGAGTAAATTTTCTGGAAGTGTTTCTAAATATTCTTCAATTTTCAATGGTATTCTTACTACAAGAGAGAATTTATTCTCTTATGCTTTCTAATTTTGAAACTGCTTGCCATAACTGTGTTCTTACGTATGATGGCATGTTTGGATCTTGTGTTACATCATCTAATAGACTAATTGTATTTGCAGCTCTTACTGATAATGAATATTCTTCATTATTCAAATCTCCAATCAAATCTGAAATTGATTTTTTTATTGTCTTTGGAGTAGAATTGTTAGAAGCTATTTGGTTTAATGTTTCAATTGCTTCTTTCATTGATTCTTTATTTTGAGCTGCGTCTGCCATTTTTTCCATCTTTTCTTAAAAATTAGCAGTATATAGTTACATCTCTACAAATACACTATCTGATTCTACTACAACATTGTATGATGTCAAATCTCTGATTTTTGCTGGGAATTTAACTAATTTTCCAGTTTTACAATCAAATTCTGCAGCATGCCAACCACATGTGATTATACATCCATCCAATTTTCCTTCTGATAGGCTAGAGCCTGAATGTGTACAAGAATCATCTGTTGCACAATAATCTCCATCAATATTTGCAACTAATACATCTCTTCCATCTACAGATACCTTGATCATCTTTCCAGGAGAAATATCTGATGTTTTACCGACTAAAATTTTTTCCATTGTAGTTTTTATCTGATCATTCTTAATATTTTTTTGTAGAGTGAAGATGATCAGAAACGCAACTGCTTTAGACAAAAAATCAATCTTAAAGTTTTGTAGAGATACTTTTTCTTGGGGAGATTATATAGATCAAGTCTGGGATTTTTGGTTATCAGAAGATCATTTGTTCTTGTTTGAAAAACAATTTCCAGTTGGAATCTGTCACGCATTTTATACTGAAGATCAAATTTGGATTGAAGGTATTAGGATTGATCCAAATTTTCGAAGACAGAAAATTGCATCTGAATTAGTAAAACATGCAGAATCAATAGGCAAAAAAAAGAATATTCAATTTTCCTATATGTTAATTGATACTGAAAACACCTCATCTATCTCTATGGCAAATTCATTAGATTATGATATCTTTCAAACTTGGAATTTTTATTCTCTTACGCCAAAAAGAAATTCAAAATATGATGTTCATTTTGAAAAATCTCTAAATCGTCAACTCTATTCCAATTATGTAAAATCTTGGAGATGGTTTCCAATTGATGATACTACATTATCTACTTTTTATGAAAAAAATAAAATTATCAAATCAAATATTGATGGTATTACTTCAATTGCAATTCTTACTGATTCTGAACATTTTGAAAAAACCCTTATTGTTACATTATTTTCAGGCTCACAAAATACAACATTGCAGATAATTTCCTTTTTACAAAATTATGGTATAGAAAAAAACTATGAAAAAATACAAATTTTGACTAAAGAACAGTTACCACTTTTTGATTCATTGGAACATAGAATCTCATTTCATTTAATGAAAAAATCTTTGACTTAATCTGATTTTACAAATTTTATTGTGTTATTTAAAATTCCAAGACCTTCAATTTCCATTTCTATTTTATCTCCATCTTTCAAAAACTCAATATTTGGATTGTTTAACGCTACACCTGCTGGTGTCCCAGTAGCAATGATGTCTCCTTTTTCCAAAGTCATGACTTTGGAAATTTTTGAAATTATTTCAGGTATTTTTATGAACATTTTGTTTGTAGAAGAGTTTTGTCTTAACTCCCCGTTAATTTTGGTTGTTAGTTTTAGATTCTGAACATCTTGAATTTCATCAGCTGTCGTAATCCATGGTCCACATGGTGCAAATGAGTCGAAACTCTTTCCTCTAGTAAATTGTTTATCTTTGAATTGAATGTCTCTTGCGGATACATCATTGAATATCATGTATCCAAATACTGCACTAGACGCATCTTCTATGCTAAGATTTTTGCAATTTTTTCCAATTATTACAGCTAATTCTACCTCATAGTCTAATTTTGTAACAAAACCTGGACATACAATATTTGACTCTGTGCTGGTGAGTGCTGTTCGTGGTTTCATCACAATGACAGGATCTTCTGGTGCTTTTAGATCCTGTTCTTCAGCATGGTCTCTATAGTTGAATGCTAAACAGATTATTTTGTTTGGATTTACAATTGGTGTTAGTACTTTGTATTTTGAGATATTTTCTTCATATGGCAAATCTTGAATTTTATTTTTAATTTCATCATACCATCCATCAAAAAGAAAATCTTTTACACTAAGTGGAATTGGAACTCCAGTAAGAAATGTAATTTCATCTTTTGTGGCTACCTTGTCTCCTTTAACAAAACCATATGTTTCGTTTTTTTCATGTAATAATCGTACTATTTTCATTATTGATCACTTGTGTGTAAAAATTGCCTGATTCTGAGAATCTTTTCTACAATACCCAAATCTAACAAATTGAATCTCTTCTCCTTCTTTTAATTGAAGATAGTGTGGTTCTGTATAAACATCAAATTCTTCTAGACTTTCTTCATTGAACTCTTCACCATTGAATAATACTTTTGGAACAATCATCTTAATTTCATGTGCAGTTTTTTGTGAAACCCATTGAATTTTTGGGATATTTGTTGTATCTCCTTCACCTACAAACTCCCCTTCAAATTCTATACCGTCTTTTGTAATTGAAATATTTCCTAAACCTAATAATCTAATTTGCATTCCTTGTTTGATGCTTTGTGCATCCTCTCCATCAATGTAGAAGTTTTCATCAATCTCAATTTTCCTTTTTCCCATGTCATTGATTGGATGATTTGGGATTTCTATTGATGAGATTGGTAAATTTTTTACCACTAATTTTTTTGCATTTCTAACCATGAATAATCTCGTACTTTCAGGATCTACAAATTTTCGATTAAATGCTTCAAGTGCATCAAATGGTGCAAGAGTATTTGCTTTGGTTAGACCTAACGACATAATGAATTTTTTTATTGCCTCAGGCCTGATTCCTCTTCTTTTTAGTGCTTCCAAAGTTGGCAATCTTGGATCATCATACCATGAAACCTTACCTTCTTCAATCAAGGGCTTGATGATTCTTTTTGAAATTGGCATCCCTTTGAATTCTAATCTTGAGAAAAAATCTTGGTATGGTTTTCTCATGTTTAATGCATCTAAGATTGCGTCAATCAGTTCTTTTCTTAATTCAAATTCTTTTGAACGAAAGGCATGTGTTACTCCATCAATACTATCTTCAATTGCAACTGCTAAATCATAACTAGGCCAAATTCTATATTTCTCGCCTAATGTGTAGTGCTTTCCATCAATAATTCTGAATAATACTGGATCTCTCATAACTGCATTATCTGCTTTCATGTCTCCACGAAATCTTACAATCGCTTCACCGGGTTTGAATTTCTCTTTCATCTTTTCCCAATTTTTATTATTTTTATCAACATCTTCCATACTGCATTTGCAAGCCTTTCTTTCTCTTCTATTCTTGCTGATGTCATCTCTTTTACAAGTACAAACGTAAGCTTTTTCAGAATTAATTAATTCTATTCCTTTTTCATAAAATAATTCCATGTCATCTGAAGTGCTCTTAACTGTATCAAATTTTATTCCTAACCACTCTAGTCCAACTTTGATGGCTGCATGATATTCCATTCGTTCTGCTTCTGGATTTGTATCATCCATTCTAAGAATAAATTTTCCACCGTACATCTTTGCATATTCTGAATTAATGATAGCAGCTTTTGCATGTCCTATGTGCGGATAACCATTTGGTTCGGGAGGAAATCTCGTAATGACTTTTCCTTGTTCTGCACCTTTTAATTCTGGTAAACCATCTCTTTCCTCAATTTTTTCTTTGGGAGTTAAAATTTCTGGAAAGTTTTCTTCAATTTCTTTTTTTTGTTCTTCTATTGATAATTGATTTACTGTAGCAACAATTTCAGAAATATCTACTGTTATTTCTTTTACTTTAGTTCTAAATTCTGGTTTTATTCCAAGAATTTTTCCCAAAATTATTTTATCTCGAGTTTGTCCTTCATGCTCAAATGCATTTTGGAGAGCCATTTTCCTAATCTCCTTCTTTAATTCTTCATCCATGCTAGATCTACCTGTTGCAACTATACACTTCTCTTTACTACAAAACCCAATAATGCAATTAATTCTGTTTTAGCAGAACCTGAGTACTTAGCTAATGATTTTTCAGCTTTTTCAGCATATTTTAGAGCCTGTTTTCTAACATTTTCTTCAATTCCGAGTGAACGAATCACATCTACTGCCTTGTTTAGATCATTTCTTGTTGCTTTAGAATTACCAAATGCCTTTAGAATTATTTTTTTATCTTTGCCTTTTGCTGATTTTATTGCCATAAGAATTGGAAGTGATTTTTTACCTTCTCTAAGATCATTTCCAACAGGTTTCTTTGTAACTTTCGGATCTCCCATCACACCTATGAGATCATCTGTTATCTGAAATGCAATTCCTAAGTTTCTTCCAAATGATGAAAGATTTGAAATATCATTGGATTTATTCGTAGCACAAATAGCTCCCATTGCACATGATACATCAAATAATGCTGCAGTTTTTTTACCAATCATTGTAATGTATTCTGCTTGAGTCGGAATTTTCTTCTCTTCGGCCATCTTTACATCCAATAATTGACCTTCACATACATCAACACATGCTTTAGAAAGTCTAGAAACTAATTTGGTAGTAGCATTAGCAGATAATTTTGACTCACTAATTATTTGAAATGCTTTTGAAAATAAAACATCTCCAGCTAAAATTGCAATTGGCATTCCAAATTTTTTATGTACAGTTGGCACTCCATGACGCATTTCATCATTATCCATTATATCATCATGAACCAAAGTAAAGTTGTGAACCATTTCTACAGCACTTGCAGCTGGCATTGCATTGGAAATTTTTCCTCCTAAAATTTGGCAACTTCTAATTACCATGTATGGTCTAAGTCTTTTTCCACCGTGAACAATTAGATGCCCTGCTGCATCATAGAGTTTCTTTGGATTTCCTTTTAATTTTGAATTTAGATACTTGTTTACTATTTTTGCATTTTTTTCAATTTGTTTAGTTTTTTTCATTTACTAATCTCCATTTTTCTTCTGGTAGATGAGTCTTGATTGCTTCACACAATCCCTCATGCATTTCACTATTCATCCACGTAGATAAGACATTTCCATGTTTTTCAAGCATGGATTGTTCAGATTTATCAAGTAATTCTAAAGCTATAAGCATCCAAGGACAATAAATTTGAGGATTTGTCTTTAATTCTGAAAGTAACTCTTTTGCAGAAATCCACTTAATTTCATCTATTTCTCCTTCAATTTCTTTTAGTTCTGTAAATTTGTCAATTATACCAATTAATGTTCCACAAATTTCATTTTCAGAACCTACATCTTTGTAAGGTACATGATACTCAAATTTGTGTAAATAATCTAGTTTGCCTTCTATTCCTAATTCTTCTGGCATTCTTCTTTCGCCTGAAGATACATAAGTTTCAGATTCTCTTGGGTGGCTTGCAAATGTTCCATCCCAATCACCTGGCCATAACATCTTTTCTTTTGCTCGTTTTGTAATTACCAACCTTCCATCTTCATCAAATAATAAAGCAGTAAATGCTCTGTGTAGTTTTCCATTTGGTAAATGACACTTTACTTTTTCTTCAGAGCCAATTGGGTTATCGTTTTCATCAACTAAAATTACAAATTCTTCAGACATTTCTTTTTCCTCTAAACAATGTTCCTTCAAACTTCTTATTTTTAATCGCTTTTACAATTCTTTCAGGTTTATTACCATTTACAAAAAATACACTCATTCCCATTTTTGAAATCTTTGATGCTTCTTCTACTTTCCTAGTCATTCCACCAGTAACATCCATCTTGTTTTCTGAAATTGAAGGATGCTCTCCTTTTAATTCATAAATTAATTTTTTTGATTTAAGATCAGAGTACAATCCATCTTCATTTAGAACAAAAATACTGAGTCTTGGTTTTAGAATTTTGGCAAGATGAGTCATAATTTTGTCACCTGATAAAATGTATGTTTTTTTCTGACCATACCATAATGCATCTCCATATGTGACTGGAATTAAGCCTGTTTTTGCAATTTTTTCGATCTCTCTAACTTTTTTTGCAATTGATTTGTTTCCTGACATAAAATCAGTTGGTGGGAGACAATACGGATTTAATCTATTTTTTAGTAATGAATCTAAAATAATCTTGTTTAATTCAATCATTGAATTTTTTATAATTGCAACTCCTCTAAGATCATACTTTCTTTCTTTAGTATGCATATCATATTTTACAGACCAATAATGTCCATAGGAACCACCACCATGAACAATTATTATTGGTTCATTGATTTTCTTTAAACTCTTAGCAAGATTGTCTATTGTTTTCCTTCTAGCTGATAATGGTTTTTCTTTATTTGTGATGATTGAGCCGCCTAATTTTATTAGAATCATGCTGTTCCCAATTATCTAGTCAATTAAAAAGTATCCAGTCCTTTGAAATCAATTTTTACTGAAAAACATTCGTAGTTTTTATCTTTAAATTCATTGATGGTACGTTCCAAATTTGATTCATCTACCATGGCAAAAATACACCCACCTCCTCCTGCACCAGTGATTTTTGCTCCAAAAGATGATTTCCCCCCTACTTGAATCATATCTCTTAATTTTTCATTTGAAACTCCAATTGTTTCAAGATACTTTTGATTTTGAATTATTTTTTGTCCCAATTCTTTATTGTTGTTATTTTCTAATAACTTCAAAACACCTTCAACTAATTTTGATTCATCATTACATAATTTGGAAAATTCTTCTTCATTTTCTTCTTTGAATTGTTTTACTTCTGCTACTACTGATTCTGTAGAGTGTTCTATGTTTGAATTTGCAATTACTAGATGAAAATCAGGCTCAGATTTTATTTTGGTAAATCCGTGTTTCTTGTCATATTCCATAATACCACCATATGTACAAACAGTACAATCTGCCCCTGATGTGTTTTGAAAAATTGTTTTTTCAGCCGCAATTGCAAGTTCGAGAATTTCTTCTTTGGACGTCTCTGCAAATAATCTTGAAATCGCTGCAGCTCCTGCAACACAACAAGCAGATGAAGAACCTAAACCTACTCCCAATGGAATATCTGATTCTACTAAAATTTTGATTCCTGTAGTTTGATTTTGTGTCTGTATCATTTTGTTTGCTAAATAATAAAATGGTTTTAGTGGAGAATCTATTTCTGATATAGGTTTGTTTGGCTCCAAAATTAAATCTCCTATGTTTGATTTTATGGAAATTTTTTCTTCTTCAATTTTTTCTGCTGTAACAGTAATTCTCTTGTTGATTGCACAAAGAATTGTTTTTACTCCGTATACTACGAAATGTTCTCCAAAAAGAATAACTTTTCCTGGTGCTGATGCTTTAGATTTCAAGTAAATACTTTAGAATTATGATTTATTTATTCGATTTCCTCTTCGGTAATCTTTGTTTCAAAATCATCGATTTCATATTTCATTGGTTCATCTTCTTTTAATTCCCCTCTTTCAATGAGAATTTGACGTACCAATAACCAATAGACTGTTGCTAGAGCTTTTCTTCCTCTATTGTTTGCGGGAATAATTACATCCAATTTTGATGTGATATTATCTGTGTTAGAAATTCCTATGACTGGAATTCCTGCATTAGTTGCTTCTGTAATTGCTTGTTCATCAACTTGTGGATCTGAAATTAAGACTAATTTTGGTTCAATGTAATATGGTAATGAAGGGTTTGTCAAAGTTCCTGGCATAAATCTTCCAAGAAGTTTCTTAGAATCTAACATCTCACAGAATTTTTCAATTGGTGTTTCTGCATATTGTCTGCCTGAACATACAATGAGTTTGTCTGTTCCTAATCTGTTGATAAACTTGGCTGCTGTTTGAATTTTCTCTAATGTTATGTCTAAATCAAGCATGTAAAGTCCTTCAGGGCTAGCTTTTGTGATGAATGGTTTCATGAATTTTGTCTTTACTTGAGTTCCTACTCTAATCCCAGTAGCTAGGATTTTCTTTTTGATGTCTGTTGTTTCTGCTTGTTGACTCATAGCGATTTTAAATCTCTGCCATACCGCGTATTAAATCATGCTCTGATAGGCGCAATAATTCATTTAGTTTTGCTACTCTTTCTCCTCCAACTACCCCCACTTTGAGCATTTTTGACTTTGTTGCTATTCCTATATGAGATATCTGTGAATCAGTAGATTCGCCCGATCTATGTGATGTGATTAATCTGATATTGTTTTGATTTGCAACATTGGCAAATTCAAGAGCATCATAAAGACTACCTGCTTGATTTACTTTTAGAATTGCTGCATTGCAAGATTTTGCATCAATTGCCTTTGTTAGAATATCTTTGTTTGTAACTGTCAAATCATCTCCTGTTACCAATGTATTTGGGAATTTTGCTGTCAATTCTGCCATGTCTTCAAATGCCTCTTCGTGAACCGCATCCTCTGCATAAATTAATTTGAATTTTTCAATAATATCTGCTGCAAAATCAATCTGTTCTCCAGTAGAATTTTCAAATCCAGCTCTGTCATAAACATACTTTTGTTTTTCTTCATTCCATTGTGTTGATGATGCAAAGTCTACTCCTAATGAAACCTCTTTTCCTAAAGTAAATCCTAAATTCTCACAGGCTTTTGCAGAAACCTCTAGTGCTTTTTGATTTTCTAATTTTGGTGCCCAACCACCTTCATCTCCTCTTCCATTTGTGAAGTTAGGATCTTCTTTTTCTAAAACACTACGTAATTCCTTATGAACTGCCAAATTAGTTTCAATTGCATCCTCTATGCTTTTTGAGCCTGTTGCACTAACCAAAATCTCTTGAATGTCTGGGGTTCCAGGTCCTGCATGTGCTCCTCCTCCTAAAATATTTCCTAATGGAAATGGAAATTTGAATGAGGATTCTGATGATAATATTTTAAACAATGGTTGTTCTGCTGCTTTTGCTGCTGAATCCATTGATGCAATTGTCACTGCAAATGCAAGTGCCCCTCCAATTCCTGCATAATTAGTAGTACCGTCCAAACTTTTGAGAACATCATGAATTCCTTTAAGATCTGATGATTCTAATTCGATAAATTTTTGAGAATTTTCATTTAGTATTCTAAGACTTTCTTCAGGTTTTCCATTGGGAAAACTAACTGCTTCGTATTTTCCCACACTTGCGCCCGAAGGAGCACAAACTCTCCCAAGAAATTTTCCATCAGATTTTACATCAACCTCAATTGTCTTGCTTCCACGGCTATTGAATAGAATACGTCCTTCAATCGAAGAAATTTTTGCCAAGTTATTCTAACTCAGATTGAACTTCTTGGTTTCTTCTCTGAATAGCTTCATAGAATGGAATCACTTGTTGAATTGTTTCAACAGTAGTCAAAAGCATTCTTCTACAACAATACCTCTCAATTCCCAAAGAATCTAGAGTTTTTACTGGATCTTCTCCAGCTTTTATTTTATTTTGATAATCATCAAATTTATCAGCAATCAAATTTCCACATGTAAAACAT
>JBHHVF010000009.1:0-36492 GCA_046754145.1 Candidatus Nitrosopumilus sp.
ACTGAAAATCAAGTTCGTATGATTTATTTTGATTTTTAATACTAGAACAAATATGGATTCACATGAAACAGATGACGAAAAATTGTTAATTGTGGCATTCCCTAGTGCCGGATTAGTCGGAGCTTTTGCTATATCATACCTCGTAACTCAATTACAAATGAAAGATATTGGGGAGCTTGAATTTACAAAAATTTCTCCATCATACATTATTAAAAATGGGGAAATATACGGTCCAATTCGTATTTACAAGAAAGATAACATTTATGCAATTTTATCTAACATTCCGTTGAATCCGACTTCTACATATGATCTAATTACCAAATCAATAGAATTTGCAAATGATAACAATATCAAAAAAATCATTGTTCCTCGGGGATTGGAAATGGACCCCAATGATAAAACTGCTCCTATCTCCTATGGTTTGGCAGCTAACGAAATCTCGAAATCTCTTTTGGACGAATATCATTTGCCATTGATCCCAAATGGAGCCGTTCTTGGAGCTGATGCTAGTGTTATTTCTGCGTTAAAGAATTCGGAAATTTCAAGTATTGTGCTATACACTACTTGTAGAATGATGTTGCCTGATGATGATGCCATCATAAAATCTATCAAAACACTCACTGATATTATCAAAGTAAAAGTAGATACTGAAAAATTTGAAGAACAACTAGAAAAGATAAACAAAGAAAATGAAAAATTAATCGAGCAAACCAAAAATTATTTTGAAAATCAATATGGTTCATCTGCATCTATTCCTCCTGGTGTGGCCTGAATAGTTATTTTATAATACGAGAAATTTAGGCACAGAATTCCCAAGATTTACTAAATTTCACTAAGGAATATATCATGAAAGGGGAGAGAATCGATATGTTAGAACAACTAGTGGGAGATTCTCAAGCTTTAGATCGTGCTTTGGCAGGAGAAGAACTATCCTACAAAGATGGTCTTGAATTAATGAATTATGATAATCTACATTTACTTGGTGCAGTTGCAGATAATGCTAGAAAAAAACTAGTCGACGATACTGTGACCTTTGCTGCATCTTACTACATGAACTATACAAATGTCTGTGCAGCAAGTTGTCAAATGTGTGCGTTTTATAGAAAAGAAGATGCAGATGATGCATATACACTAACTCCTCAAGAAATTGAACAAAGAGTTGGAATTGCAAAACAGATGGGTGCAACTGAAGTTCATATTGTTGGTGGATTTCATCCAAATCTTCCACTAGAATATTATGAAGACATGATGAGAGTAATCAAAAAGAATCATCCACAATTAAATATCAAAGCATTAACTGCAGCTGAGATTTTCTTTTTATCAAAACTAACAAAAAACTCTACTAAAGAAATTTTATCTCGTCTAAAAGATGCTGGACTTGATTCTATGCCAGGTGGTGGTGCAGAATTATTTCATCCAGAAATACGAAACAAGATTGTTCGAGGGAAATGTTCTGGACAAGAATGGCTTGATGTAATTGAGGAAGCACACAACATGGGAATCAAAAGTAATGTTACTATGCTTTATGGACATATTGAAAAACCAGAACACATAGTTGATCATCTCATAAAGATTAGAGAATTACAAAAGAAAACTAATGGCTTTCTTACATTGATTCCGTTGAAGTTTAGTCTTGATAATACTGAGCTTGAACAAGAACATTTGGTAAACAATGAATGCTCATCTGTATATGATTTGAGAATAATTGCACTCTCTAGGCTCATGCTTGCAAATGTTTTGAATAACATCTCCGTTTATTGGGTGGCATACGGCAAAAAACTAGCACAGGTTGCGCTATCTAATGGTGGAAATGATTTGGTTGGAACTGCATTTTCTGAAGAGATTTACCGCGCAGCTGGCAAACCAACTGCATCATCTGTTGAAGAACTAGCAACAATGGTAAAAGAAATTGGACGAATCCCAGCTCAGAGAAACACTCACTTTGAAATTATAAAAAAATTTTAGTTTTTCTTATATAAAAAATTCAAAAGTATTTAGATTACAATGTTATAGCTAACATATGGAAAAATATGAAAAACTATTGAATATGTTGATGGATTTTAATAGTGATGTAAGATTTGCAGCAGTTTGTGATAGAGATGGAGAAATTTTGTGGAACAGCACACGTACTAACATAACTCCATTGGTGCCAATGGAAGATACAAAAAAGACCCTTAAAAGAGCATTGAGTGCTTGGGATGAACGTGCCCACATTTCAGAACTAGTCGGAAGAGGAATGTATACCATTGCCGCTTATGAAAAGATAAAACGAATTACTGTTCCATTAAGTGATCACCATGTTTTGTTTATTAGCGTAGATAATGCACCAATGCAATCTTCAGGTAAGAAAAGCTATGGGCATTTGATAGAAATAGGAAAAATAATGTCTATTATAGACTTTGTAGAATCTGAAAATTAAACAACAATAATCTCTTCTCAAATGCTTGATTTATTCTGCAGGTTTCTTCTCTTTTCTTTTTGCACTGTCTTTTTTTCTTCTAGCACCAAAACTAATCAAGACAAGTAAGAATCCTGTTCCAACTAATATTCCAGATAACATCTGGTAAGCTTGATTTTCATCTTCAGCTATCATTAAATCAATAATCTCTTCTTCAGTCATTCCAGATTCCCCTGTGGGTGATTCTCCACTAGTAACTGCAATAACCATTCCTACAATGATCATTGTAAGACCTCCTGTTAGGATTCGTTTATCAACTAGAACCATTTCTGATCCTATTTGGAATTTATCATATATTAGGTATTTCTAAAATCCTTCAGGTGGTTTTTGAACAAAGACATTGCAAACTAATGCATCTGTTTTTGAATCTCTATATTGAACATTACATGAAACAAACTTTCCTTTCAATGCCCGTTCTAAATCTTCTTTAGTTTTTTCTTCATATTGTGGTTCATCAGGATTATCCACTTTTGCCATGATTATTTTTTCAGTCTTACCGTATTGTTCTTGATTATCTTTTCTTGTGTGACTGACTAGTAATTCAAAAGCATTGTTTGTAAGAATTCCAATTACAGCTCCTCCAATTCCATCTCCCATGGTTCTAAAATTTTTTTGTTCTATAATTACTTGATGGCAATAGATAACTCAAAGTCAGGAACTAATCCTTTTTCTTTTGCCATCTGGAATAATCTTCTAATTGATTCTTCTCCAGAGTCTCCCATATTGACAGTCACTTCATTGACATACATCTTTACAAATTTCTCAATCAAATCCCGTGATTTTCCTCTAGAGTATTTCATTGCATATTCAATTGCATCCTCAAAATGCTCAATTCCAAATTCTATTGATGCCTGAAGATGCTTGTCAAATTTGACAATAGTTTCCATGCCTAAATCTGTCTTCATTACGTTAATTCCAAGTGGTACAGGTAGTCCGTTTGTTGTCTTGTCCCACCATTCTCCTACATCCAAAATTTTGACATTGCCTTCTTGCTCATATGACAACTGAGTCTCATGAATTACAAGTCCAACATCCACCTTTCCACTTTTGACAGCTTCTGGAATGTCACTAAAATTCATCTCTACATAATCAAATTTCCCAATCATTAATTGGAGCAACAAAAATGCTGATGTCATCTTTCCTGGAATCGCAATTTTAGATTTTTTTATCTCATCAATTGACATTTGTTTTTTTGCAGTAACAATTGGACCATAGCCAATTCCAAAACTCCCGCCACTTCTCAATATAGTATATCCTGGAATATATGCACATGCATGAACTGAAACTGCGGTAACATCTAGCTCTGGATCAGTTGCCTTGCGGTTTAATTTCTCAATGTCCTCAATTACATGATTTACCTTAAAGTCTGGAGATGGAACTTTACCTGTAAACATCCCATAAAACATGAATGCATCATCAGAATCTGGAGTATGTCCTACAGAAATTTCCATGATTGTTTGCAAAATAGTCGTAATAAAAACCAAAACCTATCTTGAATCGTTTTTCTAATATATGCCAAAAACCATTTGATGTTATGAATACAATTGAGGCATATGAAAAAGACATCAATATGCAATTGGATTTTTTAAAATCATTTAGAAAACAAAATACTCTATCTGAAAAACAACAAAAACATGCCATCTTTTCTGGAAGTGGTGATTCTTTGGCATCCTCAATGTTGGCTGAATCCTTTTCGGGTGGAATGGTAAAAGCAATGGATCCCTTAGATCTGTACAAAAACAAACAATTAGTAAAATCCAAACATGTCTACTTTGTCTCAATATCTGGAAAAACAATAACAAACATCAAAGTTGCAAATATTGCAAAAAGATCTATTGCTATAACTTCCAGGCCTAAAAGTAGGCTGGCAAAGGCATCTGATGAAACTATTCTATTATCTGCCCCAAATCATGATATCTTTACTGCTGGAAGTATTTCATTTTTAGAAAGTGCATTGACATGTATCTCTTTGGTAAGAAAAATAGCAATCCCAAAAAACACAAAACTATTCTCAAAAGCTAAAATAGATGCAAAGAAAGCAGCAGTATCAAAGAGGATTTTTGTTCTAGGGAATTGGTTCACATTCCCATTGGCAATGTATTGTGCTGCAAAGTTTTATGAAATTTTAGGATATGATGCACATTATTCTAGAATAGAGCAGTTTTCTCATATGGAGTTATTTTCAGCTAAGAAAGGTGATACTGTGATAATCTTTGAAGAAAAAAATAATCATAACAAGCAGCTTGGAAGAAATCTAAAGAAAATAGGCATCCGTGTAATTCATCCAAATATACCATCGGAGAAAACCTCTCAGATGATTTACTGTACCTTCTTCTCTCAACTGATTGCCCTTTTTGAGGGCAAAAAGAAAAGGAAAAAAGATTGCCATTTTGTTACTGAAAAAAAGATTCGTAATGTTAGCAACCAAATGATCTATTGATCTTTTCCAAGGCTAAGGTTTAATAGCTGATTACTAGGGTTTGCGAATATGGTAAAATACAAGTCAACAGGTGAGGTTCTAAAAATCATCAAGAACAAGGATCAAATTCGTAACTTTGGTGTCATTGCTCACGTTGACCATGGAAAGACCACTATGAGTGACAGTCTCTTGGCTTATTCTGGTATTATTGCTCCATCTGCTGCAGGTAAAGCCTTGGCGATGGACTTTGATAAAGAAGAGCAACAAAGAGGAATTACAATTTATCAGGCAAACGTTACGTTACACTTTTCTCAAAAAGGCAAAGAATACGTCATTAACATGATTGATACTCCTGGACACGTAGATTTTAGTGGAAGGGTAATTCGAAGCCTTAGGGCAATTGATGGGGCAGTCGTAGTATGTGATGCAGTAGAGGGAATCATGACTCAAACTGAGACTGTAACTAGAATGGCACTTGAAGAAAGAGTGAGACCAGTTTTATTTATCAACAAAGTAGACAGACTCATCAAAGAACTCAGATTAACCCCAGAGAAAATGCAGCAACAACTAGCAGAAGTTGTTTCAAATTTTAATCAATTAATTGACACATATGCAGAACCTGAATACAAAGAAAAATGGAAAGTATCCATTCAAGATGCAAGTGTTACCTTTGGTTCTGCAAAAGACAGATGGGCAATCAACATTGATTTAATGAAAGAAAAAGGACTTACATTCAAAGATGTAATTGATGCTTATCAAAATGAAAAAGTTCCAGACCTTGTAGACAAAGCACCATTAGCTGAAGCCATACTTGGCATGGTTGTAAAACACCATCCAGCACCACATGAGGCAGTAAAATATAGAATTCCCCAAATCTGGAAAGGTGATTTGGATTCAGATGTTGGAAAAGCTTTACTTGCTTGTGATGATACTGGACCGACAATTATGATGATTGTAAACATGGTACTAGATCCTGCAGCAGGACCTGTTGCAATAGGTAGATTGTTCTCTGGTACCATCAAAGATGGACAAACCATTAACATCATTGATGAGAAAAGAGAAGGAAGAATTCAATCTGTAAACTTTTTCATGGGAAATCAAAGAGAACAAGTAGGAGAACTTGGAGCAGGAAACATTCCAGCATTATTGGGTTTAACTGACGCTAGAGCAGGAAACACACTGTCTTCTGTCAAAGACATTCCAATGTTTGAAGGAGTGAAATATGTTTCAGAACCAGTTGTTCAAATTGCAATTGAGCCAAAACATCCTAAAGATTTGCCTAAACTAGTTGAAATACTCAAACAACTGACAATTGAAGATCCTAATCTTATCGTAAAAATTGATCAAGAGAGTGGTGAGACTATAGTTGCAGGAATGGGTGTTTTACACCTTGATGTTGCAGTTCATCGTATTCAAGATAACAAACTCGAAATCATCACATCTGAACCTTTGATTAACTACAGAGAAACTGTAAAATCTGCATGTGAACCAATCATGTCAAAATCTCCTAATAGGCATAACAAGATCTTCATGAAAGTAGAACCTCTAGAACCAGAGATTGCACAAATGCTTAGAACTGGTGAAATTAGTGACATGAAAGATAAAAAATTCGTTGCAGATAAGCTAAAAGAGGCAGGATGGGATACTGACACAGTCAAGAGAGTAATGAAACTTGATTCTCGTGGTAACGTTTTGATTAATGGAACTAAAGGTGTTCAGTTTGTTCAAGAGTCAACTGACTCTATTAATTCTGGATTTGATGATACAATGAAAGAAGGACCTCTCTGTAAAGAACAAATGAGAAACTGCAAGTTTACATTTACTCACTTTGTTCCACACGAGGATACTGCACACCGAGGTTTATCTCAATTGGGTCCAGCTTCCCGTAGAGCATGTATGGGTGCCTTGTTAACTGCAGGTACCGCTGTTTTAGAACCAACTTTAGCTATTGAGGTTCGTGTTCCAACTGATTTGGTTGGTAATGTTGCAACTGTTATTTCCGGTAAACGTGGTAAAGTACTTGATATGGCACAAAAAGGCGCATCAAGTATTATTACAGGTGAGATTCCAGCTTCTGAAACGTTTACTCTGTCTGAAGAGATGAGAGGGCAAACTGCAGGACGTGCAACATGGAATACCTCTTTTAAGGAATGGACTGAAGTTCCAAAATCCATGTTGTCAGCAGCTGTTGCTGACATTAGAAAAAGAAAAGGCTTAGCACCAGACCCACCAGGTGTTAACGAGTTTATTGATAAAGATTAAAAATAAAGTTCTTATTTTTTCATAATCCATACCCTTAAGTTCAAAATTATAAAACATTCTTTGTGGATATTTCTTCAAAAAAATTACCTATTATTTTGATAGTCGTATTACTAGGAATTCTAATTTTGCAATTTATAACTAATGATTCTAGTGGGAGTAAATTCATAGATCCTGAAACCTGTGAATTATACATTAAAGATTCTCAAATTAACAGTAAGCAATATTTGGATGAATACGATTCCAAATGCTTAGAGTTCAAAAATCTTAACCCATAACATAGTTACAAATAATCATGGGATTTTGATGATTTCTCATCTAATCCCAAGGTGTGTTAGGTGGTTTGTTTTGCAAAATTTGTATTTAACACTGATGAACGATTTCTCAGCCTCAAAATTTTCGAAGGGCTTATTTTTATCTAATTTTGTTACACAGTGAATTCAAATGGTAAAGGACTATTGGCAAAAGCGTTTCAAAAAAGAGCTCCAAGAAGAAGAGGATGAATTAAAACGAGAAATAACAGAGTCTGTCAAAAAGAAATTAGAAAAAATAGAAGAATCTAAATCCGAGTCTGAATCTTAGTCAAAAACATACAACCCATTACTTCGTAATTCTAATGAATGAACTTGTTCACTGTGTTCTATTCCACGTAATTTTGTAATTTTGATTGTTCGTCTCATTTTGTTGTCGATGATTTGATTATCTAACTGAATTATTCCCGATGTGACAAACCATTCTGACGGAACTTGATTATTTTCTGAAAACTCTGAAATCAAAAGTGATGTTACCTCAAAGTTTTCAAGGGATTGTATCATTCCTTGTAGTCCTTGTCTCATATGGAGTTTGTCTGAATATTGCATTCCAAGAATCGATATTGAATCAATTACAATTCTTTTTGCTTTTATTTTTTTTATGCTGTTTAGAATGAATTTTGTTAAATGCTCAAACGGTATTTGCTCTCCACGATAAAATGAGTCATCTCTTCCAATCACTTCATCTTGAATCTTAAATGGCCTTAAATCAATCATCAGGATTTTTCCTTTTTTCATCAAATCATCAATGTTCCATCCAAATGTCTTACAATCATTTTTTATCTCATCAACGCTTTGAGACAAAGAAATGTAAACACCTGGTTCATCAAACTCTCTTGCACCAAAATAAATAAATTGTAAACCAAATGTTGTCTTGCCGCTGCCAGGAGGACCTGAAACTACAACAGAACTGTTCTTTTTGAGACCTACTGATAATGTGGAATCAAATCCAGGAATTCCTGTCTTTACAATTACTGCATCTTGTTTTTTCTTTCTAGTTTGTGGCTTGTATATTGTAAAATACAATACACTGCCGCAAACCCCAACTACTGTAGCTATTATATCTCCGGCCAAAAAGTACATGGTTCCAACAAGTGAGGCCAACAACCCTCCAGAAAATATCATTTGAGAATATGTTATCTTTGATTCATCCTTGATGACGGGTTTTACTCTTTTTGGTTGTACTTCAATTTTTTGAGAAACTTGAGTCTTTACAATGGGAATTTTTTCAAAACATCTATCATGAAACCAAAAATTATTTTTTCTAATTGATTTTTCATCAAGATCAATTTGTAAATCACATTTGTAGCATTTTATCAAATCTTTGGGTAATACTGGTTCTGGAATTATCTCAATCTCTATTTTTTCAGTTACTTGTTCGCATGTTTTTATCATTCTCTCAATGTACAAATGATCCGATTTTGGTAATGGTGCATTATTTTGTAGTCTTTCAATGACATATTCTGTTCTACGGTAATCACCATGAGCATTTTTCATACTTTCTTTTAGTTTTTCAATAACCTCTGTTTTTTCCACTTAGTTTCTGCTTCATATTTTCAAGTAATAGTTATGAATAGACAAATTTATCTTAGGTGTCAAATATTTGTACGATCAAATTATCAATTTAATCTCAAAAATGATCTATTATTGTTAACTAAAGAATTCATTGATGTTAATTTCATTTTGGAAATAACATGTAATACACCATAAATCAGCATTGAAAGTAATAAAATTACTAGTGTTTCCTTTATTTCTGATCCTTTTCTCGTCTAGTTTTGTTTCTTTTTCATTTGCATCCCCTGAATCTGAAGCTGAAGAAGATATTGGTGCTGGATGCCGTGATGGAAATACTCTTGTTAAGCGATTTACTTATAATGATTACATTTGTGTTACTCCCTCTACTGCTGAAAGATGGGTCGAGCTTGGAATGGCTGAAATTATTTCCGAATCTAAACAAGTGCAAAAAGATGAACGACCAGAAGAACTAAACCCTGAACTTCATGGGGCTCCTCCAATTGCCCCAGAAAAAATTAGAGTACCTGTGTATGCTTCTGTATGCAGGGATGGATATGTCCTATTTTATCAATTTCATTATCTGTCTTCCTCTTGTATTGAATTTTCAACAGCCGCATTATGGGAAAGATTAGGACTAGGTAGAACTGTTGAACCTGACGTAATATCTGAAGAAGAAATTGAAGAAGAAATTGATGAACATGATAGTATAAAACAAAACATGCCAATCTCTACAGAAGGAATATCATTGCCATCTTATCCAAACCAACCCTCAATTCGCCCTGAACTTGAAGCAACAAACGACTTTTGGTCTCCTCCTACAGTACATCAAGTAAATGATAGAATCTGGGTTGCAGTAGGTTATGATATGGCAAACAGCATAATGATTGAAGGAGACAGGGGAATAATCATTGTTGATACTTTGGGCACATATGAGAAAGCAAAAGAAGTCATGCAAGAATTTAGAAAGATTACTGACAAACCAGTAAAGGCAATCATTTACACCCATGGACATCTGGATCATGTTCAAGGAACGAAGGCTTTCTTAGAGGAAGGTTTTGGTGATATTGAAATTATTGCACATGAAAGTTTGCTAGACTTTTACATTAACGAGAACAGTGTTTTGGGACCAATTGCTTCTGTAAGAACTGTTTATGCAACTGGAGCAATGTTGCCTCCTGAAGATCAAAACATGGGTCTATTTCCAAATCCTGAACCTGGAACTATTGCATTTGTTGCACCCACTCATACATTTTCCTCAGAATTGTCACTTGATATTTCTGGTGTAAAAATGGAACTTGTTCATGTTGCCGGAGAATCCTCAGATCAACTTTATGTTTGGCTTCCAGATGATGAGGCTTTGTTGATTGGTGATAATATCTATGCAATTTTTCCAAATATCTACACACTTAGAGGTGCAGTGTATCGTGACCCGATGAACTATGTTAATGCACTTGACCAAATGATTCCATTAGGGCCTGAACATCTGGTTCCGTCTCATGTAAAACCAGTTAGTGGTAAAGGAGAAGTTATGGACATTTTGGTCTCAACAAGAGATGCAACACAGTATGTCTATGATCAAACTATTCGCGGTATGAATAATGGATATACCGCTGATGAATTATCTCATATGATAGAACTTCCAAGTTGGTTTGAAGGACATTCATGGTTAACACAAGCTAGAGGGCAAATCCCATGGCATGTAAAACAAATCTATTATGGCAATCTTGGTTGGTATCAAGGTGACCCCGCATTCTTATTGCCAATCTCTGATGAAGAAAGGGCACATAAGTTTGTAAACGGTTTAGGTGGAGTAGAACAAGCACTTCAGCAAATAAGACAAGCAATAGATAACAATGAACATAATTGGGCAGCAGAACTTGCAACATATGTAATTGCAGTAGATTCTGATAACGATGAGGCAAAACTTCTCAAAGCACATGCATTGCGTGTTATTGGACAACAAATGCTTTCTGCTGATGCAAGACATTGGGCATTAACTAGTGCATTAGAGCTTGAAGGAAAAATCACAATTGATCCTAATGCATTTACACAAACTAGTCCTGAACAACTTGCAGAATTACCTGTTGAAAAAATACTAAAGGCACTTCCAACTAAAATCGATCCTGAAAAACAAGTTGAGGATACTAATTTCAAACTAAGTATCTATTACACTGATCTTGAGAAAGGATATACTTTGCACTTTAGAAATGGAATTCTAGCTGTGATTGATGGATTTGATATTTCGGCACCTTATTCATTAACATTAGATTCTGAAACTCATAAGATGATTGTTGGTGGATATCTATCTCTTGCTGATGGAATCAAATCTGGTCTAATTGATACTACAGGACCTGTTTCTGATATTAAAGAGGTCTTTGATTATTTTGAACCCTTTGCCCTTTATACAGAAGGTATTCGTGGTTAAGTTCTCTAATTGATTTTTCCTCTTTTCGATACTGATTAATAGTCGACCTGTATTATATAGGTCGACCTAGATAAAATGAGTCATCATGAGCCCAATCAAGAGATGTATGAGCGTGAGAGAATTGTACTGGAGTACATCAAAAACAATCCTAATTTACATCATAATGCATTGTTGAAATTAATTGTACCAGAATTTATGGCAAAAACTACGTTTGAGAAGACAAGAGATTCTTTACTTGACAAAGAAGTCGTCATAGTGCAAACCAAAGGTAACATGAAATTTTATTATCCTGCTGAAAACTATGAAGAAAAATCACAACATAAAATTGAAAGAAATACAAACAACACTTTTCATGATTTAAAATTACAAATCAAAAGACTAGATACTGATTATCCACACAAGGATGTTGATGAAAAAATAATAATTGCAAATTCTCTTCTAAGAAATCTACTACAAACAGACAACGGATTTACCATTTTGGATTCAACAAAAAATCCAAAAAAGACCTTGTATAGAGATGAACATCTGACAATTCAGCAACTAATTCATCAAGTCTTTGAAGTGATAAGGCATGATAAGGATTCTGAGATCATCTTTCCTACAATTGTAAGTTATATGGGATTAATCATGCCCAATGAAATACTGGACAAATAACATTTCATCTAGTTATTTATTCGGGTGTATTTTATCCCTAATTCATGGGATTGATGTATACAACATTTTATATGGACTTTGAAGAAGATGAGTGGAAACAGATTTCAAATAATCCTATAGTATTTCAGACAATCAAAAATGATGTCACTTTAGAAATAGAAGACACATCTCATAAATCATATAAATTAAATTTCAAAAAAGGTGGAAAACTCAAGATGTTTAGAGTTACAGGAAAATTCCGTCTTACTTGGGATGATGAGGATACCATTTAACTCTATCAAATAATAATGGGTGTTTGCAAATTATTTCATGTCTTTAGAAGATCAAATTAAACAGGTATTGGATGATTTTGAGAATACATCATCAGGTGATATTCTTGAAATTCTAAACCAAATAAAACCTCAATTCAAAAATAAACAAATTTCAGAATATCTTCAAGGGAAAATTCAAAAAATTCTAGATGCAAATGATGAGACTGAAAAGAAGAAACAGTGTGAGGCATTAACACCTTACTTGGATTGGTATATTCAAGGATTGTAAAGACTATTTCAATCTAATTATGCCTAGAAATATTTGTTCATTTGAACAAACAAAAAAAGTGATTGTTCAAATGAACAAACATTTTTTGATTTTTTAGAATGTTGTATTGACAATATTTGATTCTATATTGATGATGAAAACTGCTTTATTTTCTCTAGTGCTATTTTGATAGTTTGAAGATCATTTCTTGCTTCAACCATGTTTCCAACTAGTTTTACAAAATATTCATGTCCTGTATCTTCTGCCTTGTGAATGTCTGCCTCATAACATGATAATGCCTTTTCTAAAAATGGAACATCATCACTTAACTTACTAAATGATTGAATGTCTTCTAGATTATTCTGAATTTTTTGAATCACTTCATCAATTTTTGGAATTGTTTTCATTGCCTGTTGGTTCAAAACCGATGCAAACATTCCAGCTGCATTTTTTAGCTCTGGACTGTTGTTCATAGTTCTTAATCTATTTTTATAATGTCTTAAAGATTTTAGAACTATTTCATACCCTCCTTCGTCTTTAAGATAAATTGCACCCATCCAAATTTTCTCAGGCATTTCTCAATATTGTCTTACTATATTATAATAATTTAATTGCATATTTTATTATCCGTATGATTTCTGCTTGTTACTAATATATTCGAAAACCATAATATCTTTGTTGAACCTCAAAAACGAATTTGGAATGATAAAACTTGTGGCAAAATGCCCTAATTGTGATAGTGATTCTCTATATTGTGGAAGTATTCCTACTTCCATCAAAAGTTTAGTAGATAAAGAAGTCTTGTTTTGCAAGAATTCCAAGTTTGTCGTCACTGTTGATGAATACAAAAAGATGCTTTTTCAAGCTTAGGTATCAAAACTCTCTACTATGGGTGGCTCACTTCTATTAATCAGATACAACAAAATTCCTGCTAAGGTGACTCCCATTCCACTAAGACCTACAAATGTTCCTACATTCTTAATAAATCTCAAAACAGGGTCTGTTTGACCTAATTCTATAGAGTAAAACAACACTAATCCCAAAATAAACATGATTATTCCTACACTAATAACTAAAATCCCTGTCTTCATGATTCATTTCATTTTCTCTGATTAATAAATAACAAGAACAAAATTGTATGTCATTATGAACATAGTAAACTCTTTTAATCAAACCATTTGAATTATTTTGTGAGTACAATACTTCTAACATTTACAGTTTTATTTCTAGTTCCATTTTCAACTTATGCATTTGCCCAAACTAGTTATGATGTAAATATTCCAACTGGTGCATCAAGTGAATTTTCCCCATATTTTTGGCAAAGTGAAAAAGATGGGTCCACTACAGGGGATGTTGAAATTTTCATTGGAGACACTATTATTTGGAAAAATGCTGATACTGCCTTTCATGATGTAACTTCTGGTTCTGAAGATAATGGCCCTGACGGAATTTTTGCAAGTGGCACCTTTTCACCTGGTAAATCTTTTAGTTACAAATTTTCTGAGATTGGTGTTTTCCCATATTATTGTACACTTCATCCTTGGATGAGCGGTGTAGTTAATGTTGTAAAAGATCCTGGAAGCGTTCGTTCTATTCCTAATGTTGCATCTGGATATAGTGATGATGGTTTAGGATATGAAGTCAAATACATCTTAGATACTGCTCTTGAACAGGATGTGTTTATTGATATTACTGAAAAGACTTTGATCTTTAGAATTTCTGAAAATTCAGAAAATGAACAAATTGTCATCATCATTCCTAATGAATTAATTGAAAATCCAAACACTGTTTGGGTCGATGATGTTCTGACTGACTTTGAAATAGATACTACCTCATCTGGAATAAAGTTGATAGTCCCCTTAGAACCATTTTCTGAAGAAATCAAAATCATGGGTACCAGCGTAATTCCTGAGTTTGGATTAATGAGTATGACAGTTCTTGGTATATCTCTTGTAACCATGATCGTTTTGAGTCAAAGATTCAAACCCCAAATCTGAGATTCATACAATAATTTAAAATGAATAAATTTCACGCACAAAATAGTGTGATATTGACACTTGGTACCTTGACTATTTTTGAGATCTAAATCACCTAAAATTCATGTATGTGTGAATTTTTTTAAAAAGTTATTTTTACTATATTCAATCAATACTAATCACAGGAGGTATCTTAATTGCAGCAACTAACACTTACCCAAACAATAGGAAAAGTTGAGAATCTAATTGATACGGGTAATGGTGATGCTGGTAGATTATATCATATTTTGGAATTTCTAAAAAATAACAAGACATTATACCACTCTGATCAGGTCTATCTTGAAAAGAAATTAGATTCATCGTTTTCAGTTGAAGATGAACCTGTACAAGAAAATAACAATCTTTCAAAAGTTCAAGAATTGATTGATTCTGGAAAAGGAGATCCAGGAAGGTTACAACATATTTACGATATGCTAGCCAAAAATAAATCTCTTTACTCTTCGGATCAAATATACTTGGAATCAAAATTAGAATCTCCAATTCAAGAACAAAATATTGAAGTTGAATTGATTGAACCAGAACAAAAAAAAGAATACATACCTCCAGCAAAAGAAATCTCTAAAAAACCAAAACCCGTGTCTGATATTCGAGGAAGTCTCCCAAAAGGTTGGAGTGCCACAACTGATTCAAAAGAATTAAACAAAATTTCTAAAAATATTAACGATGAAGAACAAAAAATAGAACAACAACAAAAGATTTCAAATGAAATTGATCTACGACGCTCAAAGTTAACAGAATTAGTTTCTCACAGAAAAGAAAATGAACAAAAGATTATTCAAGAAAAATCATCACTTGAATCTCAAATAAAAGATGAACGCTTTAGAATTGAAAATCAAACAAAATTATCTAAAGAAATTATTGCACAAAAAGAAGAACTAAAAAAAGTCAAAAAAGAAAGAACTAACATTATTAAAAAGATTGATTCAGAAAAAAATAAAATCTCTAAAGAACTTGCACAGCAAAAAAGACAATTAGCTCAAGCCCAATTAGAACAAGAAAAAATTGAAAAGCAAGTCCAAACTGAACAAGCATTTCTGGCAAAAATGGCTGACGAGCAAAAATCTCGATTAATAGAACAGGCAAAGATTGCACATGAAATCAAATCAAAACAGACAGAATTGGAAAAAACAAAACAAGATTATGATGACATTGTTTCTCAAGTAAATGAAGAAAAAGTTAAATTTGCTGAATCAAAGAAACTCAAAAAATTAATCAAAACACAAGAACAAGATTTGATCAAGGCAAAAGAAGAACGCCTTCACCTAATTACTGTTATTTCAAAAGAAAAAGAAGCAATAACAAAAAAAACACAAGAAGAAAAAGAGCGACTCAAATCCCAAAATCAGTTAAGTAAACAACTTAAAAAAGAAGAGAATCTTATAAAATCCCTAAAAATTAAACGTGAAAAAATGGATCGGCAAATTAAAACAAAGAATCAAAAATTAAAAGAACAACAACAGAAAATTAAAAAACAGATTGTTGAAAAAGACAAGACACTAAAATCTCTTGCCAAAAAATCACAAGTAAAAACAAAAAAAAATCGTTAAAAAACCTGTAAAGAAAATCAAAAAAACTAAGAAATAGTATCTATCCTTTGTAATTTCTTTATTTTTTAAATATGTGATGTTATGGCTTATATTTAGTAGAGAAATTTTTGAATTTAGTTATGGCTGCAAAGAAAAAACTTGATTTGATAGATGTTGTTCAGAAAATTCTCAATTTAGATTCACAAATGAGATTTGCTGCAATTATTGATGCAAAAGGCAACATCCGAGAGGCAATCATGAAGACAGGAAAAACTAGTCTTGAATCTCAAAAAGAAGAAGAACATTTCTGTAAACAGGTTGCTCAAAGAAGAGCGATGAGAAAAGAATTTGATAAAACTCTTGGCAAAGTACGATATGTTCATGTTGAAAGAGAAAAAGTATCTCAGATGGTAATATACACAAAAAGAAACATTGTTTATTTTGCAATGGAGCCTGAGATGCCCATTAATACAAAAATTAGATTAATCACAAAAATAAAGAAAATTACTGCTCACTTGTAGAAGATATTTAGATATCTGTTTTTTCTAAACATTATGACGTTTCATAAATTTCTTGGTGACTCAAAGATGTTTGAATATGATAAGCATTATCGTGAATGTCAACAACTGAACAAGCCGTTTATCAAGGCAAAGATTAATCCTGTTCATGGAAGCTATTATGTTCTGATTGATTTGATGACTTGTAACTATGAATTATCAAACCAGGAACAAGAAGAACTCAAAAAATTAGCCCAAAATGAAATAAAATTTGTAAAATCAAGTTCAAACTCTGATTTTCAAAATTTCAATATCACTAAAGAACTTGCTTGGTTTGATGGTATATCTTCTGATCATGTAAATGATTTTTGTGAGAATCTTTATGACATGACCCAGAAGTATCATGACTAGAATCTAATCAAATTTTTCAAAATTTTATCAATTACTAAAATTTCTTCTTTCCTTTCTTTGATGGTGTCTTCGTTCCATTTTTTTGCAAATTCTGATTGTTTATCCATTTTTTCTAATTCTTGTACATATTTTATCAAGTGTGTCTTATAGTCTTGAAGCAAGTCTAGGTGTTTGTTGTGGTTTTTCTCAGTTGGAGTTGACATTCCATTCCTCTTCTGTAATGGTTGGAAACATTTCTCTTATTCTTTGTCTGTCTCTTTTAATAGCATCAATTCTTGTATCAAGATGTTCTCTTTTAGTAGGGTCTGATTCTTGCTCTTCTTCTTCTTTAATGTTTGAGATTAATCTGGTTAGTGATTTGTAATATACGATATGATTTTTCATTGATTCTTCTGATTTATCCTCTTCTTTTACATCCATAAAATTAATGATTTTATTGAAAATAAGTACTTGATCATTGTCATGTTGATTTACACTAATATTGAAATCAAATTATGAGTTAATATGAAAATCTTAGTCGATGAAAATCTTGATGGTATGGATGAACGGCTTAAGCAATTAGGTTATGATGCCTATAGCGTACGAAAACTACAAATCGCAGGAAAAAAACTTGGCTCTGATTATTCTATAATTAATTATGCTCGTGAGAATAACATGATCATAGTCACAAAAGATACAGAGTTTCGTAAAGCAAGCGAAGAAAATAATTTTCCACTCATTCTTCTTGATGATGAAGAAATTCTTAAGGTAATTGTCGAAAAATTAAAACAATTTTAGTTTACGTTCTTTGAATTATACTGTAATATTCTCAAATTTGTAAAAACCTCGTTTAGGAAATCTCCTTCTGATTGGTGTGCAATGGCATTCATGATAGATTGCCAACAATCATTAATTTTTCTATTAATTTGTGAGAACATTTTATCATTTTTGAATGCAGGATAATATGATAACAACTTCATTACTCCATCAGTTGATTGCACAATATGTATTAGATGAATAATTGATCTTAGTCTTTCATGGAAGGAAAACTTTTCTTCTTTACAAGCAATATCAAAATTGGTTATTTCATCAAAAATCATTGTAATTTCCTTATGGAGATTTTTTAGTTGATTATTTACTGATTCAGATAAATTAATTAACTCATATTCTATGTGGGATTTACTATGTACTTTTTTTTCTATTTCCCCTGTTTCAACTAGTGCACTAATTTCCCTGTAAACCATTTTCTCATTGCCAACTTTTTCTATGACTCTTTTTGCAAGTTCTGTTCCACGGATTTTCCCATTTTCATTAAGAATTCTGATTATTTCTGTCTTGATAATTCCTGAATCTTTATTCATTGTATTTTCTCCTAGAAACTATTTTTGATATTTTTCTAGTACTGTTTTCTCTCCAATCTCATTAATTTCTCTTACTAATTCCTCTAAAATTTCAATTCCTTTTTTAATTGGTCCTTTTTCTAAATTTTTGTTCTCTAGTTTTTGTTTAAGGACTAGTTTTTCATTGTTAACAAAACTTAGCAAACTGACATTTTCACCCATATTGAGATTAATAAAAAAATCTATGTATTCTGAGGCTGATTGTATGCCCATTTTTTATTTTCCTCCTACTTTACAACTTCCATCAGCATTTTGTAATTTTTTTGCCATTACATATGGTGTGATAAGCAATACTGGAATTGATATTGCAATGAATAATGTCTGCATTTGTGTTAATGCAATTGATAATGCAATTCCACTTGCTGTTCCAATAAATATTGAAAGAAATGTCCCAGCACAAGTTGGACATGCAATGAATAATCCTGTGGCTGCACCAATAGTACTTACTCCTCTTCCTTTCTTTGAAATTGTGTAAGCATTAGCAGCAATTGATGCATTTAATCCAACTAGATATGATACAATTACTTGTAATACTAAATTAATAGGAATTATTTGCAAACCAACATGTTCTGTCAAGTAGACAATTATCTTTGGCATATAACCTGGATTGTCACAACATGGTGCAATAAACCCAGATGGAATTTCTGCTCCATAATGAATTGCAAAATTAACTTCTGGTTGATATACTAATGTTCCAGATACTAGTGAAAAGAATATTCCATATCCAATAAATGTGGCAACAAAAATTTTACGTGATTTTGAATTCCATGTTGTTAATGCAATTATTGTTGATAGATCTTTTCCTTTTGTTTCAACTTTTTTCTTATGATATTGATACATGCCAAAAGCAATCGCTCCAAATGATGCAACAAGTATTATGTAAAATCCATATGCAATTCTCTGTATGGAGTCAAATGCACTAGGAGTAAGCAGTTCAGGATCTTGATATCTATGATAAAGCAAAAATAGGATTGCGATTGTCACAAATCCCAAAACAATCAATTTCTTGCCATCGTTTGTACTTTTTTTTGACTGTTCTTTCATGATTTTGCAATTTGTGTGTGAAATTAAATCCTATCTTAACTCAATTTAGGCACAAAAATGTAGATAATTGCAATAATCTCCAACCTACCAAATATCATTAAAAATCCTAAAACAATTTTTGTTGCAGAATCCGTATCCGTATCAATTACACCTGCTGAAAGACCTCCTGTAGTGATTACTCCTGCTGCCTCAAAGAATGCGTCTTGAAATGGTACATCCTCTATCGATGCTAAATGTAATCCTGTAATTGCTGAGATTATGGGAAACAGTGCAACAATAATCAAAGTAGCAATGACTTCTTTTTTTGCTTGACTTGATAACTCGGCTCTTTTTATTTTACTAAAAAGAGATCTTACATCTTTTAGGTGGAATAGTCTGAATATTTTCAAACCCCCTGCAGTTGAGAATCCACATCCTCCAATAAACATCAAAATTATCAAAATTGTGTGAGCTCCTCCATTGAGTCCTGCAAGACTTTCTTGTTGAAGACCTGCAGTAGTACTTGCTGATACTGAATAAAATACGCTTTCTAAAGGTTCCAGTCCACTAATTGCTACAAACAAAATAGATGCACCACCTAAAATTGCAAAGTATGTTAGAACTTCTTTTCCAAGTTTTGGTGAAAGGAATTTTTTTCTAACAAATGCATAGTGAAATGTAAATGGTAATGCACCAAGTATCATTGCACCCATCAATACTATGTGTTCTTGCCAAAGTAATCCATCAAGAATTGTAGATGTTGGTATGAATCCTCCTGTTGAAAGAGTACTCATCGCCAATGAAAAATCATCAAGTATGTCTTCGCTTTCACCAATGATATACAACAATGATGCAACTATTACAATGTAAATTGCAAAGATGACTGTAATAGTTGAGAAAAGTTCTTTCATGTGAAGTGTTCTTCCTGATATGAAACCACGCATGGATTGTAGTTTAGATTCTGGATAAAATGCTGTAATTACCAGATAAATGAAACTCATGCCCCCTACAAGCTGGGTATAGCTTCTAAAGAAGGTGAAACTCTGAGAGAGCTCTTCTGGTTCATCAAATAAGGATATTCCACCAGTTGTAAATCCTGCAGCACTTGAAAAGAATGCATTTGCAAAGACCTCTGAACTATTTTCATCACTTGGAAACACATACAGATATGGTACAGTGCCAAATAGTGATAGCAAAAATAGACTCGAAAAAACCAGAATAGATGCTTGTTGCAAATTTAAGCTTGATTTTTCACCATATGAATTCAGAAAGAAACCGGTAACAAGTAAAAGAACAGTGGTAAGGTAAATTCCCGTAGCAATAGTTGTGTCTTCTAAAATTGTTGCAACAATAGCAGGTACAAGTAATAATACTCCTGCAAATTGCAACACAAAACCTAGGTTACCTAAAATTGCTTTTACTGGTGGACTCAAAAGACGAGGTGCAGTTGCAGTAGCATTTCTGATTACATTTGCAATGGCTGCTTGAAAGATCATACCGATAACTTGGTTTTTCTTTGATAATACAGGAAGTTTTCTAATATTGTTGTCCCTCATTTTATGTAAAGCGTCTTGTAGTGTTGCCTTTTCATTAATTGTAATTAGTGGAGTACTCATAACATCTTTCAATGTAGTAGCTTCTGCGTAAACTGTCACATCACTGACTTTACTTAGAATATCTTCATCGGTGACAATTCCTACTGGAAGTCCTTTCTCATCAGTGACAATTATGTCGTCTGTTTCATAGTGCTGCAACATTCTAGCTGCTTCTCTAGTTTGTGTATTCAAACCAAGTATCAATACATCCTTGTCCATGTATTTTGTAACATACTTGTTTAGAACATATGATACAGCACGTTCTGGGTTTGTTGACATTAAGCTACCCATAGTTGGGGATTTTAAATAATTTCGGATTGCGCGCTAGTCTTGATTGTTAAAAAATAATTTACCTTTGCTCGTCTCTAATTTGATCTCAAAATCTTTGCTATCTTTATAAGCACTAGACTGCTAGTTTATGCGTAATACGATGAATATTGATCAAGCCCAAGAGCCTGATTATGAATCAGTCAAAATTGATTACGTTGGATTCGTTGACCCTTATGCAGTAGAAGGTATGGTTATTCTAAAGGCAGATAATGGAAAAGAATTTCACATGAGAGCATTTTCAGGCGAAGTAGTACGACACATCTCAAGTTTTGGTGAAAATGAAGGCGAGCAAGTCCCATCTATCTATAAAATGATTGAAGAGATTTGTGAGGAGAATGAATTGGTTCTAGTCAAAGTGAAAATCTATGAGAGTGGTGAAGTATTAAGGGCAAATCTATACTTTACAGGAAAAAAAGACCTTGTGTTGAAAAACTATCGTGCATCTGATGCTATTGCACTAGCAACATTTTACACCATTCCAATTCTTGTTAGAAAGAATCTACTTAAAGAAACCATGGAAGCATAACTTCTCTCTGAAATTATTCATAATATTCATCAAAAAAATTATCTGGAAACATTTTCTTGATTTTATTTAACTCTGTTTGATAATTTTGAATTTTTAATTGTGTTTCATATGTTTCCATTTTTTGAACACTTTCTTTTCTTTTTTCAAGTTCTTTGATTTTCTTTGATAGTGTCTTGTATATTATAGAATATTCTGGAAATTTCTCAGGCAGTTTACTCATTAGATAGATTAAATATCAATCCTACTAATACTAGTTATGAAAGTTTTAGTCCTCTCAGTGTTTTTGATTCTCACCAGTATGGGTTATGTGTTTGCAGAGCCTATTACAGCTCAAGTTTCATCTGAAGAGAAAATTCATTTTGTTGATGAACAAATAATGATAATGACAGATATTTCAAACAATCAAGACATTCGGCAGAATTTTGCATATATAACACAAGTAACAAATGATGACAATGTTGTAATTTCATTGTCATGGTTGACTGGTTCATTGTCTCCTAGGCAAATGTTTTCACCTGCACAATCGTGGACTCCGACTGAAACTGGTGTATATCACATTCAGGTGTTTGTTTGGGAAAGTATTACAACTCCTGAAGCTTTGTCTCCTCCTTTATCAATGACTGTTAATGTCAATGACAAAAAATCTTAATTTTATTAAAATACGCTTCATAATTCGGCAAACTCATCATCTATCAGTTATAGCTTAGTTTGTTGGTTAATCATCAGCGAATTTTGTTGGCTTTCTATGGTATATTATTATTACATTCAAAAAATGAGAACCTTTTTGATATGACTAACTTATGTTGTAGTATGGTAAATTTTGAGAAAGTCTATCAGAAGGTGGCATTACAAATAATTGAAAGATGTCATGGCGCAATTAAAATTACAAAACATGGAAAAATTATCGAAGTCTATGATGCAAAACGTCATATCTGGAGTAATGGTTTGGCAGGTCTTATAATTAAAGAAGAATGTAAAGATGCTAATCTGCGAGATTGGGAGATTGCAAATGTTCGAAGTTATGTTATCAAGAATCTGCTTGATAAATCTGAGAACTAGTATGTTACTTTTCTAATCAAGTGTGGTTCTTTTAGCATTATAGTATCATCTTTTTTTGATGATAATTCTACTTGTTTGAGATTATGATTTGTAACTATGATTAATGCCTCACAACGAGAGCAAAGAATTGTCTTCCCACCTGATCTTTCTTCCCTGATGAGATCAGGTTCAAGTCTGTCTTCTTTCTCACACGTGGGGCAAAGTCTGGGCTCTTTTTCTATTGTAATAATTTCTTTGATGAATATTGTTCTGCCCATAATTCTTTGGATTCTGAACTGCCAAAAAAGAGTCTTACTGAGAATTACCCTTCTTTTTGCTCTGATGGATCTTTTTTTGAATTCTTTATGTGATCTTCATAACACTTCATGGAACAAAAATCAGTATATCTTCCAAGAAATGTTTTCCCACACTCTTTACACTCCATCTTTACACTAAAAATGATACATCTCTAGTTTAAGGTATTGGCGTAATTATCATTGATGATTTTGTTTGTCTACAAAAGTTGCATTGTTAATTGGCATCCAGCAGTTTTATCTCAAACATCAAACCGTTTTAATTATCTGAGGCAAAACGTTGAGTATTCAATGTATTTCTCAATCTAGCCAATTAACAAAGATAAATGATTTTTACTGGAAATATATTTTTGGATTTAATATGCCATATCATGTTACTATTTCATCAAGACGGTCTTCTTCTTGGGCTCGTTTAATTTCCATTGCAATTCTTCTACCTATACCAAAGGTTTTACCGTGCTGATATTTTGTGTAAGGACTTGTGGTTGCAACTATTGGATTTCCAGGAACTCGCAAAGACACATCATATACTATTAACTCCAAATCTTTTGTAATTACACTTTGTAGTGAGAATGGTCCAATAATTCCTGGAGCATATTCTTTTTTGACAGCTGATACAAATTTGTCTCCCATTTTGATTACTTTTTCAAGCAATGATTCTCTGATACTTGCAGGTGTATGACCAACCTCGATATTTTGTAAATCTATGTCAATGTCTAGTTGTTGTTTTGCTGGTAATGCATTATAATCATGAATGTTTGTTTGTAATCTTCGTTCAATTCCAATAAAATCCACTTGATCTGAAATTGGCGTATGAAAGAAATTAAAATTCATGTAAGTTCCGATTGCTAATTCTTCAATACTTGATTTTTCTAGATCTTTTCTTGAGATAAGTCCCTGTTTGATTTTTGTCTCTGATTTTTCTTTGAAATCTTTGTAAGATGAAACTGTAAAAAATGCTCTTTCTAATGGTCTGTTTTTTTCTTGAACCTTGACAATGCATGGTTTGTTGATCCTTTTTGGGTCTTTGAATAATCTGGGATATTTTATTCTGGCTTTCTCTAAGAGATAGTATTGTCCTTTTTTTGCAGTTCTTTCTTCTGCTTGGAATAATTTTCTGTTTCCAAAAATTGGTACTTTGAATGTGTTCTCTATTGTTTTGTATCCAAGATAAACAGTAAGTGATCTATGTGGAACTATGATTGTGTTTGATTCGCGCAATTTTTTCTGTATTTTGGCTGAAGCCATGTCTTTGAATTTATTTAATACTACAATCTCGTCAGCAATTCTTCCAAATCTCTGATATGGACCTTCTCTGCCTTTTTGACAATATACACTAGTCTGAAAGTCTTCATCTTTTGCACCATCCATAACTTCAAGTGCAGAGTGACTACCAAGAACACCTATTCTGACATCTGAGTAATCATTTACTATTTTTTTCATCTCAGAACTCTTAATCATGTTATTCCTTGATTAGAGGATCTAATATAGCTAATTTCAATTTTTCAGATCGGATAAAATCACAAGATTTTTTTCAATTAACATCAAATTCCTAATATGCTATATTATTTTGAGTTGCAGATGTTGGGAGTAATTTTGTTACCTGTAATGATAGCAGGTGGAATTTTTTTGTGGTATAAACGAAGAAAAATAAGAAAAGAGTTAGAAGAATCCGCCAAAAATGACGAGAGTCAAAATCTATAGTTCAAAACAACTACTCATCTAATACATAAAATACTCTAGTTTCCAAGAATAATTGTTGAAACTAATCATTGGTATCACTGGCAGTACTGGAGTAATTTATGGAATCAGAATGTTGGACACTCTCAAGAAACTTGGGATTGAAACTCATTTGATAATGTCGGAGTGGGCTGAAAAATGTATTCCAATGGAGACTGAATATACAATTGAATCTGTAAAATCACTTGCAAGTACTACATCAGATGAAAAAAACATGGCATCAAGTGTTTCAAGTGGAACTCATAGAGTTGATGGGATGATTGTTGCACCATGTAGTATGAAAACATTATCTGCTATTGCAAATGGGTATGATAATACCCTAATTGCAAGAGCAGCAGGTGTTACAATAAAGGAATCAAGAAAATTAATTTTAATGGTGAGAGAAACACCACTTTCTGCAATACATTTGGAAAACATGTTAAAATTATCTAGATTGGGAATTATAATTTTACCTCCTGTAACGGAGTTTTACACAAAACCCAAATCAATTGATGATATTGTTAATCATGGAGTGGGGAAGTGCTTGGATCAATTTGACATAGAACACGATTTATACCCTCGATGGGGTACTTTCTAAATTAACATTGTCAAAGTTCTCTTTAGAAAAAACAGTTAATGCAAAAAGAGAAACTGTCTATGAAAGGTTTTCTAATTATGAGAACTATCAAAAATTAATTCCTCAACATTTTCCATCTGTTAGGATACGTTCAGTTAGAGGAAATGTTTCAGTAGTAGAAGAGCATATGAATCTTGGAGATCGAGAATTGGTAATTATGGTAAAGCATGTTACAACAGAACCAACTTTACATGAGATTTTTGTTATTGGTGGTGATGCTAAGGGCAGCCACATCAAAGAACAATTTATTAAAATTTCTAAAGGAACAAAAATTGTAGTTGATGTTGATTTGAAATTAAAGGGCAAGATGAAGATATCAAGTATGTTTGGAAAAAATAAGTTTGAACAAGATTATGCTAAAATTTTAGATGATTTTGTAAAAATTGTTGAAAATTAGTCTGATTTTGCTTCTTTGTCCTTGAAGTCTTTGAGTTCTTTTTCACCTTCAATTTTTCCTTTCTCAAATTCTCCTTTAGCTTTGCCGAAGGTTTTGGCTAGCTCTGGAATCTTTTTTGCCCCAAAAATTAACACCACTGCAATAATTATGACGATGATCCATTCTTGACCTGCAATGAAATTGGCTAGATTCATTCCTAACATTATGTATCTAATTATTCAAATTTGGATTTAAGTGTTCAACTTTTTGCGTTCTTTACGCTCAATAATTATCATGCCTGTTACATACAGTGCAATCATTGGACCTGCAATAAACCACATTGTGACTCCACTTCCGTCTGGAGTAATCACTGCACCAAAGATTACAATTGCCACAATTGCATATCTGATGTTCTTTCTCCAAAAGTCTGAATCTGCCATTCCTGATACTGATATTGCATACATTACTAGTGGAAGCTGAAATGAAAATCCAAATGCCAACAAAAATTGTAAAACAAAAGTTACAAAATCCATTATGTTTAGAAAAGTTACTAATCCTGCAGATTCCCCGTATCTGTACAAAAATTCTAAAATATATGGAATAACAAAATTGTAAGAAAAAACACAACCTGCAATAAACAATCCTAATGCTGGAAGTGAAATACTTCTACTGACGTTGATTTCATTTTCTTTTAATGCTGGTTTGATAAATCCAACTAACTCCTTGATGATAATTGGCATTCCAACTACAATTCCTACAAGTGCTGCAATGTATACTTGAGCAAAGAAAGCTTGTCCTGGTGCAGTTTGAATTAATTGAACATCTTCTGGAACCAGATTAATTTTCATGTGGTTTGTTATTTGTGCTGCAATGTTGTTTAATGGGTCCGGTGATGGATAGTACAAAGTAGTTTGTCCTACTTGAATTGGTTCTGCATGAAAAGTTAGAATCACTGCAGTAATAATACCAATAATTAATACAATTCTAAGTAATCTTTTTCTTAATTCTTCAAGGTGTCGATTAATTCCTTCCAACTCTGACATCTGATATCTTTGTGTTCTAAGCTATATCAATTATGTGGGGATAGGCAATAGTTTTGCCTCTGGCAATCCTGCTTCTTTGAGCTGCTCATTCGTCAAATCCTGAAACTCTAAGGAAATAATGGCTTTTGTATTGAATTTTGTTTCCATCTCTTTTGCTAAATCTCCGATATCTTTACTAGCGTAGATTTCTTTTGAATCTTTAAGGAAAATTCTTTCCCCTTTTTCCATCTCTTTACCGTTGAATTTACCTTTAAGGAAATTGGTAATTGATGGGAGTTCTTTTCTATCAATATTGTTGTAAAAATAACAAATTCCTTTTACTGATTCATAGTCATATGCTGTTCCATTTCTATACATGAAAACACCAATAAAATGAGCCTCATCTTCTGGTTCTCTGATGCATTTAATTTCCCAATTTAGTAATTTACTTTCATCATAAGTAAAACCATCCATCTCATCTGATGTGATTTTCCAATACCTTGATCTACCTTTTGCCATTATGCACTATTGTAAATTATTCTGGTATAAATTCCAATATCTGACTTGTGGAATTGGTGTCTTGTTTTTATAGCAAATCAGCGTGTTTCTATTATGGGAGATAGAATAACAGTTGTGTTGAATTCTTCAAATATTGAAAAACTTCGAAACATTCAGGCAAAGATGATCAAAACATCTCCAAAATCAATCAGCTTTTCACATGTGTTGAATTTAGTTGTAAGTGAAGGTTTGAAGAAATTCAAAATATAGTCTGAACAAAAATTATTCATGTATTAGCACTATTTCTAATTAGATATACTATGCATTTTTTGAAAATGTCTCAAATATGTTAGAACAATCTAAATTACAAGTAACCGATCCTGGGCTGGTAATATCTAAACAACACAAGTCCTCAGAATCGGGTTACCTGATGACTGTCTCAAAATAAGTATAAAAGCACAAAATTATTCGGAAGATAGATTAATCTCGATTTAAATTTGAAGATAGTTAATGGCAACTTTTAATGTTCATGTCACCATTGAAAACAAACCTGGTATTAGTGATCCTGAAGGGGATACTATTTTGAATGATCTAGTTCTAAAAGGAACTCACAAAACAGTTTCAAAAATCAAAACTGCAAAGATGTTAAAATTTACAATTAAAGAAAAAGACAAAAAAACCGCCCAATCAAAAATTCAAGAAATTTGCGATGAACTACGAATATACAATCCTATGGTAAGTAAAGTGTCTTTTACTTGTCATGAAGTATAATTGATTTTTTAGTTATGTGTGATAGTTTTTACTTAATTTCCTTTTAGTGCAATTGATTCAGCAAATTCAACAGTTAGTTCTCTGCCTTCTTCTTCGACCTCACTTGATTCCTCGATTGTCTCTTCTATTGTAATCTCTTCTTCAATTGTCTCTTCTATCATCTTCACTTCTGGAATTGTTCCCCATCCAGCAGTTTCTAACTTTTCAGCTGTTGTAGGTGTTACACATGCTGCATCCCCTGAAATGCGTATCATTAATGACAACCCCGACTTACAAACTACATTTTCAGCAGAAACACCGTTAGCCATTTGTTTTCTTGGGGAATCGATATTTTCTGCAAACGAAAGCATAGGTACAATTCCTATTGATAGAATCAATGGGATTAATGCAAAAATGAGAGTTTTCACATAGTCGTGTGTAATTTACATGAATAAAACAATGTCTGTTTAGTTTTGGGAACACAAAAAGAGTTTTGAATCAAATAAAATAGCGATCATATGCCCCAATTCTTTTCTGACTCGATTCCAATTAAATATCGCTGAATGTAAATACAATTGTGAAGGTTGGAGTTGTAGTTTTTCCTGGTAGCAATTGCGATCGTGACATGTACCATGTTCTGACAGATGTCTTTAATCTTGATGCACAATATTATTGGCATGAAAAATCCCTCCCAAAAAATATTGATGCTGTAGTTCTTCCTGGTGGATTCTCTTATGGGGACAGACTTAGAGCAGGAGTGATTGCCGCTCATAGTCCAATCATTAAAGATGTCCAAAAGATGGCAGAAAAAGGAATTCCCATTTTAGGTGTATGTAATGGATTTCAGATTCTTGTAGAATCTGGACTACTTCCAGGAGTTTTACTCAAAAATGAATCTCTAAATTTTATGTGTGAATGGACAAATCTGATTGTTGAAAATAATAAAACCCCATTTACTAATCAATTCAAACTGTATGAGAAAATTCCGATTCCCATAGCTAATGGTGAAGGAAGATACTATGTTGATGATACTACTCTAAAACAATTAAAGAAAAAAAATCAGATTGTGTTTAGATATAATCAAGTTGTAAATGGTTCTTCAGATAGAATTGCGGGTGTATGTAATGAAGATGGGAATGTAGTTGGTATGATGCCTCATCCAGAACGAGCAGTTGAATCTGAAATTAATCCAGTTGATAACAAACCTTCTTCTCTTATCTTTGAATCTTTATTGGTAAAAATGGGTGTGAATAATTGAGTCTAGAACCTCAAGAACTATCTGAACTAAAATCAAAAATTGGCAGAAGCCCAACTTCTACTGAATTACAAATTGTTGCTGCCGAGTGGTCTGAGCATTGTTCTTACAAATCATCCAAAAAACATCTCAAAATGCTACCCATGAAAGGACCCCTTGTGATACATGAAAAAGGATATGATTCTGGAGTCTTAGATGTTGGTGATGGTTATGTTGTTACTGCCCATATTGAAAGTCACAATCATCCGTCTGCAGTTGAACCTTATGGTGGTGCTGCAACTGGTGTGGGTGGTGTAATTAGAGATATTTTGTCAGCAGGTACAAGACCTATTGCAATCTTTAATGGACTACGTTTTGGAAATATAGAAAAAGATCAACAAGCTAGATGGCTTTTCAAAAATGCAGTTACTGGAATTGCTGATTATGGAAACTGTTTAGGTATTCCAACAATTGGTGGAGAAGTTGAGTTTGATGATTGCTACCAAAACTATGCACTAGTTGATGTAGCTGCAGTAGGGTTTGGCACAAAAGAAAATTTGATTAAAAATCATACCAAGAAAGGTGACTTGGTTGTATTGCTTGGAGGTTCAACAGGGCGAGATGGAATTGGTGGTTCTCAGTTTGCTTCGGATTCTTTAGAGTCTGAAGATCGTTCTGCAGTTCAAATTCCTGATCCTTTTATTGAAAAATTAATCATAGAGGCAATCTTGGAGGCCAGAAATCACAAACTCATTAATGCTATGAAGGATCTTGGTGGTGGTGGGTTGTCTTGTGCAGTTTCTGAAACCGCAGATGCCTTAGAAGTTGGAATAGAGATGGATGTTGACATGGTACACACACGTGAATCAAACATGCATCCAGATGAAATTATGGTGTCTGAATCTCAAGAAAGAATGTTAATTGTTACAAATAAAACTAAATTAAAAAAATTGCAAGAAATTTGTAAAAAATTCCGTATTGCATGCTCTGTAATTGGTCATGTAAAATCAGATAACAAAATGCATGTGAAAAAAGGTAAAAAAACATTTGCAAATCTTCCAACAGATGTTGTTGCAAATGCAACTCTTCTTGACTTACCATCAAAAAAACCAGTATATTTGAAGACAATTGAAAAAGAAAAAAAATTCAAACCAATTTCTGATTATTCTAAAATAATGATGAAATTACTTGCTGCGCCAAATATAGCAAGCAAAATTTGGGTTTATGGACAATATGATCATGAAGTTGGTATCAGAACTGTCGTAAAACCTGGACATGATGCATCTGTTTTACGATTAGATAATGGAAAATTTCTTTCTGTAAAGATTGATGGAAATCCAAAACAGTGTTACATTAATCCACGTGAAGGTGCAATTGGTTGTTTTGAGGAGGCATGCAGAAATGTTGTCTGTACTGGAGCAAAACCAATTGGCATGCTTGATCATCTTCAATTTGGAAATCCAAAAGATCCTGAAATATTTTGGACGTTCTTAGAATCCCTAAAAGGATTAACTGATTTTGCTAATCATACTAAGATTCCCTGTGTTGGGGGCAAAGTTAGCTTGTATAATGAAACTCCTGCAGGACCAATAAAACCAACTCCGTTGATTGGAGTGTTAGGGTTAATTGACAAAAAACCTCTCGTTTCTCAAAAAATTACCGAAGGTGATTGCCTTGTAATTGTTGGAGATACTAAAAATGAGCTTGGCGGCTCTGAATATTTTGAATATATCCATAAATTCATTGGAGGAAAATGCCCTACTGTTAATTTCACTGAATCAAAGAAAAACATGAAGGCAGTATTGGAAGTCATTACAAATCAACTACTAAAATCTGCACATGATTGTTCAAAGGGAGGATTGGCAGTTGCAGTATCTGAACTTTGTATGACAAACCAAATTGGTTCCAAGATATCCTTGGAAAAAGTACCTGGTGAAAAACTTGATGTTGATAGAATTTTATTTTCTGAAAGTCATTCTCGCTATCTTTTGGTATTAGATAAGAAAAATCTCAAAAAACTTGAAGGTATTCTCAAAAAGAACAAAGTATCATTTCAACTCATTGGTCACTTTAAAGGAGAAAAAATTCAATTTACAAAGGGAACAAAGTCAATCATTGATCTAAGAGTTGATAAGACGCAAAAAACTTGGTTAAATTCGTTAAGGGACTTGGTACTTCATGGATGATAGACCTAAGGAAAACTGTGGTGTAATTGGAATCTATAGTTTGAGTGGGACTAATGTTATTCCAATGGCAATTGATGCACTACGAGCACTTCAACATAGAGGTCAAGAAGCATGGGGACTTGCAATTCCAAACAAAGCTCCTCTGAAACGATTGGGATTAGTTTCTGCAGCATCATCTGAATTTAAAACAATTACAGAAGAATATGCATCCCCTTCAGTAATTGGACACGTACGTTATTCCACAATGGGACGAAGTTCACTTGAAAACGCACAACCACTCAAAGTAAAGGATCTTTGTATTGCTCATAATGGAACAATTGCAAATGTTCAGGAATTATCAAATCTTGTTGGAGGTTGTTCATTTACGCCCCAAAATGCAAGTGATACCCTTGTTGCAGCACAAAGATTGGTTTCCCTAATATCTGAGAAAGGCCAGATGGGAAAAGCACTATCTGTTCTTAAAAACGAGATGGTTGGTTCTTACTGCTTTACATTTATCTCTGATGATAATTCTGTTTATGCTGCACGTGATCCAAAAGGATTTCGCCCAATGGTTTTAGGATATAAAGAAGCAGATGACACTTACATTGTTGCATCAGAGTCTTCAGCATTATCTGCAGTGGGTGCCAAGATGCAACGAAATGTAAATCCTGGTGAATTAATTAGATTAAGTGAAAACGGACTAGAAACAGAACAATTTTCTGATGATCCAGCACGTGCACATTGTTCATTTGAATTTACGTACTTTGCTCATCCATCAAGTAACATGGAGGGAACTAACATCTATGTTGCAAGAAAAAATATTGGTAAATTTTTGGCAAAAAAGTTTCCAATTAGTGATGCCGATTTAGTTATACCAGTACCTGATTCTGCGCGACCAGCAGCACTAGGATATGCACAAGAACTTGGTGTGTCCTTTGATGAAGGACTACTCAAAGACAGATATAGTAAGAAAGGACCTTTACGAAGTTTCATTGAACCACATCAAACTGACAGAATAGAAATTAACAGATGGATTATACCAATCAGAGAAATAATTGATGGAAAACATGTTGTTGTAATTGATGATAGTCTAGTTAGAGGTACAAGCTCCAAAGCAATTATCAAGGCACTTCGAAGAGCAGGTGCCAAAAAAATTAGCATGGTCATCACATATCCTCCTATCAAATTCCCATGTTATGCTGGAATTGATTTTCCATCACAAGAAGAACTTGCAACATTTTCTAATGGGGAAGAACAAACTCAAGAAGAAATTACTGAAATGGTAAGACAAAGCATTGGTGCTGACTTTTTAGGATACAATGATGCAGAAAATCTTGCAGCAGCTGTTGGAATTCCAAAAGACTCTATGTGCTTTACATGTTCTTCAGGAAATTACGATTCTCTTGGAATTACGCCTGAATTTAGAAGCAGAGAAGAGATGAAAGGCGATTAGGATATTTTTTTAAATAGAATAAATTGAGTTGATGAATATGCAAGCAATCTGGAATGATGTTGTCATCGCAGAAAGTGAAAACACTGTTGTGGTTGAAGGGAATCACTATTTTCCATTTGATTCAATAAAACAAGAATATTTTCAAAAGACTGATCAAACTAGTTTTTGTGGTTGGAAAGGAATGGCAAATTATTATTCAGTCACTGTAAATGGAAAAACTAACAAAGACTGTGCATGGTATTATGCAGAACCAAATGATGCTGCCATGAAGATTAAAGGAATGGTAGCCTTTTGGAATGGTGTTGACATAAAATAATCTTAATTATTAGAAAAACAACATACAATCCATGAAACAATACACTATGCTTATTGCAATTATAGTAGGAGCAATTGGAATAATGGGTATAATTTTTGGTGCTGATATTTTGAAACTATCTGTCTCTACTCAAGATTATGATATATTTGTTGACCCAATTTTAGATAAACAAAGTCTGTTTGTTATGGGAAGAGTAACAATTCAAAATACTGGTTCTCAACCATTAACTAACGTTCATGTAAACTTTGGAGAAGGTGATACACTTAATCTTGGAACTCTCAAAGCGGGACAAAAAATTATAGTTTCTCCTCCTCCTGAAAACTCTATGGAATTTGTAATGATTAGTGCTGATAATGATATCTTTGTAAACAAAGCATATCGTGAAATGCCAAAGATGGTGGGCATGATGGGTTCTTGACCTTTTTCCTATCAGTTAAATTCCATCAAAATCTAGTGTGATTGTTTGAAGTTTCTTACAAGTGGAAAAGTAAAGGACATTTACGATGTAGATGAAGACACCATCCTCTTCAAATTTTCTGATAGAGTCTCTGCATATGATGTCAAATTCAAGCAAGATATTCCACGAAAAGGTGAAATTCTGTGCAAATTTGCAGAATTTTGGTTTAGTGAATTACCTGTAGCAAATCATTTCATTCGACGTGAATCAGATACTGAGATTGTTGTAAAAAAGATGCAAATGCTTCCAATAGAATGCGTCGTTAGAGGCTATTTCTATGGAAGTTTGGTGAGTAGATGGAAAAATGGGCAAGTAACAGTGCCTGATGGTACTGATACTACATTAGCTGCAAAACTCCCTGAACCAATATTTGATCCTACTACCAAATCAGAACACGATATTCCTGTAAACAAGGCAAAAGCATTAGAAATGAATTTAGTGACTGAAGAGCAATACAACTGGTTAGAAAAAACTTCGATTGAAATTTACAAAAAGATGGCAGACACTGCTGATAGTGTTGGATTTATTCTGGCTGATTTAAAATTAGAGTTTGGAATTTTAAATGGAGAGATTACTTTGGGTGATTCGATTGGTCCTGATGAGTATCGGTTATGGCCAAAAGAATCCTTTGAGGTAGGCAAAATTCAAGAAGCCTACGATAAACAACTTTTACGTGATTGGCTAACCGCTAATGGATACCAAAAACAATTTGATGATGCACGCAATGAAGGAAAAGAACCAATTGCACCAGAAATTCCTGAAGAGATAATTGCAAAGATGACAGAACGTTATGTAATTGCATATGAGAAATTAACTGGAAATACTCTTTAATCCCAAAACCGTTGATATAACATGGACTCTGAAGATAAAAAAGAACTTGAAACATTACTAAACATTGTAATCAATCAAATTCCATCTTATACAAACATGGTAAACTCTGCAAACTGGGATGTAAACTCTGATGATTGTATCTTTGGAATGGTTTATCATTCATTTATTGTAAAATCAACTGAATATCTAAAAAACAAATTAACTGATACTGAACAAGTAACAAATGCTGAATCAACTTTTGAAATGATGAATTCAATTTCCGAAGTATTCAATAGTAGTACAGCTGACATTAAACAAGCAATAGTATCTGCATCAAACTCTTAATCGTTTTTTACGTACAACAACTATTCTCTAACTCGAATTACATTTTTGATTATTTGACAAAATAGTGTCTTATACGCTATTTGCAGACATTATTTCTCAGAGCTGCCTTTTTTTGATATTTTACAAAATTTCTAAAACCGTTACAATGTTCATTGTATTGGTATCAATATTATTGAATATGTTACAAGAAATATTGTATCAGTTACAATGATTTTGGTAGCAGTATGAATTTTATTGAAACAAAAAAAAATTGATGCGATTAGACAAAAAAATATGATACAAGGATCTTTTAGATCAGATAGAAAGGTAATCTCAGTATGTCTACGTTACTAGAAAAACAAATCAAAGTAAATCGTATTGTTACCACCAGTATGGAGCATGCACGTGCAATTGAAGACCCTGTACGAGCTAAAACTGTCGAAATTTTATACCGTCAATCACTTTCAGCAGAGCAAATAACTAATGCCCTAAAAAAAGCAGGATACAAAAAAGCACTAACAACAATCCGTCATCATCTGGATATTCTAAAAGAATCTGGATTAATTGAGATCGTCAAAATTGAAGAATCACGAGGTGCAATAACAAAATATTATAGCACATCCACTAAACTCTTGGATTTTCAGACTCCTGAAGATTTTGATTCAAAATATTCCAAGGTTATTGATAATACATCAAGCAAAATCGAAAAGATTCTCACAAATTTGAAGCCAAAAACCAAATCAAAGAGCAAAAAGTCTACAGAATACTCTCAATACCTTGTAATGGAGATTATGAATCGAGCCATGACCAACGTACTTGAAAAGTCTTCTAAAAAATAAGATGAAAAATATTGGAAGAAAAGTCTGTAAAACTATTTTCTGAAAAGAATCTTGTTTTTATTGCAACTGTGATGAAAGATGGCTCTCCACAAGTATCTCCTGTTTGGGCAAACTATGAAGATGGATTCATCTTGGTAAATACTGCTGAAGGAAGAATAAAACACAAAAATGTTTTACGTGACCCTCGTGTTGCAGTATCAGTTGTATCAAAAGACAACCCACTTGACATGACAACAATTCGTGGAACCGTTGAAGAATTGATTCCTGATTATCAATACAAACATGCAGACAAGCTTACACAACAATACATGGGTCGTCAACATTATCCGTTTAAACGTGATGATGAAAAAAGAATAATTCTGAAAATCAAACCAAAAAAAGTTTTTGTTTTACCAGAATTAAAGATGCAAGACTAACAATTTAGAATGTTTCTAAACTCGAGTTTTGAAATATAATAAAATAGGAATTAGAAAAAAGTAAGCGAAGACAGTTTAACGACGTTTGCGTTTTGCTGCCTTTCTCTTTGGAGCTTTGCGTTTTGCTGCTTTTCTCTTTGGAGCTGCTTTTCTTTTAGCTGCTTTTCTCTTTGGAGCTTTGCGTTTTGCTGCCTTTCTCTTTGGAGCTTTGCGTTTTGCTGCTTTTCTCTTTGGAGCT
>JBHHVF010000010.1:0-35432 GCA_046754145.1 Candidatus Nitrosopumilus sp.
AATTCTTGTGCCTAACTCTAGTCAGAGTGTCAATGTGATCTGACAAATCGCCCTCACAGCACCATTTCCAAATCCATTAATGGCTAGAAACCATAATCTTTATGATGAAAAAATATGATGTGGCCATAACTGGTGCAGGAATTTTAGGAACATCTATTTCATATTGGTTATCTGCACTTTATGATCTTAATGTCTGTGTTATCGAAAAAGAAGATGCTGCAGCAAAGCACACTAGTAGTAGAAATACAGGCGTTGTCCATTCACCCTTTTATCTAGATCCTAAAAAAAGAAGAACGTCTGCCGTATCATCTCTGATTTCTCATGATTTATGGGAATCTTTTGCAAAGAAAAAAGATCTTCCTTGGTTTGAAGTTGGAACAATTGAAGTTGCTTCTGATGAAAAACAACACAAAACTTTGGAAAAATACATGAAATGGTCTGAACAAAACGGAATTCCCGAAAACCAATTTGAGTTGCTTGATTCAAAAGGTCTTACACAAAAAGAATCCAATTTGCATGCTTATTCTGGTCTTAACTGCACAAGAGATGTCTCCACAGATTTTGGAATTCTCACAAAAGAGTTACAAAAAGAATCCCAAAACAACGGAACAGATTTTTTGTTCAACAAAGAGGTTTTGAACGTTAGTGACAATTCAGATCCACAAATTACTTTTTCAGATAATTCTACTTTGACTGCAAAATTTATGATAAACTGTTCTGGTGGCAACTCGCTAGATATTGCAAAACAATGTAATCTAGCAAACGAATACGATGATCTTCATTTCCGAGGAGAATACTGGATTGCTGATCAATCTTACACTGATTTGGTTCAAACAAATATCTACACTGTAGCAAGATTTTCTGAATTTCCATTCTTGGATCCTCACTGGATTAAAAGATCTAATGGAACCACCGAAATTGGACCAAATGCAGTGCCTGTAGCCACACCTGAAACATATGAAGGATATGCAGGAGAGCTAAACACTGCAGTCTCTAAGATACGAGAAATATTTGGAGGAAACGTTAGACGTCTGTTAACTAACCGAAGTTTCTTGGCAATGCTTTCAAAAGAGTTTCTTAGTTCTGTTTCAAAAACTGCAATGGTTCATCGAGTCCAACAATTTATTCCAAAAGTACAACCTGAATATTTTACCAAACATGGAACAGCAGGAATACGAACGCCTGTTATTTCTCCAAAAGGTGAGTTTGTTAAAGATATTTTGGAACTTGAAGGTAAAAACTCTTTTCACATTGTAAACTATAATTCCCCTGGGGCTACTGGCGCCCCTGCATACTCTGCATTTCTTGTAAAAAAATTACAAGACAAAGGATTCTTGAAATATTCTCAAAAACTAAAAGAATCTTTTTGGAATTTTGAAGAAATTATTGATTCTTTTTAATTTTCATATTCTGTAATATTCTCTGATAGTAAAATTTGACATATGTCCCAAGGTGTGATTATCTGATCCTGAAATAATACACTTGGATGCTCCATTTTATACATGATTTTTGAAATTTCTTGAATTGTTAAATCATCTGTAATCCTCCTTGCTTCTTCAAGATTAAATTCATTAATTGACAAGTCCATGAAATTTTCTGTTTCTTTAAGACACTTTAGTTCATCTGTAATTTTTTGAAGAATTATTCTGTCATTGATAAATTTGTTTGAATCAGCAAGAAACAATCTTCTTGCATTGATTTCCAACATAGAATTAAGAACATCACCTATGGTGTATTTCTCATCAAATGTAATGAGTTTCTTTTTAGGTAGTTGTGAAATAGACATCTCAGTTTTGACTTTTACTCCAACTTCAAGCATTTTTTTTGCCGATAATGACGAATAATCTGAAAACTCGTTTGGAACTGCTGCAAATGCCCTTCTGGTTTGCTTCCAATATTCGATTAATTCTTTGAGTGTAGATTTTTCAGTAACTGTTGGGAATCTATTTTCCATCACATCTTCTACTTTGGTATCATAAAACAAACTTGAGCTTGGATTATCTACAAGAGGAACTATGATGTCTTTTCCTCCCACAATACCTATTGGTTTGTCATTTTCACGTACAACTACTGCATCAGTAAATGACTCTAGTTGTTGAACTAACATTCCTGTTGCAACCCACGTTTCAGTGCCTTTTTCAATATTGACACAAAGTGATGCTGTTAAAGAATCTCCAAATAATGATTCAAGTGAAAGCTCAGATATTGGCATTGTACTCATGTCTCTACACTACTATAGTGTTCACAATAGATAAAACCAATTACTATTTTCAATTATGAATCTCTTCAAATTAAGCTTAATATCCTATAATAATCAAAATTTGATTATGCTTCCTGACAAGTGTTCAGTGACAGAAGAGGGAAAACAATGTGTCAATCCACCAGAATTCATTGTATCTATTATTGCTGATAAGGAAGAATACATGGTTGGAGTGACCTGTGAAAAACATAAACAAATTGTATCTGGTAAAATTGGAATTCTTCAAACTGAAGGCAAAGTTCATGATGGTAAAATCACTTTTTCACCTGTCAAAGCAGTTGGAACTGATTGTATTCACGGAGATGAAGATGATTTTGTCCAAATTGACATGAATCGCTCCAAAAATTGAAATAATTTCACTTTCAATAGTTGTTGTTGCTTTTAGAATTGCTATCTGATATAGTCCAAAATGATGATGTTTTATTTATCGTAAAAAGTGGTGGTGCCACAAGTGAAATTAGAAGTAACTCTCTTAGTATCCGACAAAAAGAAAAATGGATTACTATTGGTGATAATGATGGACCTGCACACATGCATGTTGATTCAGAATTGATAGAATCTGCTGAATTTGTAGAAGAAGAAAAACCTGAACGTACTAGTTTTAGTGTGAGATTTTATAATAAAAATGAGGAGCGTGTTTTAGCAGCATTTTTTACAAAAATGTATGATGAATCTAAAACACTAATTCCTAAACGAAAAAAAGTTTATGATGAATTAAAACAAAAGTATTCTTCTAAAATTAAATTTTAAAAAAAACCTTGTCTGAAAAAGACAAGGAGAAAAAATATTATTCTGTTTCTTTCTTCTTCTTTTCTTTTTCAGATTGGAGTTTAGCTAATTCTAATTCTTCATTTGTATGTTTGAATTTTTTCAATCTGATACTAGTTTACAATTTAGATATAAAAACTGCACATTACTTTGTCTAGTGTTTCATGCGTGAAAATCAATACCCTACTGAATAGATCGGTTTTTTTCCATTTATCCCAAGATTCAGATTCTTTACAGTAATTTTAGCCATTTTAGCTCTTGTCTCCTCAGTTGAACTTCCTATGTGTGGTGCCAAAACAACATTTTGTAACTTTACTAATGGGTGTTTTTTACTAATTGGTTCAGCATCAAATACGTCTAATCCTGCACCTGCAATCATTTTTTTCTTTAATGCTGTAACAAGATCTTTCTCATTGACTATTTTTCCTCTTGATGTGTTTATCAAAAATGCTGATTTTTTCATTTTTCTAAAAATTTTCATGTCAAACATGTGTTCTGTTTGTTTTGTATGTGGAACATGAACTGAAATAATATCGCTTTGAGCGATTAGTTTTTCAAATGAGACATATTTTACTCCTAATTTTTTCTCTTTGGTCTTAGAAATTCGATTTCTGTTGTGATATGCTAATTTCATATCAAATGCTTTGGCTCTCTTGGCAAGAGTTCCTCCAATTCTACCCAGACCCAAAATGCCAAGTGTTTTGCCTTGAAGATCCAATCCCACATAATCAAATGCTCCATAGATTACTTTCCATTTCCCATCTCTGATAGTTCTGTCTCCTTCTGAAACTCTTCTTAATGCATCAATTAACAATGCAAATGCCAAGTCAGCTGTTGCATCAGTTAACACCTCAGGAGTATACCCTACACGAATTTTCTTTTTTTTGGCATGTTTAGTATCTATATGATCAAAACCAACACTATAGGTGCTAATCACTTTTAGATTCTCAGCCAAGTTTATGGTATCTTTATTGATAATATCATATGGAAAACAGATTAGTCCATCTACCTTTTTTATTTTTGATCGCAATTTTGATTGAGGAATAGGAATTTTTCCAGAATGAACTTGTATTTGGTATTTTTTTCTTAATTCCTTTAATGCAAAGTCATGCAGTCTTCTTGTAAGAAACACTTTCTTTTTCATTAACCTGAGATTTATCTCAAACCATTTATACGATTTCTTTGTAAAATCAACATGTCTTCTAAAGTTGAAGAAGAAGAGTTTGCTATTTGTGTGGAATGTGCAAACCCTATTGAAAAGTGTGTTTGTGTCTGTCCTTATTGTGGAGAGCGTGACGAATGCAAATGTGCTTTATTTGACGCAGCAACTGGAGGTTGATCTGATTTTGGTAAAACAGATAATTATTATTCAAAAAGGTGACTTAGTGTGAGTTCAGTTGATTTTACATGGTTAATTGGAGGTCCACAAGGAAGTGGGGTCGAGTCAGGCGCAAACATCTTTTCACGTGTTTGTGCTGAGATGGGTTACCAGGTATTTGGAAAAAGAGAATTCTATTCTAATATCAAAGGCGAGCACAGCTACTTTACAGTTAGAATTGCTGATAAAAAAATTCATTCAAATGTTAATGATGTAACATTGATGGCATCATTTGATGCTGAAACAATTTTTCGTCATTTTGATGAGGTAATATCTGGAGGCGGTATAATCTATGATTCTGATTTAGAGAAAACAAAAACTGATGATGTACATACCCTTGATGCGCCATTCAAAGAAAGATTACACAAAGATTTAGAATCAAAAAATAAACCATTTACAATTGCAGGAGTTTTGGAGATTGCAAAAGAGAAAGGTGTTTCCCTATTCCCAGTATCTTTCAAATCAATTCTTGCAAACCTTGCTGAAGAAACTGAGAATCCTCGCCTAAAGGGATTGGTTAGAATGTTTAATGTGATTGGTGTTTCTTTGTCTTTGGGATTAGTTAAGATGCCTCCTGATTCATTACAAAAAACAATAGGATCAATTTTTTCAAAAAAACCAGAAATTGCAGAACTTAACCAACAAACTGCAAATTATTCATATAACTATGCTACTGCCAAGTTTGAAAGTTTTAATCATTTGTTGTCTGGAACAGAAAAAGAACCTGGAACTCTTTTGGTTCAAGGATTTCAAGGCACTGCACTAGGAAAGATGGTTTGTGGTTGCAGATTCCAACCTTACTATCCAATTACTCCAGCTTCTGATGAATCAGTATTTCTAGAATCAAATGAAATTTTAGAAATAACAGAAGATAGACCTGGTTCTACTGCTGTCATTCAAACTGAAGATGAAATCTGTGCAATGGGAATGACTATTGGTGGAGCATTAACTGGAACTCGTTCTGCAACATGTACTTCTGGTCCTGGATTTGCATTGATGACTGAAGCTTTGGGTTGGGCAGGAATCAATGAAGTCCCTATTGTAATAACTAATTATCAACGAAGTGGACCATCTACTGGTCTTCCAACAAGACATGGTCAAGATGATTTACTTTTCTCAGTATTTGCAGGACATGGTGATTTTCCAAAAATTGTTTATGCTTCAGGTGATATTGAAGAGAGTTTCTATGATACTTGTAACTGCTTTAATTATGCAGATACATTTCAAGTTCCTGTTATTCATCTAATGGATAAATTTCTTGCAAGTTCAGTTATTACCTGCAAAAGATTTGATCCCGAAAAAATCTCAATTGATAGAGGCAAACTCTTAGAGAAAGTCGATGATGGCTATAGAAGATTTGAGTTTACAGATGATGGAATATCTCCTCGTTCCAGATTAGGAATTGATAATGGAATATTTTGGAATACTGGTGATGAATCTGATGAAACTGGCCACATCTCAGAAGATCCGGTTTTACGTGCAAATATGATGGATAAGAGAATGTCCCGTCTTGATTTGATAGTTAAAAAAATTCCCGAAGTAGAGCAAGTAGTTTCATTTGGAGTAGAAGATTATACTGTTATCTCATGGGGTTCAGCAAAGGGCCCTATTCTTGATGCCTTGGGAATGCTCAAAAAAGAAGGAATCTCAATTGGATTTATTCAATTAAAATTATTACATCCATTCCCAACTGCTTATGTTAACTCGTTGCTAAAAGACGTCAAGACAGTAATCGATGTTGAAGCAAACCAATCAGGTCAACTAGGAAAAATTTTCAAGCAAAATATTGGACGTGATATTGATTACTTTATCCTAAAATATACCGGAAGAGCAATGACTAGTACTGAAGTTTATGATTCACTTAAGAAAATTGTACAAAACAAAGCAAACAAACGGGAGGTTCTAATGCATGGCGCTTAAACTAGCTGACTACAAAACACAAGTGCACAATGATTGGTGTCCAGGATGTGGAGACTTTGGAATTGTTAATGCAATCCAAATGGCATTAGCTGAGATGGGTGTTCAAAGGGATAAGACTGTAATATTTTCTGGAATTGGTTGTTCTGGAAAGACTTCTCATTATATCAATACTTATGGTATCCATACATTACATGGACGAGTTTTGACATTTGCACAAGGTGCCAAGATTGCAAATCCTGAGATGACTGTTGTTGCTGTAGGAGGTGATGGTGATGGTTTAGGAATTGGTGCTGGTCATTTTGTTGCTGCTGGTAGACGAAATGTAAACATGACATACATAATTTTTGATAATGGAGTTTATGGTTTAACAAAAGGACAGGCATCCCCTACTCTGAAACTTGGAGAACAGACAAAATCACTACCATCTCCAAATACAAATTATAATGTCAATCCAATTGGATTAGCAGTTGCAAGTGGTTTTACATTTGTTGCACGTGGTTATTCTTATGATGTTAGACATCTCAAAGACTTGATAGTTCAGGCAGTACAACACAAAGGATTGTCTTTTTTGGATGTTTTACAGCCATGTCCTACATACAACGATCTTAATACTAGAGATTGGTATGCTGGAGTTGATTTAGTTGAAGAGGCACAAAAACGACATTCTAGAATCTATAAACTAGAAGATAGAGGATTTGATCCAGTAGTTCATTATGATTCAGAAGCAGAAAAAAATGAAAAATTATCTCAATCTCTCATTAAATCACTTGAATGGGGAAATTCAATACCTATAGGAGTATTTTACAAAAATGATATGATTTCTCCTTATACTGAAAGATTGCAAGATAAAATTCCAAATTATGTAGAAAATCCTCCTGCAAAACAAAACATCTCCAAAAACGGTCAATCAAATACTGATATTTCAAAGATATTAGATTCTCTAGAAGTGTAACTCATATCTTAAACCTAAGAAGTTATAGGCTAGTTTTATCGAATAATACTTTGCATTTGAATATCAATGAGGCAAATAAAATATTTCGAAAATCGATTATCAAAGGTTTCTTTGAACCACAATTAGTTAATCTAGATTTTCAAAAATCATCAATAAAACATCCATCCATAAATGATGATGGTCTAATGCAATCAGATTTACTTCATGTATTTTTTGATGTAGAAACTGGTTCTGATTATCCTGATGGCGATGAGTGGTTTATTGTAGAGATGTTATTTCCTCATGATGTAAAACTCCCTGATAATTTGAAAGGAACAGATTATTTTACAACTCTCTCAGTTGATGAAGAAAAAACATACTGGCATCATCGTGAACTTATTCGTTACAAGTACGGAAAATCTAAGAAATTAGATAATGCTTTGGAATTTCTAGAATCAAAATACAAAGAACTTCATGAATTACTAGAACCGCTACAAAAAGATCTCAAGTAATCTCTTTCCAAGAATCTCCTCTGAAAGAATATTCCTTATCTTTTGATGCTGCAGTGCTAAGACGCCATCTAACTGATTCTACATCGAATCTGTATGTTATTTCTGAAATTTCTGATGGTAGTTTTTGAGGATCTAAATGGTATGGCAATAATTCCAAAACAAAATCAATTTTCTCTACAGCATTATCAAACCACTGGCTATCCTCAATATCAATAATAAAAATAATCCTTGGATTTCCAGAAAAATTGATTTTAATTTTTAGAGCATTACCGCTACCTCTTCTACGCTTCATTTCTTTGAAAATTGCTTTGACTTTTTCCCAACGTTTGAAATCAAACCATTGGAAAAATTCTTCATTAAATCCAAGAGGAATCTCCATGTCTAGGGAGCTTACAAAATCATCATCATTTACTTCAATTTCATCTTGAATTATTGTAAAATGAGAGTTTAGAAATCCATACAGAACTTCAATTTCCCATGGTGAAATTCCATAATACTGTAATTTTGTCTTCAGACTTTCTGGCAATAATTTAAAATCCTAAAAATTGTAATTAAAGCTTCAAGCACGATATTAGGTCAAATTCATCTTAAAATTAAAATTATATGGGAATGATTGATAATTTCAGATATGAAGAAAGAATTTGTCGTAAAAAGCATTGATGCTGCCCCTGATGGTGCTCCATATGTGGTGGTTTCATTATCATCAATTAAAGATCTTAAAGAAGGAGTTCAAAATCCACAATCTCCTTTTGGCACTCCTAAAGTTATGGGATTTTCAAACATGAATGATATGATGAAAGATCTAAACAAAATGATGTCTGGAATGGGTGGTATGGGAATGCAAGGTGGCGTTACTCAATTGAAACTTGAAATGCATGAATACAAAGACATGGGTCTTTCAGTTGGCGATAAGGTATTTTTAGAATTAAGTAAAGCTGAAACTTCAGGCGTTTAATCTACCATATTGTGTTGAAATATTTCCAACCATAAAAAGCAGCGATTGTTCCAATTACAAATAACATTGGTTTCCATGCAAATACTGGAAGACTTGGTGTTGCAAGTTTAACTTTATAGTTATCTACAATTGCATTGACATTTTTTTTGATTCTATCATGCCAAATATTATACTCTATTTGGTATTTTTTTAGAATCTCTTCTACTTCATAAACAACTGGAGTTCTCTGAGAGAAAAGATGCTGAAGATAGTCTCTTGAAACTTCTACTTCTGCATGAATTCCAATTAATCCTTTTTTGAGATCAACCATTCTAACGTGCATCTCCCACGGTTTTTTTAATTTTAGATTAAGTCCATTTCCAATTTGTTCTGGTTGTTTATGCTCAAATTTTACTTTGGTAAATCCCTCTTCTGTAAAAATTTTCATTAATTCTTCAAAACTCTTCTTTACTACAATGTGAAGTTGTTCAACTCCCTCCTTACTATCTACATCAATCTTGTGTTTTAATCCATCAAGAAATGAAATTGTTTTAGGATATGTAGTAAGATATTCCATTGTCTGTCCACCAAAATACCTATATTTAAAGCAGAACTAACTAGAATTCTAATTATTTGTAGAATTTGATAATCCTCTTACGTATACACATTGATCTGGAGATATTGCCATCTCTGAAGGATTAATTTTTCTATCCGTTAGCTTTGCACCTGAATTTCTAACTATTGCAAATGGTTTTGATTCTGCCCCTTCACCCATCTTATGATTTGCAATTGTTGCAAGATTATCCACTACTGCTTGAAATGTTACTTTTAGTGGATTGTCATCTAGATCTTTTTTTGCTCTCATATCAAAAACTGGCTCAATTCCAGAACATGCAACTGCTACTCCTGATGTTCCAATCCTTGCTGGCATTAATCTGCTATCTACTAGAATTATTCCAACATGAATTAACAACTTTAAGAAAATCTTTCTTCGAATCTGTTCTGCAATAAGATATGGATTTATTGGATATAGGATCACTTTCCCTTTTTTTGCATTTGATTTGTCAATTCCAGCATTTGGCGCCATTACATTATCTGATGACGCAATTACAAATCCTCCAATGCCTCCAAAAATTTTATCTGATTCTCTGATAATGATTTCTGCAATTTCGGGTTTTAGCTGAAACTTTTTTGAAATCTCTTCACCTTTATCTGAAACTCTGATTTTTTGTTGTTCGATAATCCTTCCTTGTGAATTTGAGATATATTTTGTTGAAATAACTAAAACATCACCATCTTGCAATTTTGTATTGTTTTTTTCTAATGTCTCCAATAATGCCTCAAAAACATCAAATTTTTCCTCCATTCTCTCTGCCAAAAGTGGTAAAACCGTTAGTTGCACAACATTCTGAGTGTTCTTTTTCTTTTTTATTGTTCTGAAAAGCTTTTAATCTGTAGAACAAGCTTTTTCGATTATGAACATTGTAGAGAAGATTCTTGCCCGTGCATCTGGAAAATCCACGGTTTCTCCAGATGATGTTATTTTTGCAAATGTTGACAAGGTAATGGTTCATGATGTATCAGGACCAGGTGTCATCAAGGTCTTTGATAAACTAAAGAAACAAGGAATTTCAGTTGATAAATTATGGGATCCTACCAAAGTTTGGGTAGCAGAAGATCACTTTGTCCCCTCAGCAGAAAAAGTATCTGCAGAAAATATTGTCAAATTATCAAACTTTACAAAAAATTATGGAATTGAAAAGCATTTCAAATATGGTATGGGACAATACGGAATCTGTCATACTTTATCTCATGAAGAAGCATTGGTAATGCCTGGTGATGTTTATGTTGGAGGTGATTCTCACACAAACACAACTGGTGCTTTAGGTGCATTTGCATGTGGATTAGGACATACTGATGTTGCATATGTTTTATTGAATGGAAAAATTTGGTTTAAGGTTCCAGAAACTTTCTACTTTAAACTAAATGGAAAATTACCAGAACATGTTATGGCCAAAGACTTGATTCTCAAAATAATTGGAGAAATAGGAACTGATGGCGGTGCATATAGAACTATGCAATTTGGTGGAAGTGGAATTGATGAAATGTCTGTAGAAAGTAGATTGACATTATGTAATATGACTACAGAAGCTGGAGCAAAAAATGGAATTGTTGAACCCGATCAAAAAGTTGTAGATTATCTTACAAGTCGCGGGGCAACAAATGTTAATTTGATTAATGGTGATGCTGATGCAGAATATGCTAAAACATTTGAGTTTGAAGGTTCAGAGATGGAACCTACTATTGCAAAACCATTTTCACCTGAAAATACTTGTGTAGTAGGAGAGGCACCATCTGTTGAATTAGATAAATCATACATTGGTTCTTGTACTGGTGCAAAATACGAAGATTTGGAAGCAGCAGCAAGAATCCTTAAAGGAAGAAAAGTAAAGATTAGAACTGAAATTTTGCCTGCCGCAATTTCAATTTATCAACGTGCTATGGAAAATGGACTATTGAAAATTTTCTTAGATGCTGGTGTAACAGTAGGACCTCCTACATGTGGTGCGTGTTGTGGTGCTCATATGGGTGTCTTGGCAAAAGATGAAATCTGTATCAGTACTACAAACAGAAACTTCCCAGGAAGAATGGGTCATGTTGAATCACAGACATATCTTTCATCTCCTTTAGTGGCTGCAGCATCAGCAGTTACAGGAAAAATTACTGATCCGAGGGACTTGAAATGAAGGGAAATATCATAAAATATGCACAAGACAACATTGACACTGATGTAATAATTCCAGGTCAATATCTCAAAGTGCATGATTATGCAGAACTTGCTACTCATGCTATGGAGGGGTTGGATCCTGATTTTCACTCTAAGGTAAAAGAAGGTGATTTTATTTTATCTGGAAAAAATTTTGGTTGTGGTTCATCTCGTGAACATGCACCTATTGCTTTATCTCATTCTGGAATAAAGGCGGTTCTTGCATTATCCTTTGCAAGAATTTTTTATAGAAATGCAGTTGATGGTGCATTTTTGTTGCCAATTGAGATTGATGAAGATGCATACAATGAAATTTCAGAAGGTGATGAAATTGACATTGATATTTCTACTAATGAAATAAAAAATATCACTAAAAATCAGACATACAAAATGAAACCTTTTTCAGAAATTATTGGAAAGATTATTGCTGCAGGCGGTCTTTTCAAGTACAAGCCAGATCAGGATTAAAATGGGAAAAACTCTTTTTGAAAAAATTTGGGATACTCATGTTGTTGAAAAACAAAACAGCTCATCTTTAATCTATATTGATAGACATCTTGTACATGAGGTAACATCTCCTCAAGCATTTGATGGATTACGAATGAATAACAGAAAAGTTAGACGTCCTGACCTTACTATTGCTACAATGGATCATAATGTCCCAACAAATGACAGGTCTCTTCCAATATTGGACCAAACATCTGCAGTTCAAATTCAAACATTAGAAAAAAACTGCAAAGATTTTGGAATCAAACTATTTGATATTAACAGCCCCAACCAAGGAATTGTTCATGTAATTGGTCCTCAATTGGGAATTACTTTGCCTGGCTCTACAATAGTTTGCGGCGATAGCCACACATCAACTCATGGAGCTTTTGGGGCACTAGCTTTTGGAATTGGAACTAGTGATGTTGAGCATGTCTTGGCATCTCAAACATTGTGGCTAGAAAAACCAAAACCATTTGAAATCCGAATTGAGGGAAAAAGAAAGAACACTCATGCAGTTACTGCCAAGGATATAGTACTATCAATTATCAAAAATATTGGAACTGGGGGAGGAACTGGTACTGTTATTGAGTATAGAGGTCAGGGAATTGAGGATCTTTCCATGGAGCAACGAATGACTATTTGCAATATGTCCATTGAGGCTGGAGCCAGAGCAGGACTAATTGCTCCTGATGAAAAAACCTATGATTATCTTCGAGGCAGACAATATACTCCAAAAAACTATGAATCCCTTGTAGATTACTGGAGAGAAAATCTAAAAACAGACAGTGATGCAAAATTTGAGAAACAATTCATTTTGCACATTGATAGTATTGCACCACAAGTTAGTTGGGGAACAAATCCTGGAATGACTGTTGATGTTACTGATTCAGTTCCATCTCCTGATGAATTTTCCAAAGGTGATGCTAATCAAAAGAAAGGTGCAGAAAAAGCACTTGATTACATGGATCTTAAACCCGGAACTCCAATTGAAGAAATCAAAATTGACCGAGTCTTTATTGGCTCATGTACAAATGCAAGACTAGAAGATCTTATCGAAGCATCTAAAATAATTAAAGGACAAAAAATTTCACCAACAGTTCGAGCTATGGTTGTTCCAGGATCTCAGATGGTAAAAAAGCAAGCTGAAGAGATGGGTCTTGATAAAATTTTCACTGATGCTAATTTTGAATGGCGAGAAGCTGGATGTAGCATGTGTCTTGGAATGAATCCTGATATCTTATCTCCTGGTGAGCGATGTGCTAGTACATCAAACAGAAATTTTGAAGGAAGACAAGGAACTGGTGGACGAACTCATTTAGTAAGTCCAGTAATGGCAGCAGCTGCTGCAATCAAAGGACACTTTGTAGATGTCAGAGAGATGGATTTGAATTAAAATGGAACCTTTTAAAAAAATAACAAGCATCATAACTCCTCTTGATGAGGTAAATGTAGATACTGATCAACTTGTTCCAAAGCAATTTTTGAAATTGGTTCAAAAATCTGGATTTGGAAAATTCTTGTTCTATAATTGGAGATATGATGAAAATGAGAATGTAAAACCTGATTTTGTCTTAAATGATTCAAAATATGATAATTCCAAAATTCTTGTGACTGGAGATAATTTTGGCTGTGGTTCTAGCAGAGAACACGCAGTATGGGCACTACTTGACTATGGTTTTTCTGTTATTATTGCTCCCTCATTTGCAGATATTTTCTTTAGTAATTGTTTCAAAAATGGAATTTTACCCATTTCTTTGAATCAAAAAATAGTTGAGAAGCTACAAAAAGAAACAGCTGAAATTGAAGTAGACTTGGAAAAACAAATCATCAAAACCCCTTCTGAAGAAATTCCTTTTGAGATGGATTCTCACAAGAAAAAAATTCTCTTAGAAGGTTTGGATGATATTGCACAAACTTTTCAATATGAAGACAAAATCTCTGAATTTGAAAAAGAGTCTAAAGTCCCATCTGTTTTATAATTTTCTTTACTGCTTTTTCATTTCTTTCTAAAATAGTTGGAGATTCTGCATCTATCCATTCTTTATCTCCTATATCAAAAGCACTTATCTTCCCTTCTTTTGATAATTGTTGCAAAATATCATATGATAAATTGATCACTTTTTGTTTTCGTTTTGTCTTTATTCGTTTAATGACTTCCTTTCCAAGCATATAGACTCCTAAACATTCTGATAATTGTAATTTCATTACTGGCTTTTCTTTGAATTCTTTTATGATTCCATCTTCTACTGTTGCAAATCCTGTCTCTTCTCTTCTTTTTGTTCTAGTTGCAATACATGCAGAACTATTTTTCCTCCTGAATTGTTCTCTCATCTTTTTTAGATCTATTGCACACAAATTATCTACAAACCATAACACAAATTCTGATTCATCTTTGAGTTTTTTTTCAATGTGTAGAAGATCCCCTCCTGTACCACTTTGTGAATCTTGAACAAAAGTGATATTTTTTTGATTTTCATAATAATTTTTGATTTGTCTTCCTAGACCGTTAAAATCTGAAACTATGATAATCTCATTTACAAAATTAAATGATTTTAGGTATTTCACAACATAGTCAATCAATGGCTTATCATTGATTGGTATCATTGCTTTTGGAAAATATTCAGTGTATGGTTTGCCTCTAGTTCCTTTGCCGCCTGCAAGAATTATAGCTTTCACAGCCTAACGGTATGATTTCTGTTTTCTTCTTCTTGCACCAGGTCCGCCAAATTTCTTTGGTTCTTTTCTTCTGGCGTCTCCGCTTACTAGATACTTATCAAAATCTGTGATACGTTTTCTAAGGTCTTCTCTAGTAGATTTTGGGAATGGATGATCCTTTGGTTCTTTTTTTGATTTCGTCCATCCTGTAAGTGCTCTTGAGATTCCAGTTGCAACAGCACTAGCTTGTCCCATAAAGCCTCCGCCTCTCACTCTAACGGAAATATCAATTTTATCTCTCAAATCTCCTGTGATTTCTAATGGTGCTAAAATGACTTCACGAGCAGTTTCTTGTGGAATCATTTCAACTGGAACATTGTTAATTCTAACTTTACCTTGTCCTTTTGTAATGTAAACATGTGCACTAGCTGTCTTTCTAGTTGCGAAATAAATTTCAGTTTTTGGAGTTGTCATTCAGTCCACCCTATTACTCTGCATAGTTCTCCCATTTCGGTATAGTTTGCTGCAGATTTTTTAATTTTTGCTTTTTCAAATTGAATCTTTTCAAGTGATTTTAATTCTTTAGGAGATCCAATGTAAGCTCTTAGTCTACTATAATCTTGCTTACCTGATGGTTTTCTGTCATGTGGAAGCATTCCACGAATCATTTTACTGATAATTGTATCTGGTCTTCTGTAGTGCACAGGTCCGTGTTTGTAGTTGATAATACTGTTAATCTCTAAAAATTCTCTATACTCTTGAATGATGTTTGATCTAGTACCACTTATCATGATTTTCTCACAATTTACAATGGAAACTCTATTCCCTTTACGGAGTAATTTTGCTACATTTGATGATAGTCTTCCAGCTATGTGGTCTGTAGCGTCTACTACAATTGGTCTATCAATTCTAACAACTGCTTCTTGATTAGCCAAGTAATACAACTCCTTTTCCAGTTGGATTCTGCTCAATTAGATCTGAATAACTGATTAGTTTTCCACCGTTTTCTATAATTTTGCTAGCTGCAGAATTTGAAATTGAAAATGAAAATAATGTAATTTTGTGAGGAATGTTTCCTGTTCCAAGAACTTTTCCTGGAAATACTACTGTATCGTTTTCTTTTGTTAGTTGACCGATTCTGTTCAAGTTGAGATCTCTTCTTGCAATAGATGGTTTTAATGCATATTCTGCTAATTTTGCCCAAATTGGAGCATCATTTTTTGTTGATGCCTTCTTTAGATCTTTGGCCATGCGGATAACCACTTGATTAGTCATGTGAATAATGCGGTTTAAAACCCAAATATAATGTGTATGCTTAGTTTATTCTTCGATTTTGTTTATCGTGTCTTTGAATTGACCTAATCTGTTACTCACTTCATTAACTCCTTCAAGAATTATTTGTTCAGGATTGAGGGCACCAGTTGATTCTACGGTAAGAATTCTTTCATTTTCTTTGTCTGTCTCAGTAAGCATTGAAACATTAGCAGAGTTCCATTTGGCATGTTCTGCTCCACGTCCTAGTCTTGCATAACATTCGACTTTGATTCTTTGACCTTGAGCTAATTCAACAATTGCAATTTTATCTGAAACTGGTTTTACTGAATCATCTTCAGAGGATATCTCATTTGAAAGAACAGTTCTTGTTACATCCGAGTCCCCAGAGTCTAAAACTAACATGACTTTACAGTTTGAACAACCAGTTTCACTTTGACATTCACATTTGGATGGTTCATTAAATCTAGACAAGTCAGTTTTTAATGGAATTAATCCTAATCTGTGTGCCAATCCTTCATCTGGTAATACAGAAGAATTTTCAATAATATCTACCGTATCAATTGCAAAGACTGGAACCCCGTTTAGACAGATACGTCTAAGTGCATTTGCATACTGCAATGGAACGTCTTTTAGCTTTACAGATATCTTTTGATTATCTTTGTTAATTACTTCTAGAGATGACAAATCTTGAACAAAATCTTCAAAGTCCACATAAATATCTAGCTAGTTTTACGTATAGATAAATACCAAATTATCATACATAATTTAGAAATGGTCGATGTTACATTAGTGAGATATTCTTTTGAAGGCGAAAAATTTGAGATTATGGTAAAGCCTGACCCCGCATTAGATTACAAACTAGGCAAGAAAAAGGATATTTCTGCAGTTTTGGTTTCAGAGGAAATTTACACTGATTCAGGAAAAGGTACAAGACCTACAACTGAAAAATTACTAAAAGCTTTCAAAACTGAAGATCAAACTGAAATTGCTCAAATAATTATGCAGAAAGGTGATCTTAATCTAACAACTGATCAAAGACGAAAAATGATTGATGAAAAGAAAAAACAGATTGTTGAGTTTATTGCAAAGACCTACGTTGATCCTAAAACACACTTGCCTCATCCTCCAGTAAGAGTTGAGCAAGCTATGAAAGATGCACGAGTTTCAGTGGATCCTCAAAAAACCGTAGATGAACAAGTAAAAGATGTTGTTGAAAAATTACGTTCAATAATTGCTCTAAAATCTGAGAGTCTCCAATTGGAGATTACAATTCCTGCGCAATATGCATCTCAATCATATTCCGTTCTCAAATCCGTTGGCTCTCTAAAAAGTGAAGAATGGCAAAATAATGGTTCACTAAAAGCAATACTTGAAATACCTGCTGCAGCAAGGCCAAACGTGATAGATAGATTGGGTTCAATAACCAAAGGCTCTGCTTCAGTTGAGGTAATTCAATAATGGAAAATAAGCGAAAATACGTTATTCCAGGCGATTTAGTAACTACAGGACCTTTTAGACCTGAACAAAATGTTGTACTTGAAGGAAATAAGATAATTTCTACAACTATTGGTATTTCTGAAATTTATGATGATTCAGTTAGAGTAATTCCGTTAACTGGAAAATATATTCCAAAAATTAACGACTTGGTAATTGGCAAAGTCATTTCCCATACGTCATTGTCCTGGGAATTAGACATTAACTCATGTTATGTTGGATTCCTGCCAGCACAAGATGTTTTTGGACGAGACTTTTCTGCTCATGCTGATGAACTTACTTCAAAACTAAAAGCAGGTGATCTTGTTGCTGCAAGAATTGCTAATTTTGATAGAACAAGAGATCCCCTTGTAACAATTTCTGATAGAGATTTAGGTAAAATAGACAATGGTGCCTTAGTCAAAATATCTCCCAGCAAGGTCCCACGCCTAATTGGAAAAAGAGGTACTATGATTCAGACTATAGAGATGGCAACTAATGCTGCAGTTACAATCGGTCAAAATGGATGGGTTGTAGTTTCATGCGAGTCTCCCGAGGGATTATTAAAGGCAAAAAAAGCCATTCAAATGGTAGATGAGAAAGCACACGTTGCTAATTTGACTGATCAAGTGAAAGAAATGTTAGAATCAAAAGGTGAATCATAATGGGTGGAAGAGAAGCTACAATGGTCCTTCTGGACGAAAATGGAATTCGTTGTGACGGAAGAAAAGTTGATGAACCAAGACGAATTATGATTAGAGCTGGTGGATTAAAAAATGCAGATGGCTCAGCTTACATTGAATTTGGCGATAATAAAATACTAGTTGGTGTATTTGGTCCAAGAGATGTTCATCCAAAACACATGTCAGATACTGACACAGGAATTTTACGAGTTAGATATCATATGGAACCATTCTCTGTTGGTGAAAGAAAAAACCCAGCTCCTTCAAGAAGAGAAATTGAAATTTCCAAAGTAATCAAAGAGGCATTAGAGCCTGCAGTTATGTTAGAAAAATTCCCAAGAACAGCAGTTGATGTATTTATTGAAATTTTACAAGCAGATGGTGGAACCCGTTGTGCAGCCCTAACTGCAGCTTCTGTTGCACTAGCAGATGCTGGAATTCCAATGAGAGATATGGTTGCAGCAATTGCTGCTGGTAAAGTTGCAGACACTGTAATTTTAGATGTTAATAATGAAGAAGACCAAGCAGGTCAAGCAGACATGCCAATTGGTTACATGCCAAGTCTTGAAAAAATCACACTACTACAATTAGATGGTGTCCTAACTCCTGAGGAATACAAGAAATGTGTTGAAGTTGGAGTAGAAGGATGCAAACTTGTTTATGACCTACAAAAGAAAGCACTCAATGACAAATACTTTGGAAACGGAAGCGATTAGATTATGGCATCACATTCAGTTTTAGATGAATTAAAGAGAAATCAAATCCTTGAATTATTAGAACAAGGAAAAAGAATAGATGGCAGAGCATTAGATGAAGCAAGAGAAATTTCAATTGAAACTAATGCAATTCCTAAAGCAAACGGTTCTGCAAGAATCAGACTAGGTGATACTGAAGTTGTATGTGGTGTAAAAATTCAACCAGATAGACCATTCCCAGATACTGGTGACAAAGGTCTTTTCATCTGTACAGCTGAACTATTACCATTATCTCATCCAACTGTAGAGACTGGACCTCCACAACCACCAGTAATTGAATTAGCTCGAGTAGTTGATAGAGGTATCAGAGAAAGTCACATGATTGATGTATCTCAACTAGTAATTGAGCAAGACAAATCAGTCATTGGTGTATTTGCAGATAACGTTGTAGTTGATTATGATGGTAATCTCTTTGATGCATGCTCTTATGCTGCAACTATGGCCTTACTTTCATCTACAACTCCAAAATGGAATTGGACTGATGAGAAACCAGTTCTAGTTGAAGGTGAAGAAGCACAATTGCCAATTAACACAATACCAGTATCTGTAACTATGGGAAAGATTGGTAATCACATAGTAGTTGATCCTAATGGTGATGAATGGGCTAGTATGGATGCTAGAGTTACAATTACTACTGACTCTGATGGAAACATTTGCGCCTTACAAAAAGGTGGAAATGATGGCTTTACTTTAGATGAGATTGTCAAATGTGGAGAAATCTCAATTAAAGTTGGAGCACAAATTAGGGAAAAATTAAAAGCAGCCCAACAAGGAGGTCAGTAAAATGGCAAAAGCAAAGAAATCACTAAAAGGATTAGGTGCAAGATACGGAATTAAAATTAGAAAACAGTATACAAAAATCCATCTTCAATTAAAAGAAACAAGAATTTGCCCTGAATGTGGATCAAAGTCATTTGGCAGAGATGCTGTAGGTATTTGGTCTTGTAAAAAATGCAGCTTTAAAGTGGCTGGAACAGCATATGACATTAAACTATAGTGCAAAAATTATTGTTGATGCAAAAGACAATACAAAAGCAATTTATGATTCTGTAAATACTGATAATGAATTTTATCCAGAAAACCCTGTAAAGACTACGATAAAATTTAATGAAAAGATAAACATCTCAGTTGAATCCAAACATTTGCCTCATTTGAGGGCAAATCTCAATTCTACGCTTAGACTAATCCAAGCTAGTCATGATTCAATCGAATCGGTAAAGATATAATGAAATAAAATTTTTGAATAAATATGTCAGCAGGACAAATGCCTCCATGGCTTCAAGAACAACTAATGAAATTACAACAATCTCAACAAAACCTCCAACAAATAATGACTCAAAAACAACATCTTGAAATGGAAAAAGCAGAAACAGAAAAAGCTCTTGAGGAATTAAAAAAAGTTACAGATGGTGATGCTGTATTCAAACATGCTGGTACAGTCTTAATCAAATCAACAAAACAAGAATTAATTGGTGAATTAGAAGAAAAACACGAGATGGCAAAAACTCGTGCAACTGTTCTTGAAAAACAAGAAACTCGTGTCAAAGAATCTCTTAAAGAACAAGAATCAAAAATTACTGAAATGATGAAAAGTGGTTCAACAAATCCTCCTCCAGCAGAAGCTGATAATCCTAGAAAATAATTTCTCACATAGATTTCCAATAAGATATTAACAAATCATTACAAGTATTATAGTGAAATTAGAAAATCTTCGAATTATAGTAGATGAACGAGAACGTAAAAGTGGAATTCCTGATCTTCTAAAATCTGTTGGTTTGAATCTAGAGATGAAAACACTTCCAATAGGTGATTATATCGTTGCTCCAGAAACTGTTGTAGAGAGAAAGAGTATTCGTGATCTAATGTCATCTGTTTTTGATGGACGACTCTTTGATCAATGTTCTAGACTCAAAGAACATTTTCAACATCCAATTGTTCTAATTGAAGGAAATGTTGATGAAATTGAAGAAATTACTGAGAACCCTCTGATATTTTATGGAGCAATCTCTACTGTTGTTCTTGATTTTAAAATTCCAGTAATTCCTACTCCTAGTGCAGCTCATACAGCCAAATTACTGGTATCAATGTGTTCCAAAAAAGATTCTCCCAAGGGACCTTATTTGAAAAAAATCAAAAAATCTTCTGATCTAGAAAGACAACAACTTTCAGTTCTTTGTAGTTTACCCGGAATAGGAGAAAAATTTGCAGTTAGGATGCTTGAAAAATTTGGAACCCCTTTCAAAGTTTTTACTGCAACAACTTCTGAATTGGCAAAAGTTGAAGGATTGGGAGATGCACGTGCAAAGAAAATCAAAAAAATGTTAGAATCTAAAAGCAAATTTCTTAAAAAATCTAATCAAAAAACTTTACATGATTCATAATTTGATACAATAACCGTTAATTGAATTCTTTACCAACACTCACAAAACACATTTTGGGGTGCAAACCCAGAATCTTTAATCAAATTACAAAGATCCTTTTTGAGACTAAATTAAAGTAGTGTCTATGCTTCTATTGATTAAATCGAATATGGTGAAAAAGGAAATACCAAAAGAAAAATTTTGTATGTGCTGTAAATCAAAAGATAACCTACAAGTTAGCATTAATCTCCTCAGCGATCCTGCCTATCTTTGCAGTAAATGTATTTCAGATTATGATAGTTGGAAAAAGAAAAAAAGAAATTAATTGGTCAAAACCAATGCTCGCCAAACAGTATTTGGTATGCAAACCAATTCAATGTACAATAATATGATATTATACAATAATCATTAACTCATTTGTTGAGTGGTACTGAAGGAGATTCCCCTTTGAGTAATTTTCTTTTTAGTGGGGTTCCACACGTTGGACACTCTTTTCCACTAGTATGGTTAGTTCTACATCCTGGACAATAATGAACCCATTTTCCTACATCTTTAATCCCTTGAGTCATTATTGGTGAAATTTTCAAATCTAGATTTTTTGCTACATTTGAAATTGCAAAATCATCACTAATTATTTCACCATTCATTTCAATGCACAATGCAATAATTGAAATATCTTGCTTTGATAATTGTGGAAAATCCCCAGTGTCTTTTGCTGCCTTTACTGCAATATCTGTTGATTTCTTATCTGGCTCTCTAATTTTCAGCCTGTTAGTTTCAAGTAAAGTTCCAAGTGCATCATGATTTTTCTTTATGTGTTTGATTTCATCATATACAAGAGATGTGGTGTAACAATCATTAGATGATCTAAATGGAACTCCTGCATAAAATGCACTGGCATCTAGAATTCTAAAATCCAAGTTTACTCATCTGTCTTAGCCCTCGTTTTTTTAATCTTACAAAGACTGCTGGTTTTTTGTATTTTTTAATAATTATTGCTTCTCCATATCCTGCAGATTTAACCACTTGCGCATCCATTACAATGTTACAATCATGAGAACATATAATCTCAATCTTTTCATCTGGAACCACTATTGACTCTAATCTGTATACTGGTGCAACAGGAGTGATAATTAGAACATCTAAACTTTCATGCAAAATTGGACCCCCTAATGAAAATGAATGACCCGTTGATCCACTTGGGGTTGCAATAATTACACCATCCATTTTTTGTTTTACAGTATCATTTTGAAATTTTATTTCAATTTCTGCAGTTTTAGTTAGATTTGTTCTACTAATGTAAATTTCATTTAATGCTGGTGGGAATTCTTTTTCTCCACAAGATGCAACAACTCTTGTTCTTTTATCCAAGAAGAACTTGTCTTTTAAGATCTGATTAATTGCTTCATCAAATTCTTCAATTGTTATTTCTGCTAAAATCCCTCTATTTCCTCCTACATTGATTGTTAGAATTGGTGTTTCATTTGCTAGATATCTAAAAACTCGAAGAGTTGTTCCATCTCCACCAAGAGTGACGATTAAATCTAGTTTCACTTTTTTTAATTCCTCTAGGGTTTCAATTTTTTTTGCCCCTTCAACTTCAATTGGTGAAACTGTATATACAGTGGATTTTTTTGCCAAAAGCTTTTGTACCACATTTTTCCCGGCCCTCTCTGAATCTTTTGAACCTACTTTACTTACAACTGCAACTTTTTGAAGTTTCAAGCAGTTCTTCTGAATTCTATTTACTTAAAAATGATATTTTTTGTGTATTGGAAAAACAATTAAGTATGCAAACAAATCCGTACAAATTATGAGTTACGCACATCCTGAAGTTTTAGTAGATACTGAATGGGTATCACAAAATCCTCCTAATGAAAATAGAAAACTAGTCGAAGTTGATTATGATCCTGTAAATGGATATCAAAAAGGCCACATTAATGGTGCCAGTCTTATCTGGTGGAAACGTGACATTAATGATCCAGTTACAAGAGATATCATTGGTAAAAAAGAATTTGAAGCATTAATGTCAAAAAATGCAATCACTCCAGACACTGAAGTGATTCTTTATGGTGACTTTAACAATTGGTTTGCAGCATTTGTTTTCTGGGTTTTCAAATATTACGGACATGAAAATCTAAAGATTATGAATGGTGGAAGAAAAAAATGGGAATTAGAAAACAGAGATTACACTACTGATGAACCACAAATAACATCAACAACATACAATGCACAACCTCCTGATGAAGGCTTACGTGCTTATCTGTTTGATGTTAGCAGAGCATTAGGAAAAGAAGATACTGTAATGGTTGATGTAAGATCTCCTGCTGAATTCTCAGGTGAAATCACTGCTCCTCCAGAATATCCAATGGAACATGCACAAAGAGGTGGACATATTCCTAGTGCAAATAACATACCATGGGCAACTGCAGTTAATGATGCTGATGGAACATTCAAAGCAGTTGAAGAATTAAAACAAAATTATGAACCAAAAGGTGTTACTCCCGATAAGGATGTAATATGCTATTGTAGAATTGGTGAAAGATCATCACATAGCTGGTTTGTTCTAAAATATCTATTAGGATATTCCAAAGTTCGGAACTATGATGGTTCTTGGACTGAATGGGGTAACATGATAGGAAACCCTGTGGAAAAATAAGTTGCTTCTAGACCTTCCTGTTCTTAAGAAGGGTTCTTTCTATTTCATCAAAGATGGTGATACAGATCTTATCATGGAAGACAAAACCAAGAGAGGTCTTACCGTAAAAGAGACATCTATTGATGAAAAACTAAACGTCAAAGCTGATAAGGGAATGATCCATGATATGGATGGAATTGGACATTGGGTTCCTATTAGGTGGTATTTTTCAAAGGATTCCCATGACCTCTCTCAGGTGCTAATCCATGCTGAGGCAATGGAAAAAAAATACACAGAACTTAGAGAACTTACATGTCCTGATGATGACGACTGATAACCTTTTTAAATAAATTGGAGTTACAAAAATCAAATGTCCTTACTTCTAAAAGATCGAGTTTGGTCCATGGAAGCTCCAACTGCAAAACGTGGTGTCTATCCATTACATGGATTCAAGATTGGACTTTATAGATTACCAATTAAACTCGAAGAGCCAGCTGAAATAAAATCAGTTCATGATGGTCTCAAAAAGGCATTTGAAGTGGATATGTATGCAGACAGAATTTTTGCAACATATGGATGGAAAGAACAAAACATGAAAGATCCAGATGCAAAAGGATATGAGGAAGTTGACTTGTCTGTTACAGTAGAAATTGTTACTGGGGAAGTAGTTGACATCATCTATCAAATTTTCCCAATTGAAAAATTTGGTGATCCTAACTGGGTTAAAGATTATAGAAAGAAAGCAGACCATTTTGCAAAAATGGTAATTGATACTATCTTGCGTAACACTATCTTGGCTGATAAACTAGTTTCTTACTATGCAAAAACTGAAAAGATTTCTGAGGTTGCTGCCATTCAAAAACTTGAAGAACTTACTCCTTTAGCAAAAATTGTTCTTGGAGCAAAAGCAAAAGCTGTTGAAGTAACAGAAGACGAAGATGAAGAAGATGATGGAGCAATTGAAATTCCAGATGGTGCTAAACCAGGTCCAATTGATGTTGATTACAAATCAAAAATGAAATCCTCTGCATCTTATGATGCAAGTGGATATACAGTCAAAACTTGGGGACGAAGAGGTACAAGCAATGGAATAATGGGAGTTTGGGGAGAATTCGTTTCAGTAGATTATGATATTTGTGTTGCAGATGGTGGATGTATTGAAGCCTGCCCAGTAGGTGTCTACGAATGGTTTGATACTCCAGGAAATCCCGCATCTGAGAAGAAACCATTGATGTCAAAAGAACCAGATTGTATCTTCTGTCTTGCCTGTGAAGGTGTTTGTCCGCCACAAGCAATCAAGATCTTTGAACAAAAATAGTTAGAATTCCTTGCAAGTATAAATAGCGAGTAGTAATTCTGAGAAACTAGGGATATGGCAGTTAACGCTTTCACCCAATTGATGTTTGATCTTTTTATTATCTCAGCTGTAATAATTACTGCATATACTTGTAATTTTTATTATTTGGCATTTCTTTCTCGAAAAAGAAAAGAGGTTTTGCCTACTGCAGATCTTGGAACGCCATCCGTTACAATTCAACTTCCGATATACAATGAAAAGTATGTTGCAAAACGTCTTGTAGATTCTGTATGTAACTTGGATTATCCCAAAGAGAAGATGAGAATTATGGTATGTGATGATTCTGATGATGATACTGTTGAATTACTTGATGATGTAGTTGATGATTACAAAAAGCAAGGATTTCAAATTGAACATGTTAGACGTGGAACAAGAAAAGGGTACAAAGCAGGAGCTCTAAAACATGCTATGAAAACAACAGATACTGACCTTGTTGCTATCTTTGATGCTGATTTTATGCCTCCTGAATGGTTTCTCAAACGCGCAATTCCTCACTTTTCAAAAGCAAACATTGGTCTTATTCAGTGTCGTTGGGGACATGTAAATGAAAATTATTCTGCAATTACTCAAGCACAAGCCCTAAGTCTTGACTTTCATTTTCTTATCGAACAAAAAGCAAAAAGCAATTCTCATCTATTCATGAATTTCAATGGTACTGCTGGAATTTGGAAACGTGAATGTATTGAAGATGCTGGAGGTTGGCATTCTGCAACACTAGTTGAAGATCTTGATCTTAGTTATAGAGCACAAATGAAAGGATGGAAATGTGTATTCTTACCTGATATTGTAGTTGATGCAGAACTTCCTGTTCAGATGAATGGAGCTAAACGACAACAGTTCCGTTGGGCAAAAGGCTCTATTCAGTGTGCAATAAAATTACTTTCTGATATTGCCCTTAAACGTAAAGTAGCACTTGAAGCAAAGATTCAGGCATTCATACAACTAACACGCCATATTGTTTATCCGTTAATGCTAATACAATTTTTAACATTACCAATTTTACTAGCAGCTGAGATTAACCTCTATGTAGTTAGCTTTCTTCCTGCTATAACAATTGCAACATATCTTGCAATGGGACCTGGTGCATACATTATGATTATGCAAAGTATGTATCACAAGTCATGGAAATCAAAAGCAAAGATCTTACCTGCTTTGTTAGTTTACAATGCTGGAATGTCTGTAAATAATACTGTTGCAGTATTTGATGCAGTACTTGGAAAGAAAAATGAATTTCTCAGAACTCCAAAATATGGAATCATAACAAAAGAAGATGATTGGAGAAATAAGGCATACAATTTACCATTTACACAAACAACTCTTTTGGAAATATTTTTTGGCGTGTATGGAATAATGGGAATTTTCATAGCAATATTTTCAAACAATCCTATCTTTGTACCAATCATTGCACTTCAAGCAGTAGGATTTTTCTTTATTGCTTACATGAGCCTATCTCATACGCGTTTTAAAAGAAATAAATCAAGTGATAATCATGTAATGACCAAGAACGAGAAAATGGCAAGTATAATTTACAAACTATCTATGATTGGAATTGTTGCAATCATAGTTTTTGGAGGATACATGGCTATTACTGGCTACAATACTGATGTTTACCCTCTTGACCTAATGAGAGGATATATGACTGCAATAATTGGCTCATCTGATCCTGCAGCAATTCGTGCTCATTTAGTCGCAACTCAAGTACAATTGGACATAATTTTAGAAAAACTGCCTGAAAAAACAAGTGTTAGCGGTGAAATCTCTAAGAACCCTGTATGGCTATTTCCTACAGAATCTACAAACTTCCTTAGAATACAAAATGATGTTAACACTATGATGGCAAGTGTTGAAAAAATATCTGCTGTACCCAAAGATAGCTCAGCATATCATACAGGAATGTTGGATATCAATGATAGAGCAATATCTTTGAGAGTAGATATTATGGATGCCACTCCATACATGTACGTACAAATTCAAAACATTATCTTTAGTGTCATTTGGATTGTTGCTATTTTGGCAATCTTTGCAGCACTAAAACGAAAGAAAGATCAACTCAAAGAAGTTGATGAGCCTGGAGTTTAGGAAATATTTAGATCCTTTCTGAGTTCATCTACTGCTCTAATTCCATAAATGTCTCTTACTTGTTGAATTCTTACAGCTTCTTTGAACATGTCTCTTCCAATTGCATTTGTTAAAATTGAATAGACATCACTAAATCTAATCTCCCATTTATCTGCACAATCCAAAATTTTACTTACTGCCCACTGTCTTACTTCATGAGGGAGTGGAATCTTTTCACCTGATTCAATTGAAATCCTATCAAACAGATTAACAATATCTGAAGTTTGTGCTGCCATCTTTTCAAGATCTTTTGCTTCTCCATACTTTGATTCTGCATTCATTCTAATGTTTGATTGATATTCTGAAAGCTTTAGCAGTGCCATCATTTCTTTTGATGAATCACTAGAAACTTTATTTGTGACATTTTTAACTGACTGCATCTCTTCAAACAATTTTTCAGATTTTTTATGAAATTCTGCAGTAGATGCATCTTGTCTTTTTAGAATATCTGAGACTGAAGCTATTTTTTGTTCAATACTGTTTGTTTTACCAAATACATTTTCTTTGAAATTAGAGAAATCCTGCTGAACTGATTTGAGTCCTTCTCCAACAAATGCCGTTGCATCTGCTCTTTTCACCAATGCTCCAATTTCGTCCTCGATTTTGTCTATTTTACCTGCGACTTCTTTGATGGATTCTAGGCTCACATTGTCTACGGAATTAGCCTTTGATGATATTGTTTCAAATTGCTGTTTGAGGCCATCAATTACTCCTCCCAAGGAATCAATTTTTGCGGCTTTTGAAGATATAGTATCAATTGTGACTTTAATTGCATCTAGCTCAGAATTAAGATTTGAAGTAAATGATGTACCCTCAACAATTTTTCCAAATTCCTGTCTGATGCTTTCAATAACTTGAGTTCCTGTCTCTATTTTACCAGTTTTTCCTGAAATCTCTTCAATGTTATCTTTTAGTTTACCCATTTCAGAACTAATCTCTAAAAATGAATCTGTTTTTCCAGATACTTTTCTAAGATCATCTCTTACCTCGTCAATTCTCTGAGCAATTTTGATAATCATTTCAGAATTGTTTCTAATTGAATTCACACTATCTTCTACCTGTTGAGATAGTCCTTGAGATTTTGATGATTTTTGTAAATCAGAAATCCTACTGATTTCTTCTTGTAATTTGTCAGTTTGATTATTGATCTTATTTACTAGATTAGATTGTGTTCTTACTTGATTTAATCCAGCATACAGCTTTTGTGTATCTTCTTCTATAATGTTGATTTGTTTAGATTGTTTTTGGATATGTTCCAATGTTGATGTTAGTGTATCTATCATTCCTTTCATTGATACTAGGACTTTTTGATTTTCACCAAAAATTTTTGACATCACTTTAATCTCTTTTTGGAGTGCTTTGTTAGAATCTGAAACTGATGCTACTTTTTTGAGTACTGCTGATGGATTTGGTTCTCTCTTTGTAACTTTTTTTACTTTTTTTGATGCTTTTTTCTTTGTAGTTTTGGCAGCCATGTGAATTAAATTAAAAATTTAACGATAAAAAAGTTAGCTCTAAAATAAAAAATGTAAAGAGTTACTTGTTTACAACATTTGGTTCATGAAGTAATTCATGAAAGGTCTTTTCAGCCAAACCGTTTGCTGTTTCAATAAACCCTTGTGTACAATATTCACATTGAATCATATAGTACGGTATGGTACCGTACTATTAATAATCAGGTAATTACAACGTAACCAATTATGCAGTCAGATACCCCAGGTCATATCTCTACATTTTATTCAGTTGACCTAATCATCACTCTGCATTTCGATTATGATGACTGGGCATAAAGAAGTTAATTATTGTGAAACTCTTGAGCCTGTTTTCAATTATTTATTATTTCATTGATTTAATTTCTAAATTTTTAATGCGCAATCATTTTTAAACAAATTTGTTAAATGATAACATGCAAAACCTTCCACTTCAATTAGATTCCAGTGGAATTCATAGTACTCTTAACAGTACTGTTACTAGTTTAATTGAACAAATTACTCCTGAGCTTCCTCATACCAGTTTTGTTACTGATTTAGCTTTTATCATGATAATTGGTGCTGTGGTTACTCTAGCATTTTTTAAAATAAAACAACCACTGATCATTGGTTACCTCTTTGCAGGAATGTTGATTGGTCCTCTTTCTCCACTTTGGGCATGGATTTTACCTGAAGGTGGTCCCACTTCTGACGTTATAGGTGGTGTAGGAATTTTATCTGATATTTCTGCATTGAATCTTTTTGCTGAAATTGGTGTTATCTTACTTCTTTTTGTAATTGGTATAGAATTTCCATATGCAAAAATCAGAAGTATTGGACGTGTAGCAGTTGGAATTGGAACTATAGGATTATTTTCTACATTAGGTGCAATCTTTTACACTGCTAGTGCCCTTGGAATGCAATTCATGGATGCATTGTTTATTGCAGCGGCCTTGTCAATATCTAGTACTGCAATTATTGTTAAAATTTTAGAGGACACAGGAAGAATCAAAAAAGAATCTTCTATCCTTATTTTAGGTATTTTAATTGTTGAAGACGTAATTGCAGTTATTCTAATTTCTTCATTACAATCCATTGCTTTAGTTGGAACTGTATCTGTAGAATCTATTGTTGCAGTAGTGGCAGTTGCAATTGCTCTTATTGTTGGAACATTTACTGTTGGAACCCGTGTTATTCCTCCACTAATTGATAGGGTTGCAGCTGCTGAACATCGTGAGATTTTATTACTCAGTGTTCTTGGTGTCTGTTTTGGATATGCATTACTTGCAAATATTGTAGGATTGTCTGTGGCCATTGGGGCGTTTCTAGCAGGAGTACTTGTAGCCGAATCAAAATCAGCTGAAGTTGCAAAACTTCTTTCTAGTCCAATCAAAGACATGTTTGTAGCCATATTCTTTATCTCAGTTGGAGCCTTGATGGACGTCTCACAACTTGAAAATTATATCTTCATAGCTATTGCGCTAATCGCAGTTGCCACTGGCATGAAGTTTGGAGGCAACATGATTGGGAATTTCATATTTAGACAAAAACGTGGCAAAGCGCTTCGTTCTGCTTTTACCTTAGCTGCACCAAGAGGTGAATTCTCAATTGTAATTGTAAAAGTTGGAGTAGACATGGGTGTAGTTAGTACCTTCTTATTCCCTTTGATAGGTATTATTTCTATAATCACTGCATTTCTATCTCCATTTTTAGTCAAAGCTAGTGATAAAATAATTCCTGCATTAGAAAAGAAAGAAAATGTCTGATGAATTAAAGAAACTATTAGAACAAGTCCATGATGGAATTACTACTTTTGATTTTGATGGTAAAGAAACTCCTTGTATTGTAATTGAAGATAAAAAATACGATGAGATGCTCTCTAAAGTTGCCGGACAATCTTTATCGATTAACACTGATCTAAATATTTTACAAGATGGATTAGGAAATGTCTTTGTTGAAGTTACTTTGACATTTTCAAAAGGAAATATTGTTGAAAAATTTCTAGTCAATGCAAAAACAGATCTTTCATTTTTTGAATCTCTTGCAAAAACATCGATGCTTGCACTATCTTCCCCAAAATCCCATTATGGAAAAGATAATGTGTTTATGATTCAATTACCTCGTCCGGAAAAAGCTCAAGATGCACTAGAAATTATTCAAAACGCGCTAGTTCCAAGAAATTAAAGATAAGTGGTGCAGTTACCGGGATTTGAACCCGGGTCACGTACTTGGCAAGCACGAGTACTAACCAGACTGTACTATAACTGCAACAATCCTACAGGCTGAATTTGGATATTAAACTGTTTTTAACTATTTTAAAGAAGATAGATTATGGATGAAATTCTTCTAAAGAAGATAGAACAAAAAATTCAAGACACACTTTCTAACAAAGATGAAATCAAACAATTAATCCGATTACTTTCAAACATTGATAATTCAAAATCATTTGCTTTAGGCATTGTTGTAGGGAGAATCTATAATTCTTTTTACTATCAATCTAAAAGAATTTTAAATCGAGAACCCACTAAGGAAGAATTTGAAGAATTTTTAGAATTTATTAAAAACAAGAAATCTGATTTAGAAAACTTATGGTGATGCTTTATTCCATTCAATTACTTTGATTGTTGGTGTTCCTGGTAATTTTACACATGCCCCTTTTAGTGCTTGTTTTGCTTTCTCTAAATGAGTTTCACCATTAACGTACATTTCCATAATACACTGTCCTTGTCTGACTCTTGCACCTAAACTAACAGCTTTGCCCCATGATCTTCGCATTCCTTCTGAAACTCTATCTGCACCTGCAGTTGCAATCTGTTTATTCTCTCTTAGAAGATTGTGTGGATAAATTCTAAGTCTAGAATAATAGCCTGATTCTCCAGTTGTTTTTTCCAGTGTTTTGTTTGCTGCCAATCTGGTTGATTCAATTGCCATGTGTCTGATCTGAATTTTTTCATTAAGAGTTAATTGGACACAATATTGGTATGTTCCTCTTTTACCCCCTTGAAATTTTGCAATTTTTATCTGTGGTTTACCTTTGATGTACTCTTTTCTGGTAAAAACTTGTCCAGTTCCATCCCTGTAATTTGCACCATGCATGATAATCTCAAACTAAAATACCCATATTTTAACGGTTAACCGACCTTTGTTCGTGCTTTCCAATGCTTATATGGAAATCATTTGGTTTTCTCTTCATTATGGAAGAGACTCCTTTAGTCAAGGGTGAGATGATTGCAGATCAAACCTGTATTTCTAATAAGAACATGATTCATGAACTTGAACAAAAGGGATATGGAGATATTGAAAACAAAAAATTGTTCCTAAAACAATTTGAAACTCTTTATCTACTCTACTCAAAAAGACTCATTCTAAAAAAAGGTAAAAAACAAATTGATTTTGATTCGTTCATGAATATCTGTCAAAAAATAGATCCTGAAATTCTAACTCAATTTTTGATATATCGAGATCTTCGAAATCGTGGGTATGTTGTAAAAGATGGATTTGGGTTTGGTTCAGATTTTAGAGTTTATGAAAGAGGACACTTTGGTGAAAAAGGAGCAAAATTCCTAATCTTTGGTCTTAATGAGGGACAACAAGAAAAGATGGGTAATTTACAAAAGAAAATTGAAGAGATTACCCAAATGGGAAAAGAACCAATTATTGCAGTCATTGAACGTCGTGGTGAAGTTATCTATTACAAAATCAACAAAATGAATTTCTATGAAAACAAAGCTAAACTAGAAGAATCATTTCAACTTTAATCTTGTATTATCCACTCAGATGAATATTTTAAAAGATTGTTTTCTTCTGCATACATAAAATCATAAACCTCTACGTATTTTGTCTTGTTTTCCCATAAATCTTCAAAATCTTTCATCTTTCTTTCAACTCTTGATTTATCATTCCATGAAGTAAACACATCTACAGATTCAAAATCTCTTGTTTGAGTGGAGAATGATTCTCTAGATGTTCCAGTAAATGCAACTGTTTGATCATGTTCATCTCTAAATATTCCAATTCTCTCTGAGAATGAATTTGCTACTTGTTCTGAATTTGGGATTACGACCTTCACTTCAACTTGTCCCTTATTTACAATGTCTTGAAGTTTCTGAATTTTGGTATCTTTGATGAATTTTCCTTCAAATGATTTTGTAAATTTTTCAGAAAAGAGTTTTTTAAATAGATTAAGATCTGATGTTCTAAACCTGTGTCCTGTGATCATTCTCAATTTTGCTTTACCTCCAGCAAAATTATCAAATGCCATAGATATTGTGGCTAACGTTTGAATCGACAAAAAGTCAACACATCTATCATATTCTATACAATTACTTAGGCAAGGAAAGAAGAATTCTGATACAATGTCGTTTCTATCTGACCTGTATTCCTCTTTAAGATCTATTTCTCTTAGGCCCAACATTACTCCCTCATGATTTTGTTATTTAAAGAAACAATTTTGAATTTTTTTTGTAATAAGAAATGCTCCCATCGGGTTTTGTCAAATCAGTTCAACACTCCCCACTTTTGTTTATAAAGAAATTATAATTTTGCAAATTTTATGACAATGAGGTTCATTTTTTCTTGAAAGATATTTCTTGTCCATTACCAATAGGTACTGTGAATGATTCAACATCTCTGATGTTATTTATGTGATTTAGATATTTTCGAATGTATTTTTTGAATCGTATTGGAAAAAGTATGTTGTCTGCAGCAAGTATGCCGTCTTTTTTTAGCATTGGTAAACATATATCGAAATATGATGAATATTGTTCTTTATCTGCATCAATAAATATAAAATCAAAATACGTTTGTGGTCTTGATATTGATTTACGTAGTTGAATTAGAATATCTCTTGCCAATCCTTGTTTAATTTCAACCATGTCTGATATCCCTGCTTTTTGAAAATTCTTTTTAGCACGTTCAATTTTGTCGGGATTTTTCTCTATAGTAATTATCTTTGATTTCTTGCTTATAGCATTTGCAAACCATAATGTAGAATATCCGACAGAGGTACCGACCTCAAGTATCTTTCTGGGTTTGTATGTTTTTAGAAGAATATTGTAAAAAATTCCCGTGTCTTTAGTTATTGCAAGCATTCTTTGTTCGTGATGAATTTTGTCGGGATTTTTCTCTTCATACTGAGCTCTTTTTTCAAGAGAAAGAAGAACCTGAGCGATTTTTTTATTCAATTAATAAAATTAGAAATTAGTTAAATTTAACTGATAATTTACACTATTAAAATTTTACATATGAATCACTATGATGTTTTGTATTTGTTAGCTAGAATTATGCAGACAAAAATTCCCCTACCTGAAATTGCCTGTGCACTATGTTTTATCCCCTTTGGAATGAATATGGTTGAAGGAGATGTTACCTCATAAGATTCATCTTCTAATTGAATTTCATATGTCAAATCAGATTCTTCAGATAATATCAAATTGATTTCGTCATGATCATGTTTGTGTAGTTTACTGTACTTTGGAAGATTTGTAGTAGTGTTAACAAAATGAACTGCAATGTGTGTATCTGATTGAGGAACTAAAGATTTTCCTAACATTGATAGTCGTTTGATTGGAGCTTTACTATGAAAAGGAACATTCTCAAGTGATTCAATGGTTCCTTTTTTGATAAATTTTTGATATTTGTTCACAAATGATCTAGTCCTTTTATCAATTATATCAGTGTCTATCCTATGTTCATATATGCAACAAAAACCAAATAATATTATTGCATGTTGATAGAGTATCAGAATGGTTTGTTCCAAAATTTGGATCTAAAAAATTTCGAATTAGTATAGGAATTTTATTTTTACCATACACAAGTATTGTTACTTGTTTTGCTGCATTAGGCGCAATTTCAGAACCACTACAATTAGAGCGTGTAGCAGCAATCTGTGTGATTTACATTTTAGCATTAGGAGTTGGGGCCCATCTACTTGATGCCGTAGGGGGTAAAACAAAACCTTGGGGTGAACTACCAAAAAAAAAGATTTGGATTATTGCATTAATTGCTTTAGGTATTGCATTTTCTATTGGAATTTATTTTGCATTTTTAGATTCTCCTTGGCTTTTTCCAATAGGAATTATTGAAGGTTTTTTCCTCTTTGCATATAATTTAGAACTGTTTGGAGGCAAATTTCACAATAATACATCTACGATATTTTCGTGGGGAATCCTTCCTGTTTTTGCAGGGTCTGTCATACAATCAAACTCTATAACAGTTGAGACCATAATTATTGCCACAGTTACTGCACTAGTTACATTTGCCTTGATTACAACATCCAAACAATACAAACTGCTCAAAAGAAATAATGTTGATACCTCCTCCATCAAAAAGAAAGAATGTATTTTGAAATTGATAACAATTGGAGTTGTTTCAGGTACAATTATTTTTTTCATTATTAGAATTATGATTTAAAATCAAACCGATCTCTTACAATTTGGAACTCTGAGGATACAAATATGTTAAGATTCAAACCTAAAATTGTAACATTGATCGCTAATCTGTTTTTAACAATTTGATCTCACCAAATGGTATTACAAATTTAATGATCCATTTAAGAAATTTTGATTACTCTTTAGTATCAAACTGTACTAATGCCATGCCCCTCAAGTATTGCATTCTTGTACAGTTTTTTTTGTTATGACTCTAGAATTAAGATAATCTAACATATCGCGACTTGATGCTCATTAGGGG
>JBHHVF010000011.1:0-34873 GCA_046754145.1 Candidatus Nitrosopumilus sp.
TTTTAAAATCAATTCTTTGTTCATGCAAAATTTTGTGGTCCCGCGGGGCGGAATTGAACCACCGACAACCCGGTTTCTGTATGCCTGATATGCTGCTATTTGGTCAGCCATCTTAAGCCAACAACTACAGCCGGAAGCTCTACCAGGCTGAGCTACCACGGGACAAGGAAAACGAAGGTCTATGCTATTAAAAAACTATCGTAGGTAGTCTTAGATCAGAAGATCGTGATCTCTATAAGCATAAATACCCTCCAAAGTTTTTTGAGTTAATGTCCAAGCTAGAACTATCCTATTCTGGTTATGTTTGTGCTCCGTATTTACACACACATGCATCTGTTGAGCTCAAAGAATCTTGGATTAATTCAAAAAATATTGAAAAATTATTTTTTGTTACAGGTACGTTTTCTCCTGAAAGTAAACCATACTTTTCTGATTCTGCTAACCATTATCTTCTAGCCAAATTCAAGGATAGTTCAGTAATATCAAAAGATCTTACTAAAAACAACCAAGACAAAACATCCTTTGTCTTTAACATCAAAGATGATCTCTTCTTAAGAGAAGTTCAAGGAGAGACTAATTTTATCTCTGTATATTATATTGAATATGGGGAAAATGAAGAAGACCAACAAGAAATTGCAAACCTTTTGCTAAAAAGAGACAAAATTGAGAAAGCAGGACTTGGAAATATGAAAACTTTTTGTACAAATCCTTCAAAATTTACATTCCCATACTCGGAGGATATTGTAGTCATAGAAGTTGCAAGTGAGAAGAGTCATCAAAGTGTAAAAAAATACTGTGACCAAACAAAACGTGATGCTAATCGAAAAGGATTGATAATGACTAATTTCTTGGGTCTTTCAATTCTTGATCAACTAAAGTAGAAAAGTTAAATATTCGAGCAAAAACTGTTTTTGCATGAGTAAGCCTTCTGATCTTGGTTCCTTGAAAATTGGTTCTTACATTTTACTGCCACATTCTGATCAACCAAGTGGTGAGCCATGCAAAATCGTAGAATATGATACATCAAAACCTGGGAAACATGGTGCAGCAAAAGCAAGAATTGTTGCTGAAGGGATTTTTGATGGGCAAAAAAGACCTCATGTAGGCCCAGTCAGCATGCAAATTCATGTTCCAATGATTAACAAAAAAGTGGGTCAAATCATCTCAATTAATGGCGATACAATTCAAGTGATGGATTCTGAAACATTTGAGACCATTGATGTTACTTTGATTGATGATGAAGTTAAAGGTAAATTGGAAAATGGCCAAAATGTAGAGTACTGGCTAGTTATGGATAAAACTAAAATCATGCGCATCAAGAACTGATGTGGATGCTGATGATGAGCGGAAAAGCCGTCTGACTTTTGATGAGGATTATGAGTAATGAAGCATCCTCTTTCAACAAATCTTAAAAATTTGTTGAATCAAATATTTTTTAGATTATGAATCTAGGTTCTCTTTTTTCAGGTGGGAAAGATAGCACTTTTGCAATATACCTGGCGCAAAAACAAGGACATAAAGTTACATGTCTTCTAAGTGTCTTTACAAAATCTGAAGAAAGCCATTTACTGCACCATCCAAACTTGCAATGGACAAAATTACAATCACAATCTATGAACATTCCTCAACTAACCATTAATTCTAACTCTGATGAAACTGATGATGAATTGTCTTCACTAGAAACATTATTGCAAAATGCTAAAGAACAATTTAACATTGAAGGATTGGTTCACGGTGGAATTAAAAGTAAATTTCAAAAAGAAAAATTTGAAACTATATGTAAAAAGTTAGATTTAGTTACAGTTGCACCGTTGTGGAATGCTGAACCAGAACAATACATGAATGATTTACTAGATTCTGATTTTAATTTTATAATGATAACTGTTTCCTCTGATGGTTTAGATGATACATGGCTTGGAAAACTTATTTCCAAATCTGATGTTGAAACTTTGAAAAAGTTGTCTGAGAAATTTGGTTTCAACTTGAACTTTGAAGGAGGTGAAGCAGAAACATTTGTTATTGATTGTCCTCTATTTTCAAATTCGATCAAAATTAATGAATCCAAAAAAACATGGGACGGATACAGAGGAAGGTTTGAAATAGTGGATGCAGAGTTGAAGTACAATGCTTGATGGATTAAAGGATAGTTTAGGTGCTGCAATCAAGAAGATTGTAAAATCCTCAGGAATAGATGAGGAACTAATCAAAGACCTCTCTAAAGATGTCCAAAGGGCATTACTACAATCTGATGTTAATGTCAGATTAGTTCTTGAAATTACAAAAAATCTAGAAGAACGGGCACTAAATGAGACCCCTCCTCCTGGACTATCACGTAAGGATCACATAGTCAAGATACTCTATGATGAACTCTCAAAGTTACTGGGAAATGAATCTGAATTTGATTTTAAAGCCGGGAAACAAAATAAGATAATTTTACTTGGAATTCAAGGTAGTGGTAAAACTACTGTAACATCAAAACTTGCAAAATTCTTGACTAGACAAGGATACAAAGTTGGAGTAGTAGGTGCTGATACCTATAGACCTGGTGCACTAGTTCAACTCAAAACAATGTGTGAAAAATCAAATGTTGAAGTTTATGGTGAAGAAAACAACAAAGACTCTCCAAACATTGTAAAAAATGGATTAAAACATTTTGCAGGACAACCTCTTGACGTAATTTTAATTGATACAGCAGGACGTCACAAAGAAGAGCAAGACTTGCTTGACGAAATGGAAAGAATTAACAAAGTTGCAGAACCCGATTTGGCGTTACTTGTAATTGATGGAACCATTGGACAACAATGCTTCAATCAAGCAGAAGCATTTCACAAAACTATTCCAGTTGGGGGAGTAATTATTACAAAACTTGATAGCTCAGCAAAAGGTGGTGGTGCACTTGCAGCATCTGCAGCTACTGGTGCACAAATAATGTACATTGGTACTGGTGAGAGAATTGATGATTTAGAAAAATTCTCACCAACACGATTTGTTGGACGACTACTTGGAATGGGTGATGTTCAAGCAGTTTTGGATTTGGCAAAACGACTAGAAGATGAAGGCGATGATGTAAGAATGAAAAGAATATCCAGTGGAAAAATGAACATGGATGATTTCTTTTATCAATTAGAAGAAGTTACCAAGGTAGGCTCACTGAAAGGAATTCTTGAGAGTATGCCAGGTCTTTCAGGAATGGTAAAAGAGGATCAAGTAGACCAAATGGAAGGTAGAGTGGATAAATGGAGATACATCATTCAAAGTATGACCAAAGCTGAAAAAGCAGATCCTGACTTGCTTAACTCATCTAGAATCAAAAGAATTGCACGTGGTTCTGGATGGCCAGAAGGCGAAGTCAAAGAATTACTAAAAAATTACAAAAATTCAAAGAGTATGATGAAGGCATCTAAAGGACGCCAAATGCAGGGCACACTTAGAAAAATGGGATTAGGATAATCTTACACGCAAAACTATCTTCTAACATGTCTGACTATCAAAAAATCATTCCTATTGCAAATCAAATTTTAAAAAAACATGAATTGTGTGATAATTGCTTAGGAAGATTATTCTCAAAACAATTACATCTCTCATCAAACAAACTTCTTGGCAAAAAACTACACAAAAATCTAAACTCTACTCAAAAATGTTATATCTGTAAAAATCTGCTTGATAATCTAAATCATTTTTTGAAATTAATGCTTGACATATCAAAAACTTATTCTTTTGTGTCATTTAGTGTAGGGGCCATGATCAAGCCTTCTATTGTTGATAGAGATGATTATATTCGTTCAAAATACAAACTAAAAGGAATTGATAGCATAAAGACTGACATATCCAAAGAATTAAGAAAATCATTTTCTAAAAAAACAAAAAAGACTGTTGATCTTTTGGATCCAGATGTAACTTTTACAGTAAATATGAAAAATGAATCTTGTCAATTGCGTTCAAAATCAATATCCATTTCTGGAAGATATGTTAAAACATTAAGAGGACTTTCACAAAAACAAAAGTCATGTGAAAACTGTTCTGGAAAAGGATGTAGAATTTGCAATTTTCATGGTATTTCAGAATTTGATAGTGTTGAAGGAATAATTTCCAAATTCCTTTTTGAGAAACTTGGTGGAACCATTGCTAAATTCACATGGATTGGTGGTGAAGACAAATCCAGTCTAGTTTTAGGCACTGGAAGACCATTTTTTGTTAAAATCCAAAATCCTCTTAAAAGAAATTTGAAATTAACTTCTAGGAAGTTTGATTCTCTCAAAATCACAAATCTCAAAATTGTCCCAGAATCTCCAAAAAAACCTCTTAAATTCACTTCATCAATAGAGGCAAAAATTTCTACAGAAGATAAAATTGATTCAAAAAATCTAAAAAAATTAAAAGAACTTTCAAAACATCCTATTGTAGTTTATGAAAAATCTGGAAAACGTTCTGAAAAGAAAGCTTTCTCTATAAAATACAAAAAAAATTCTAATAACAACTTTACCTTATTTATCAAAGCTGAAGGAGGCTTACCAATCAAGCGATTTGTAAATGGTGATGATGTATCTCCTGGTATTTCTCAAATTCTTAATACATCGTGTAAGTGTCAAGAGTTTGATTTTCTTGATATTGCAGTGTAATGATAACAATTAACTAGCGCTGAAATTGTAAAGCATCATGCCAATTAGAAAAAAGGGTAAACACAAAAAACGTGCTGATTTCAGTGCTGAAAGACGTAGAAAAAAGACCGCAAAAGCTGGTAAACCTAGGTCCTAACCTAATCAACGTTTTTACATTCAAAATTCTCGAGGAGAAATATTGGATCCATTAGTACGTTTGAAAGATGCACACACCAAAGGAATAATTCCTGATGATGTGTATGATCTTACCGTAGAGCGTTTTCCTATTACTGTTGCAGGAATAAACAGAATTGAAAAAGCATCAGGCATCAAATTCCCTGTTGCATATGTAGAACCCTCCCTTGTAATCACAGCTCCTGACTCAAATTCTTATGAATATGGAATCTTATTTGCAAGAACCATCCCTGTGATGTTTGAAGAGCAATTTCAGGTTGTAATCCAGATTTCTGCACCTTTGGTTGCTTATGGCCTTAAAGGAACAATTCATGCAATTTTAGCGCACGAATTTTTACATTTTCTAGAATTAATAAGAAAAATCTCAAAGATGGAATTACTTTCAGATGAAATTTCTGGAAATTTATTTGAAAATGTTTACAGTGATGAAACAAGGTTGTTTGAACCTAGAGTTGTCTTCAAGGATCGTACTTTACTGAATCATATTACAAAAAAATTCCCTGCTGGTTTTCGTGATTATAAACTTGAAGACAAGGTCATGAAATTTTGGTCTGATAGAAATCTACCTAAAACCAACGTCTCTTTGGATACTAACACTGTAAAATTATCTGTAGAATCCCTTTCTAAAATTAAACTAGCACCTGCATTTATTTCAAAAATTGAACAATTACAAGAAAAAAGTTCTAAAATTCGTAAAAAAAGAATTTACTAAAATTAAATAATTTTTATTGATTAAATTCTGTTAGTCCACATTTTCCACATGTATGTCTGTCTTTGTGTTCTGACATGAAAACACCTTTTCCACATCTTGAACAAATCTTTCTAATTCTTGATACTTTATCTCCGTCTACTTTGAAATATTTGTAAACGTTTGGGCTTGAGCCTTTTTTACCGGCCATTATTCCTCTTTCTCCTCTTTTGGTTCTTCAGCTGGTTTCTCATCTGCTTTTACTTCTGCATCTTTTGCTGGTACTCCTTCAGCAGGAGCTTCTTCTGTTGCAGCTTCTGCATCTTTTGCTGGTACTCCTTCAGCAGGAGCTTCTTCTGTTGCAGCTTCTGCATCTTTTGTTTTTGTCTTTTCTAGTCTTGCGAAAATTGTTGGATTGACATGTTTTTTTGCTAATCCTTCATCATCATAAACATAGAAAGTTCCTGTGATTGTTGGTTTTCCTACTTGAGTTTTTAATCTCATTGGAATTACAACTTTACCGTCTAGTTTGAATTCTTTAGTAATCATATCTACTGCTTCAAGATTTTTGAGTTTGCCTGCTAATCCTGCAAAATTACATGTAAGCTCTCTTCTCGATAGGAAGGTGTTATTTACGTCTGTGATAGTCTCAATAATAGACATGTGTACCCAAAATCCTTTGGATATTTCATATAAACCTTGATTGAAATTAGATAAGAAATTTAAGAAATTCCCTTAAAACAATACCATGGAACGCTATTTACTTCATTTCAAAAATGAAAATTATGTACCTCAGGATTGCAGAGAATTAGCATACAAAGCACGAGATCTTGCATCTGACATGAACGTCTCTGTAAGACTTGCCAGAGTGGCCAGCAAATTTATTGAATTTGATGTGGCTGCAGAAAAAGAAGATCTAGATCCACTTATTGAAAAATTATCTCCAATCGGAATTATTGATAATGTCAGACATGTTGTTGAGGAACACCTAGACAAAGAACAAGGAATCACTGATGGAATTTTTTACTTTAACAATGAAAGATTCTGGGAATGCCATGAGGCATTTGAAGGTGTCTGGAATAAATGCTATGGACGAGAAAAAGAGTTGGTTCAAGGAATTATTCTAGTAGCAGTTGCATTTGCTCATGAACAAGAAAACGAAGAAAGCATTGGAATTGGAATGTTGAGTAGGGCTTTGGATAAACTAGGTACTTCTCCTTCTGAGTATTATTCTATTGATGTTGATAGAATTAGAACTAAATCTGTAGAAATGCAACAAGCAAACAAACTAACTAGATTTGAGATTTAATTAATTCTAGAGATTTTGAAACTACTTCTGCACCTTGAAGCAAACCAATGCTTCCTTTCTTAGCCTGCTCCTCAGTCATTCTTGTTGTTCCATCTTTTTTGATAAAATCGCCTGAAACTAAAACTGGGACAGGATCGTCACTATGTCCTTTGTTAATACATGGTGTTGAGTGATCAGCTGAAATAATAATTGCAACTTTGCTTGAATCAATGTTTTCAACTAGGGTTTTGAAAAATCTTTGGTCAATTTCTTCTATATTTTTCATTTTACCAATGGCATCTCCATCGTGACCAAATTCATCTGGTCCCTTGAGGTGAACGTATATTGCATTTTGAGTCTCCATAGCCTTTGCAGCTACTCTTGCCTTTTCTTCATAATCTGTTAACCCTCCAGCTTCGAATGCTTTCATCTTTAGAACTTCTGAAATTCCAAGCTCAACTGGCATGTCAACTATGCATGAAAAGTTCATGTCATATTTTTCATTAATTGGAATTACATCTGGATATTTGTTACCTGCATCTCTAAGTAAAATACAACTAAGTAGTTTTTTGTCTTGCCCTTGTCGTTTCTTATTAATTTCACTCTCCTTCATAATGTTAATTGATTGTTCTGAAAACTCATTTACTAAATTTGCAGTAAATTTGGAATCTTCTGTTTCTTCTAAGGGTAAACATTTTTCTATTTTTAAGAAATCCCCAACAGCCTTTGCTACACCCATACCGCCAATATTGCTGTATGCTGGGTCTGTATTGGTAATTTTTGAAGATAATTTCTGAGAGTTTACTCTAATCCTAACTGTAACTCTGTGTCCAATTGTTGGAGACACTACAACTGATGTATCAGGATGTGAAAATTTTATTTTTTCTTTAATTTCTTTTGCTATTCCATCTGCATCTTCTTTTTCAATATGCCTTCCAGCTCTTCTATCGATGATTACTCCTTCCTCATCTAATGTTGAATAATTTCCTCTTAATGCTAAATCCCCATCCTTAAAGTCGATTCCAATTCCTATGGCTTCAATTACTCCTCGACCAGCATAATCTGTATGACTAAATTTGTATCCTAACATATTGAAAACAGCAATATCTGATTCAGGGGCAATCCCTTTTCCTACAGAAATGACTTCTCCAATTGCCCCATTACTTGCAATTTTATCCAAAGTTGGTGTATTTGCAGCCTGTAATGGTGTTTTTCCATCTAAATCTGGGTGTGGGAGGTCTCCCACTCCATCTAAAAGAACGTAAATCATATGAACATCTGATTTATCCAAAATATCCCCTGTCTATCCAAGTTCTGATGCTTTCCTTTAAAGCTTACATCAAAATTTGCGATCATAATAAAACCCAAAAATGAATTTCTTAGTTTTTTTATTTTAAAAAATATCTATTTTCTGATTAAAGTAGTATTTTCCTAACCTTATGAAAATTTTGTTGCATTTTTTTTGAATTTAATTAGATCTTAGTAAACGTTTTAACAGTCATTTATTTTAAATATCAATTATGGGAGATATGCGCAAAGATTATGTTTCTGAGCGTTTCATGATTGTCTCCAAAAAAACTGACAAAGTTGTTGATCCAAAAAAATCTCCCTTTGCTCCTGGAAATGAATCTATGACAAATCCATCTGTTTTGTCTCTTGTTGCAAAAGATGGAATGTTGCAACGTCTTCAAGACAATGAAGATGAATTTGTAGAAGGTTGGTCAATTAGAGTTTTTGAAAGTAAGAATCCTATAGTTTCAATAGATACTGAAAACTCTTACAGTGACAGGCCTTTCTATAGCGAACCAGCATATGGTTATCATTACATTGTTGTTGCATCACCAAATCAAAAAGATACATTTGCAACAATTGATGCTGAACAATGGTCAAATGTTTTAGTTGTTGTTCAAGATAGATTGAGATGGCTTTATACTCAAAAAGGAGTAACTTATGTTTCAATTTATGCTGATCAAGGTGAACTAGCTGGAAATGAAAATCCTCATCCTCATCTTCATGTTCTGACATTTTCTACAATTCCTCCAATAATTGAAGAGGAAGCAGAAGCTTCTCACAAAATTCTAAATGAAAAAGGTGTTTGCCCTATGTGTCAAATAGTAAATGAAGAGATTGGTGGCTCAAGACAGGTTCTTCAAACAGAGGGATTTATTGCATTTTGTCCGTGGTCCCCTTCATATCCATACGAATTTTGGATTTCCCCCAAAAAACATACCACTAGTTTCTCAAAAATCACTCAAAAAGAAATCAATGATTTATCATTAATTCTAAGATCTACCCTAGGCGGCCTCTCAAAAACCATCAAAAATGTATCATACAATTTAGTTTTTCATCTTTCTCCTGAAAAGAAAAACAGCAGACAAATTCACTGGCATATTGAAATTTACCCCATCACCAAATCTTGGTCTGGTTTAGAACGTGGGTACGGAATTTTCCTAAATGATGTTTCTCCTGAACAAGCTGCAGAAAAACTTGGTGCAGCATGCAGGAAAGAATTGGCCAATCTAGTTGGAATTGTCTGATTTTTTGAATGGTTTATTTATCAACTAAAATTTGTTAAAATCATGGCAATTGAAAAATGGCTTGCAATTACTAGTGTTGCTTTGTTTGCAATGTTTGCAGGAGAAATGATTTCAGTTTATAATTTTATGACTGATGTGCCAGAAAGTTTTGAATTCGGACCAGCATTTGATCCAGATCCAAAAATATTTCAATTCATTTCCATTGGAGCTGCTCCAGCTGGAATTTTAGCTGTAGTTCCTTTCTTATTGACAAAACAATATGGTTCAAAACCAATTGGTGGTATGATCATTGCAGGTGGAATAATCATGTTCTTAGGAATGATTGTTTGTTATTCAATGCTTGACAAACTTGATGAAGTCTATCTTACAGATACGGTAAAGATTACGCCAATTTTGTTTATGATATTATCTGCTCCTGTGATTGTTGTTGGGGCTTATCTGTTCAAACATCAAAAGAAGCGTCCTAAAAAAGAATACTTCTAGATATGATCAAATCTTAATTCATTTGCAATAAGTTTGAAACCAAGTTTTTCATAAAATGGTTTTACATCATCTGTGCAATCCAAAATTGTCTTATAACAACCTCGACTCTTTGAAAATTCAAGAAGATATTTCATAATTTTCTCACCAATTTTTTGTCCTTGGAAGTTTTTGTCTACTACAACATCTTCAATATGCCCTACTAATCCTCCACTGTGAATGAATTTTGGTTCAATTAGAAGCGTTGTTGCTCCTATGATTTTACCATCTAATTCTGCTACTGCTATTATATGATCTGGATTTGAATCAATTTTCTCAAAAATTGCTTCTGCTTTATTTTTATCAATATCACTTGCTTGTCTTAATGAATCCAATGTCGTTAGAAATCCATTCCAAAGGTCTTCTTTTCTTAATTCTCTGATAACTGGTTCACTCATTTTACTTTCAGATCTTTCCACGCTTTTGAATATAGTCTTTAGATGCTTTTTCGTAAGATGATTTGTTACCTATATCTGTAAATCCTTTCTTTGTAATGAAACTACTTACTACTTTTTTCCTATTCATGGCTTTTTTTATAACATCATCCATTCCGTATGGCTTATTTTTTGGAATAAAACTCAAAATTCCTGGCTCCATTACATAACATCCCATGTTTACATTGGCCTTAATTTCTGGTTTTTCATTCCATCTTAAGACTCTGCCAGTTTTAGAAGTCTCAATTACTCCATATGGTAAATTTATTTTGTACTCATTTAGACCCATTGTAACAAATGTTTTTTTCTTAGCATGCTGCTTTATCATATTTCTAAGACTAAAATTAAAAATTGAATCTCCATAAATGCAAACAAAAGTATCATCAATGAAATCTTCTGCAGTTTTGAGTTGACCTGCAGTAGCTAATGGTTTGTTTGAAATTGCATATTCTATGTTGACTCCAAATTTTTTACCATCTTCAAAATAATCTTCAATGTTTTTTCTAAGATAACTAACACACAAAACAACTGACTTGACACCGTTTTTTCTTGTCCAATCAATTAGATGTTCTAAAATTGGTTTTTTACCTAATAGTAACATAGGTTTTGGAGTTTTTTTTGTCAATGGAAGTAATCTAGTACCTAGTCCCCCCGCAAGAATAACAGCTTTCACAAATCATATTTGAGGTATGAGTATTTATGTTCAAGGATGAATTTGACTGAACTTGTATCAAATAATTTTTAAAATATTTTTCAAAACATTTTTTGGATTTTCTCCAAAAATTATTATCATCGGCTCTTTTCCAAAGTCTCCTTTGTGATAAATCACATCTGGTGCTTTCTTTGAGTTTTTAATTGCACTTTTTATCCCCCATCCAATAGTAGACCCCTTGGATTTTACGCTTTTAGGCTCTTGACTTCTATCGTAACTAGAAAATACTAATTTTGATTTTTTTATTTTTTGCATGGTTGACATTTGATATTTTAAATTAATTGCAGAACAAATTTGTGGATATTTCTTATTCAGTATTAGTAGTGCTGTGGCGACATGTTTTGAACCTCCATATGTCAAATCTCCTGCAACGATTACCTGTTTTCCAGATTTAACAATTCTACCAGAAATACCTAAGATGTCTTTTATTGATTTAGGTTTTTGTTTAGAGTATACAAAATTGGTTTGGCATTCTGGAATATTTTTGTAGATGTTTTTTATTTCTGAAAATCTATCAATTGCATCTGATAATTCTGAATTGATACCATCATTTCCTTGAATATTTGTAATTACAACTCCTTTTCCTATCTTTTTTGAATTTTTTATTGAATTGTAGGTGATTTGTTTTGCAAATTTTACTGATTCTTTAATTGTCTTATTTTTTGCTAGTGCAAAAACTATGGCTGCTGAATAATTACACCCACTTCCATGATTGATTTTAGGAATTTTGTTTCCTGAAATAAAATATTGATTATTTTTTTCTAAAACAAAATCTGATATCTGATTCTTTTTTGTATCGATCCCTGTGATTACAACATTTTTTGCTCCCATTTTTTGAATTACTCTTGCAATTTTTTCTGGTGTATTTTTTGTATTGATTTTAGATTTTGATAGAATTTCAGCCTCAAATTTGTTTGGCGTAATAACTGTTGCAAGAGGAATTAGAAATTTTTGAAAATCTTTGATAGCTGATTTTTCTATTAATGTCCCACCTGTAGTTGATTTAAGCACTGGATCAATAACTATTGGAATTTTTAATTTCTTTAATTGATAGTATAGTACTTTGATAATTTGAGAATTGTATACCATTCCAATTTTTATTCCATCAATTTTAAAATCTGACATTACAGATTCTAGTTGATTTTTTAGAATTCTTTGTGAAACTGGCTCAATTATCCCAAATCTTGAAGTGTTTTGACTCGTAATTGCAGTAATTACCGTTAAACAGTGTGCATTAAATGACGAAAATACTTTGATGTCACTTTGAATTCCTGCCCCTGATGAAGGATCAGAACCTCCAATTGAAAGTAAATTCACAATGTTTTCTTATTTTCAGTACTAATTTAGATTATTAGGATGATGATTGAGTGACACAATTAAAAGAACAAAACTCATCTTTCATACTGTAAAACTCTCTACCGCAATGTCTGCATTCTCTGATAGTTCTCATCATGATCTATATACTAATTATAACATATAAGATCGATCAATTTTCTTAATATAGTATCAAAAAATTATCAAGCGATCAACATTTTTTGTAATTTTCATGATTGTTTAAATCAGGTAAAAACATAGATTACTTTATGGCAACTCAAATGACTGCTGCACGACGTGGTGTTGCTACTGATGAAATGAAACAAGTAGCAAAAGATGAAGATGTTTCACTTGATTGGTTAATTCCAAAAATTGCACATGGCTCTATAATTATTCCAAGTAATAATTCTAGACCTCAAAAAATTCATAATGTTGGAATTGGTAAAGGTCTTAAGACTAAAGTAAATGTCAACATTGGAACTTCAACTCTTAATGTAAATTTGGAAGAAGAAATTGAAAAAGCCAAGATTGCAGTCAAATATCATGCTGACACAATGATGGATCTTAGTGACGGTGGTGATGTTAAAAAAATAAGACAAACTCTCTTAGATGTTGCACCAATTACTTTTGGAACTGTTCCAATTTATGAGGCATACAATTATGGTGTAGAAGTTCACAAAAATCCTTTGAATCTAACTGAAGATGACTATCTAAATGCATTTGAAAATAATGCAAAAGATGGAGTTGACTATACAACAATTCATTGTGGAATTACAAAAGATATTGCAAAAAGAATTCTAAAAGTTCAGCGATATGGTGGTGTTGTAAGTAAAGGAGGAACAATTACTGCAGCATGGATGTTAAAACATGACAAAGAAAACCCATACGTTACTCACTATGATTATTTAGTTGAAATTGCCAAAAAATATGATGTGACATTTAGCCTCGGAGATGCACTTAGGCCAGGCTCAATTTTGGATTCTCATGATGAATTACAAGTTCAAGAAATGATCAATATCTCTCAATTAACAAAACGCGCACATGAACAAGATATTCAAGTTATGGTTGAAGGCCCAGGACATGTTCCACTAAATGAAGTTGCAGCAAATGTTAGATTAGCTAAATCGTTAATTGGAGATGTTCCATATTATGTTCTTGGTCCACTGGTAACTGATATTGCATCTGGTCATGATCATATTGCTAGCGCAATTGGTGCTGCAGTTTCAGCAAGTGAAGGAGTTGATCTTTTATGCTATCTTACTCCTTCTGAACATCTAGCTTTACCAAATGTAGAAGAAGTCAAAGCAGGACTAATTGCATATAGAATTGCTGCTCATGCAGGTGATCTTGTAAAAATTCGTGATAAAGTAATCAAATGGGATATGGAAATGACTGAAGCTAGACGTACTTTGGATTGGGAAAAGCAACTTGCTTTATCTATTGATCCTGAAGAGGCAGCTAAAATTCATAGTAGAACTGGACAACATCCTGGAAATAATGTCCCTTGTACCATGTGTGGCGGTGCTTGTGTCTACATGATGCTACCACAACAAAAAAAATACGAAAAAGAAAATGAAAATTTACAACAAGTTGAATAATACTTTTTGAAGACTAGGTACTGTTTCATAATTTTCTATTTCTTCTATATTTATCCACTTGAATTCAGAATTTTCCCAATTGAGTTTGATTGTTGGATTTTTTGCTTCAAACAAAAATGGGAATATCTCCCATTCATGATTTTCATATTGAGGTGAATTAATTCTCATCTCTTCTGCAGATTTGACAAGTGTGATTTTATCTTCTGTAATTCCAACTTCCTCAAAAATTTCAATTATTGCTCGTGTTAGAGGCTCTTCATTTTTTTCTATAATTCCACTAACTCCTGCCCATAACCCTTTCATTGATTTTACTTTGTCACTTCTCTTGAGAATCAATAATTTTTCATTATCTTTAATGAAAGATGTAACTATCTTAGTTGAGCGCATATCCGTTATTTTTCAACGGCCTTTACCATTTTTGTCAGTTTTTTGTAGGATTCATTCGTATCCGTATGCTTGGCAAGTCTCTCTTGGCACTCTTTGATGTAGTTGATTACTTCTTCTGTTTTTGATTCTTGAACTGCAGTGAGCAATCTGCCAATATCTTTCCATAATTCCTCGGCAAATTTTCGAATCTCTGGATTTGCGATAATAGTTTCAATTAATTCTGGAGATTCTGTCATTATGCTTTCTGCTAATGTCTTTTGTACTCTAAATGTGGTTCCTGACATTTTCTCTGTTAACATCATCTTTTCATCCTTTGAGATGATTTTTGCAAAAACAAGATTCATCAAATGAGTTAATCCTAAAATTACTGCAATTTTTTTGTCATGTTCAACTGCATCAATTGTAACAAAGTTTGCTCCTTCAAATAATGACTTTGCAACAGTTAATTCTTTTTTAGCATCTTTAATTGGAACTGAAATTATGTTTTGACCTTTGATTGTTTTTATTCCAGGCCCAAACATTGGATGAATACAAATTGGATTAATCTTAACTGGCATTTTTGATAATGATGATGCTACTTTAGATTTTTCAGATGAAATTTCAATAAGATATGTTCCTCTTTTCATCTCTTTTGCAATCAATCTGATAATCTCTGGTGTCCTTCTTGTAGGTGTACACAAAACAACATAGTCTGCCTTTAGAATTGCTCCAACTAAAGAATCTGATACTATAACATCTTTTCCTGAAATCTTGTTTTCTGAATCAAAACCAGTTACTTCAAAATTTTTGCTTGCAAAATACTTTGCAAACCATTGTCCCATTTGACCTCCAGCACCAACTACTGTAACTTTTTTCTTCATTGTTGTTCTCTCATAATATTATTTAGTATATTCATTCCGTCAATTAGTGTTTTTTCATCTTGACATGCAGAAATTCTAATAAAATTCTTGTAATCTCCAAATCCTTCTCCTGGTGCTACTGCTAAGCCTTTCTCAAGTGTACTGTTGGCAAATTGAACACCATCAAATCCCTCTTGGTTAACTCGTGCAAAAAGGTACATTGCCCCATCTGGAATAACAAAGTCTAATCCCATCTCCTTTGCTTTTTGTGCCAACACGTCTAGTCTGTTTTGTACTGTATTAGTATTGTCGGAAGTATCTGCTTCAAGGGATTTCATGGCTATGTATTGAATGGGCTCTGAGACATTTGTTAGGCATAATGCTTCTAATTTTGACATCTTTTCAATAATTTTTGCGTCTGCTATGCCGTATCCTATTCTGAATCCTGTCATGGCATGGGATTTTGAGAATGATTGGGTAACAATACTTTTTTCATAATTATAACTTAGAACACTTTTCCAATCTCCTTTTGCATATTGCGAATATATCTCATCACTTAGCACATAGAGATTATTTTTTCTAGCCACGTTAACTATGTCATCTTGTAATTTTTCAGGAAGAATCTTCCCTGTTGGATTATTTGGATAATTAAGTACGATCATTTTTGTATTTGAATTAATTGTATTTTTGATCTGCTCTAATGATGGTTCCCACTTGTCTTCTAGAGTTGTATTAATGGTTCTTACTTTGATTCCTGCATTTAGTGCACAGTCTTTGTATGCAGGCCATGCAGGTTCTATTACAATCATCTCATCTCCTGGATTAAGAAGTGTTGTAATTGCAGTAAAAATTGAAAACCTTGCCCCTGGACTAACTATGATGTTGTCATGTGAAACATTAGTGTTAAATTTCTCAGAGATATATTTTACGAGTGCCGCTCTAAATGCTGGCATACCTTTTGCTTGTCCATATTTTAAAAATCCTTTATCAAACACTTCTTCTAAGGCATTTTTTACAATAGGTGGTGGTAAAAAGTCTGGTTCTCCTACTTCCATATGAATAATCTTCTTTCCTTGTTGTTCAAGTGATTTTGCTTTTAAGAAAATAGAGAGGTGTGTCTGTTTGTCTACTGACTGAACTTTTACTGATTCGTTTAATAGAAAATTCAAAAACTTTGTTGCAATTGATTCATCAAGTCCTATGTCTTTACATAATGTGATCACTTTTCCACGTAAGTTCTCTTCTCGTGATTCATCAGTAATTCCTTTGCCTATACTTTTTTTGATTTCACCAATTTCCTTTGCGATGTCTGTTCTATTTTTTAACAACTTTATTATCTCCAAAGTAACCTCATCCATCCTATTTCGAAGGTCGTTGATATCTGACATTTTCTTATAAAACAGGCTTGATTGCTCCGGAAAGGAGTGCGTGATCTGCTATGGTTAATGCTACAAGTGAGTCCACTACAGGTGGTGCTCTAGGAACAACACATGGGTCGTGCCTTCCTTTGACATGAAGAATTGCCTCTTTTTTGGTCTTAATGTCTACTGTACTTTGTTTTTGTGCAATTGATGATGCTGGTTTGAATGCTATTCTCATAGTAATTGGCATTCCATTTGAAATGCCTCCAAGAATTCCTCCAGAATTATTTGTCTTGGTTACTATCTTTCCTTTCTTAATAGTATACAAGTCATTATTTTCAGAACCATGAAGTTCTGATCCTCTAAATCCTGAACCAAACTCTACTCCTTTTACAGATGGAATTGAAAAAATTGCTTTACTCAAATCTGATTCTAATGAACTAAAAATTGGTTCTCCTAATCCAACTGGAACCTTTGTTGTAACTGATTCAATTATTCCTCCAAGTGAATCTCCTTTCTTTCTTGCATTCAAAATATCTGCTCTCATCATTTTAGCAGTTTTGTTTTCAGGACATCTTACTTCATTTTTATAAATTGAACTAATCATCTTTTCATTAAACTCTCTTTCCATCTTTGTTTTTCCAATCTGTGCTGTGTATGAGTTTGTTTCAACTCCTAATGTGACTTTGAGTAACTTTCTTGCAATGGCTCCACCCATAACATGTGTTGCAGTTAATCTTCCAGAGAATCTTCCACCGCCTCTGTAATCATTATAATGATTATACTTTATCATGGCAGTGTAATCTGAATGTCCTGGTCTTAGTTTTGTTTTCAAATTATCATAATCTTTTGATTTTTGATCACTGTTCCAAATTAACATTGTAATTGGAGCACCAGTAGTGTGTCCTCTAAATACTCCTGAAATAATTTCAACAATGTCTCCCTCTTTTCTTTGAGTTGAAATTAAATTTTGACCTGGCTTTCTTTGGTCTAACATTTTTTGGATATCTTTCTCATCAATTTCTAATCCTGCAGGACAGCCATCTAATACTGCACCAATGGATTTTCCATGACTTTCACCAAAACTTGTTAAAACAAGACGCTGACCAATAGAACTTCCCGGCAACATACTATCAAAGCTAAATGATGCTTATAATTCCTCATTCTGAAATTGCCAAAAATTCTATTGTGTTTCAGACTTTTTTTCAATAATTAATGACGCCTAAATGAAAATTACAATATTGCACTAATTATTTGAAATAATTATAAACTATTCTTAAATATCATAATAACACATACAATATATGACAAAACGTGCAAATTCTAACGAATAATTTGCACGGCTCTGCGAAAAATACATGTTATCTGCGCAAAAGCGTTGCGGGTGAGGAGAATGCTTTTCACTCTATACAGAGTCGTGCCTTTTACCTTTTCTAGTTAATTTTTTTGAAAATTGTTTTATTGGATTTGAAAATCTGCCCCAATCCTAGTCATTTCTTCTACAAAATTTGGATATGATACTTTGACTGATTCAGGGTCTGTTACAGTACAATCTCCTATGAACATTCCAGCAATACAAAATGCCATAAATAATCTATGATCATTTTCTGAATTCAATTCTGCACCAGTCATTTTTTCTGATGGTTCTAAAACTAAACCATCTTCTTTTTCTTGAATTTTGATTCCAAGCTTTACAAGTTCTTTTGATAGAATTGCAATTCTATCTGTTTCTTTTAATCTTGCATGTTTCACATTTACTATTTCAATAGGGTTTGATGTATTTAATGCTAAGATTGCAAGTGGTGGAAGCAAGTCTGGTGAATTACTTAAATCAAATCTCCCTCCTCGTAATTTTTCAGGAGATTTAATTTTAATTTCTTCTTCATTGATAGTTATCTCTACTCCTAGCTGTTCTAAAATATCAATGAACACTTCATCTCCTTGTGGTAAGTTTCCTATGTTTCCTTTAATTGTAATTCCTTCTCCATTAAGTACTGCAGCTGAAAGAAGTAATGCAAGACTTGAAAAATCAATTGGAACTGTAAATGTAGCACTTTTGTAGATTTGTGGTGTTACATTATATTTTTTGTATGGAATTAATGTTTGTACAGATACTCCAAACTTTCTCATTGTAGCAATTGTTGCATCAAGATATGGTTTTGATACTAAATTTCCTTCTATGGTTATATTGATTCCATTTTCCGTTAATGGTGCAATAATTAATAATGCAGAGACAAATTGACTTGAAAAATTTCCTGGTATTGCTACATCTCCTCCTGAAATTTTTCCTTTGATTTTGATTGGTGGTGTGCCTTCTTGTGAACTACACTGTGCCCCTATACTTGATAATGCATCTAAGAGAGGTTGCATTGGTCTTTTTTGCAGACTGGAATCACCTGTTAAAGTAATCTCTTCGGAAAATAAACTAGCAATACCTGAGGCTATTCTAATTGTTGTTCCAGAGTTCTCTGTATTGATTTCAGGTACATTTGTTCCTAATTTTATCGGATTTTTGACAATAATTGATGAGTTTTCAACTTCTATTTCTGCACCAAATTTTTTGCAAGCCTCAATTGTTGCAATCGTATCTGCTGAGAGCAATACATTGTCTACTTTACTATTATTTCCTGCAAGTGATGCAAGAAAAATTGCTCTATGCGTGTAGCTCTTATTTGGAGGACAAACTATTTGTCCTGAAATTTTTGATTTTCTAACTTTACAACTCATAAACTTCAGCCTTTTTGTTACTAACTTTTGAAACAATCACAGTTCCTTCTAGTGTTGAGAATACTTTTTTTATGTTTGCCTCATTTTCTTTTTTCGTTATTGCTGCAATAGCAGGTCCATTTCCAGAAACTGATGCTCCAAGTGCTCCTTTTTCAATTAGACTTGTAATAATTTTAGAATCTGAATTTAAAATAGATGCAGTTGCCAGTCCATTAATGTTCATTGCTTCCCAGTAGTTTGTTTTTCTTGCCAATTCCCAGGCATTTTCAAATACTGATGAAAGAACTTTGAGATTTTTTAGATTTCCTCTTTTTCTGTTTTTTGGGATAAAAATTACTGCACTTAAATTAGTTGGACCTTTTTCAAAATGAACTCTTTTTTTCTTAGCATTATCTGTAACATTGAATCCTCCATAATAACATGAACATGCATCATCATATGCTCCTGTGATGCTTACTTTAGATTCAATTGATGCATCCACTCCTGCAAGTAAAATCTGCTGATCAGTAAATTTTGGTTTGAATATCTTTGCACATGCTAGTGCTACTGCAGATGAAATTGCACTTGAACTTTTGAGTCCATATCCTGTTGGAATTTCCGAATCAAGTGTAATTGCAATTTTGTTTTGCTCTAAATCTTTTTTTGAAACAATTTTTTCTACAGTCTTGTTGATTAGACGAGAACTGAGGCTTTTATTTTTAGATTGAAGTGTAATTCCTTTTCCAGGACTGGCCTCAACTATTACTTCGACTTTTAATGCAATTCCTAAGGTTGCCCCTTTTTTGTTTGCAATGGCATTTACAAGAGAGACTGCTCCATGTACTGTCGCCTTTGTTTTTACCATCAAAATCCTCCCAACAGTGCTTTTTTCATTGCATTATAAGGTGCTTCCATGTTATGCCAAATCTCAAAGGCTCTTGTGGCTTGACCTAGAAGCATTTCATATCCGAAAATAACAATTGCTCCTTGTTCTTTTGCTTTTTTGATAAAATCAGTATTCATTGGCATGTATACAATATCATAAACAATTGTTTTTTCATTAATACCTTCTAAAGAAATCGGACTTGACTCATTTTTTAGACCTATTGATGTTGCATTTACAATAATGTCATAATTTTTTGCAGAATCTCCAACATCTTCTATTTTCATTGTATTGGAACTTAATCCTATTTTTTTTGCAAACTCTGAAAGATTGTTTGCATTTTCTAATGTCCTGTTTGCAATAGTTATGCTCTTTGCATTTTCTTTTGCAAATCCTGCAACAATTGCTCTTGCAGCTCCTCCTGCACCCAAAAGTAGTACATTGGTATCTGTAAGGTTTATTTTCTTTTTCTTTAATGGGTCAAGAAAACCATCCATATCTGTATTGTATCCTTTAAGGATGCCCTCATTGTTTACAACTGTGTTCACTGCACCAATCAGACTACATGATTCATCAATTTTATCAAGATACTTCATCATCTCAATTTTGTGAGGGACGGTGATATTGAATCCACTAATTTCAATTTTTTTTAATCCTTCTACTCCTTCTTCTAATTCTTCTTTTGGAATTCTATATGCAATGTATGAGCAATCTAAATTCAATTCTCTAAATGCTGCACTATGAATATTTGGAGACAATGAATGATCAATTGGATCTCCAATCACTGCAAATGTTTTTGCCATCTTATTTTTCTGAGTTATATGATTGATTTAAACTCTCAACTGTTAATTTGTTTATTTTTTCAGATTTGTAATTTTCTTTACTTGATCAACGCTGAACTGACCTGGCGCAACTGCCTTTCCTAATGAGACATATGTGTATGGACTGCCCAAATACAGGCACAAAATCCTTGAAATTCTACCAAGATCTCCCATTGCAAATGATATGAGATTGTTTTTTCCTTTTTTACTGTATAACTCAAGCATTCTATTGGAATCCTCAGTTGATTTTGCAGTACTTACAATTTTTACATTAGATGAAAATTTACTCATCTGATTCATTTTCTTTTTTAGTTCTGCAGATTTTGGTGTTTTTTTAAAGTCATGCCATGAAACAAGCAATTTTGTTTTTGTTGATTTTAGATACTTTCTTAATGATGAATTTCTCTTTAATGTGTTAAATTCTACATCTAGTAAGAATGGATTGTATTCTGCAATCAATTTTAAAATAGCAATACGTTCTTTTTCATTTCCTGGAAATTTTCCTCCTTCTGTTTTTGGTCTTAGTGTACATACAATCTTGTTTAGATCTTTTTTGATTATTTCTAATGCCTCTGGAATTTGATCAATCTTTAAAAAATCTAATCTAACTTCAACATAATCTGATTTCTTTAATGCAATTTTTAATGTCTGTTTTATTTTGTATGGAGTTTTTTCTGCAATAGATACGCAAGTTTTGTATTTCATTTTTCTAATATGTATTCATCTGAAACTTCCATTCCGAAATGTCTGCCCATAGCAGGTTTTGCATGCACCATTACTATGTCTCCTTTCTTTAGGTGTGTAACTGATACTAACTGTCCGTTTGGTTTTACAAAACGAATCGTTTCTGCATCTTGTGCAATAATTCCACCTGTTTCCCCTCCTGCAGATGCCTTAATCATTAACATTGGTCTTCGTTCAATTTTTGATCTTCCAACAGTTGCTCTTCTTGCCTTTCCTTTGGAATTAAGAATTAACACCTCAGAACCTGTTTCAACTTCTGAGAGGTAACTGGTTGTACCATCTGGTGCAAGAGTATAACAATGAACTGCACCTGCATTTACTCTAAATGGTCTTGGAGATGTAAATGATGATCCTACTGATTCGTTATGAACTAAAAACATAAAGTTTGATCTACTTCCAATTAACATTCCTTCTCCTTTATGAAGCATTGAAGCTGTATCTACACAAACTCGTTCACCATCCCCCACCTCTTTTATCTCAGTAATCTTTGCAGGTTTCATATCAAAACTTCTGGTTCCTAGGTATACCATTGCTTCTCTTACTTCGTTAATTGATGATGTGCTGAAAATTACTCCATCAACTCCTACTTCCAAAATCGAAAACATTTTTCTTACTTCTTCAGGTGTTCTTGCAATTGCAAAAATTTTGGTATGTATTTTGTGCAGTTTGGCAATAATGTTTTCTAGAGGAATGATTTTCCAATCTTTTACTTCTACTATAACAAAATCTAGTCCTTTTTTTGCAATAGAAAGAATCTCTTCAATATCTGAATTTGATAATACTTGGAATTTTCTTCCAACTTTCTTGCCTTTTGGCTTGGAGACTCCTTCTTTTTCGAGGACCACATAATTTGCTGTACTTGAAGGAAAAACTGTTTGCAATTTTGTTTTTTTCTTGCCTAGTTTTTTAGGATCAAGATATACCATCTTGACTCCTTCAGCTTCTAACTGAGGAAGGAATTTGATTAATTGTGCCTGAGACCCTTTAGGCGAAATTATTAACTCTCTTGTTTTACTCAATTTTCTTCAATGCTTCCTTTGCAGTTCCTTTTCTGAAAATTATTTCAGCTAATGCTTCAACCATTTTTTCAGGTGCTTTGTGTGCAAAGATATTCCTACCATATGTAACACCTTTAGCTCCTGCAGTCATAGCATCTTCAGTCATTTGAAGAATATCTAAATCTGTTTTTGCTTTAGGTCCGCCTGCAATGACAATTGGAACTGGTGTACTCTTTACAATTTTTGCAAAGGAATCTACATCTCCCGTGTATAGTGTTTTAACAATATCTGCACCACACTCTGCTCCAATTCTTGCAACATGTGCAACAATTTCAGGATCATGTGGATCCTTGATATTTTCACCTCTTGGATACATCATTGCTAAAAGTGGCATTCCCCATCTGTGACATTGATCTGCAGTCATTCCAAGTTGTTCTAACATTTCTGGTTCTTCTTTACCACCAATGTTGATGTGTAATGAAACACCATCTGCTCCTAATGCTACTGCTTCTTTTACTGTACCAGTTAACATTTTGCGGTTAGGAGATAATGATAAAATGGTGCTACTTGAAAAATGAACTAAAATTCCAACTCTAGTTGGTTTAGGTAATGTTTTGAGAATTCCTTTGTTAATAATTACACTTGTAAGGCCATGTCCTTCACATTTGTAAATTGTAGAAGCGGGATCTTCAAGACCCTCAATAGGTCCGTTTGAAATACCGTGATCCATTGGAATACAAAGCATTCTTCCTTTTTTGAGAATACGATTAAGTCTAATTTGATTACCCGATACCATGTCTTGATCTCCTTTGTGTCCCTACTTAAAAATAACGTGAACCATTAACCTCAGGCTCATCTATAGTCGAGCCCAAATCATTCATTTAGGTTATTCATTTTTCTAAATTTTTTCTGTCAAGGATTAAATAGAAATTCCAAAGATGATTAACAATTGAGTCAGACTACTGAACAGATACAGAAAAGCGATATCAAAGATATTTTGGAAAATTCTCTTAATGGCAAAAGACCTGAACCTCAAGATTGTATGAGACTCTTAGAGTCTGATGATGTTCATCTTATGGGACTTGTTTCTGGACATTTAACACGAAAACGATTTGGCAAAAAAGCTTCTTTTATCAATAATATTATTTTGAATTACACCAACGTTTGTATCACTGATTGTAAGTTTTGTGCATTTTACAGATCTCCTGGTGCTGAGGACTCTTACACATTAACACTTGATCAAATTGAATCTAGAGTAGAGACTGCATGGGACATGTTTAAGATCCGCCAAGTTTTGATTCAAGGTGGACACAATCCAAATTTGAATATAGAATATTATGAAGACGCCTTTAAAATGATTAGAGAGAAATTTCCACAAGTTGGAGTTCATGGATTATCCACATCTGAAATTGATATGATTGCAAGAGTTGAGAAATCCTCCACAAAAGAAATTTTGGCAAGACTAAAGGATGCTGGTTTACAATCAATACCTGGTGCTGGAGCTGAAATCTTAACTGATTCAGTTAAAGATATCATTAGTCCAAAGAAGATTTCTAGTGATGATTGGATTAGAATAATGGAGGAAGCACATTCTATTGGACTTCCATCTTCTGCAACTATGATGTATGGTCATGTAGAAAGTAAAAATGACATTGTTGAACACTTCTCCAAACTTGTAAAACTCCAAGAAAAAACTAAAGGATTCATGGCATTTATCCCGTGGAATTTTGAACCAAACAATACTTTGATGCATGAGGAAGGTTTAGTTGAATATGGAACCGGTGGGGTTCAACTTTTGAAGATGATTGCAATCTCTAGGCTAATCTTTGATGGATTAATTCCTCACATTCAATCCTCTTGGTTGACAAATGGAATTGGAATGGCTCAACTTGCTTTGCAATATGGTGCTGATGACTTTGGTGGCACACTCATTGGAGAAGAAGTTGTTTCATGTACTGGTGCTCGCTCCACTGAACTAACTGATAAAATAATTATGGATGCAATTCATCAAATTGGTTATCAAGCAGAAGAGAGAGATAATTTCTATAATCCTATTGCTCTGTCATAGTCCGTAATCAGACCACTTGGAATCAACTAGATTCTTTGTTTCATCATCAACTTTTACTTGTTGCTGAATTTCTCTTTCATATCCTTCTTCTTTTGTCTTTTGAGTTGCATCGATTCCCATTTTGGAACCAAAGTTAACAAGTGGTGATGCAGGATCAAGTGTATCAGTTGGGGTGTTATTGATAATCATTGTATCTCTTGCTGCATCTGCTCTTGTAGTTATTGCCCAAATGACATCATTCATGTCATGTATGTTGATATCCTCATCTACTACCACAAACATCTTTGTTAGTGAGAGTTGTCCCATTCCCCACAACCCCATCATCACTTTCTTTGCTTGTCCTGGGTATCTTTTTTTGATTGAAATAATTGCAAATCCTTGAAACCATCCTGCTGCTGGCATGCTAAAATCTACCACTTCTGGGTGGAACATTTGAATTAATGGCAAAAATGATCGCTCGATTACTTTTCCAATGTATGCATCTTCTAGAATTGGTTTTCCAACAACTGTTGTAACATAGATTGGATCTTTTCTTCTCATTATTCCTGTTAGTGTAAATGTTGGGTATGGCTCAACTGGTGTGTAGTATCCCGTATGATCTCCAAACGGTCCTTCATCTCTAATATCTGCTGGATCTACATATCCTTCTAAAACAATCTCTGCATTTGCAGGAACATCCAAATCAATTGTTTTGCATTTTACAGTTTTGATTCCTTCTTTTCTTGTAATTCCTGCAAACAGATACTTGTCTAATCCTTCTGGTACTGGCGCAATTGATGAAAATACTGTCGCAGGTTCTCCTCCAATAATAATTGCAGTTGGGGTTTTTTCTCCTTTGTCTTTTGAAATATCTCCATGATGAGCTCCTCTCTTGTGTTTTTGCCAGTGCATTAATGCATGAGTTTTGTCAATTACTTGCATTCTGTAAACTCCAAGATTTCTTATTCCTGTTTCTGGATGTTTTGTTGCAACTAATCCTAGAGTAATAAATTGACCTGCATCATTAGGCCATGATTTTAGAATTGGTAAATCATCAAAGGATGCATCACTTGATGTAACTTCAGTTACTGGTCCACTGGTTTCTGTTTTAGGAAACGATGCTGTCATCTTTGAGAGTTCTGGAAGTTTTTTTATTTTGTTTAGTAGTCCTGATGGAACATCCATCTTTGTCATATCTGCAATACGTTGACCAATTTCAGTAAAGTCTGTCATCTCAAGTCCTATCTCCAATCTTTTCATAGAACCAAACGCATTTCCTAAAACTGGCATATCATGTCCTTTTACATTTTCAAAAAGAATTGCAGAACCATTAGCATACATTTCTCTTCTTAGAATTTCTGCAATTTCTAAATTAGAATCAACTTCAGTTTTGACTCTCTTTAACTCTCCATTTTTTTCAAGTTCTGTGATAAATTCCGGAATATCTTCTATTGGCACAATGATTCTGAAGTTAGTTCAAGTATAAGCTTAACTGGACTTACGTAAAAATGGGGATTTTTTAAAATTCTTTTAACAAATGCATTTTAATTCCCACTCCTAGAAAAAACAGCATTGGCTGATGACAAATGTGTAGTGTGTAAAGGAGATGGAACTATAGAATTACTTGGTTCTCAATGTCCATTTTGTAATGGAACAGGTGAGCCCAATCAACCTGCTAAGTCCTATCTTGATTCTCATATTTGTCAGTGTATCTTTCTTGATAGAAAACGATGTCCTCTATGTGGAAAGCGGTGTCATCATGATACTCCAAACAAACCAAAAATTCTGTTAAGTCCTGAATGATCTACACTGGAGGAAGTTCGGTCTTTTTGTCATGACCGCCAGATCCAAACTTACAGTAAAAACATAATTCTGATTCCATGTACTTTAATTGCTCAACTTGAATTGCTCCAAGTTTCAGGGCAATCTTTGTTAGAATTTTATATTTGAGTGGCATTGCAGGGATCACCTCATCCATGTATACTCGATAATGATCTGGACAAAACTTGAGTGTGACTTTGGATGGCTCTTTGCCTTTTTCATTTACTTGTTTTGTGAAATTGATCTGTTCTCTGATGTATTCGTGCTTTGGACATGGACAATCTTTGCCACCAGGATGTTTGTATGCTGGTGTGTTCTTCCAGTCAAATTCTGGAAATTCCTTCTCAAAGTCATCCATAGTGATCACTATGTCATTTATGCATATAAAACTTGATCAAGTTTAGTTCATGGTAATCAACCCAAATGTACATAAACCCCAGAATCATCATCCAGATTAATGGCAGCTGCTAAAAAGCAAACTAAAAAAGATCTTGAAAACAAGATTGCCGAATTAGAAGCAAAACTAAATCAACTATCTACTCAGTTAGCATCAAAACCAGCTGAGACAAAACCACAAGAAGCACCAAAACCAGCTGAGACAAAACCAGCTGAAGCTCCTAAACCAGAAGAAGCACCAAAACCAGCTGAAACAGAAGCACAACCTCCAGCAACATTCAATGAAGCTTTAGAGAATGCATACTATACTGCTCCGATGACCTCTTTCCATGATTACAGAGCAAAAGTTACAGGTTATTCTCCAGCTCCTAATCGATACTTTGTGAGACTACATGCTCCTGTTGGAACAGTTCCAACATCAAACTGGAACCAACAAAAAACAACACTAACTGGTTATACACAACCATCAAACCAATACTTTGCAACAAGACAAAGAATGGCACACAGTCCACCTGGTAAAACATTTGGAACTTTTAGTGGTGTAAAAGCAAGTGTTGAAGGCGTTGAGATTAAAGAAGTAGCACAAGCACCTCCACCAGAACCACCAAAGCCTAAAGGCACACTACCAAAAGGTTTCTAATTCAACAACATCCTTTATTTTCTATTTTTAATAGTAATATTCTTCTTTGATCATTTTCTATACTGTATATGCCTCCAAAAATCAAATGTCCTAATTGTCAACAAAATGAATGGCTTGAAAATTCTGAATTAAGTTATCTTCCAAAAGTCACTAAAATGGAAGATGGAGAATATGTTGCTGATGTTGATAATGGTATACATGTCAAATTATGGCGCTGTAATAATTGCATGTATGTAATGCAGTTTTGGGAACCTGATTGATTTAATCATTTTAAAATTATGTATTTAATCTGATGAAAATTTTACAAATTATTGCATTTTTTTATGAATTAATTTAATTCCAATTTGATACTGATCAAAATGTACATAAACAATGCAATATTTACTCTAAGGAATGGCAGAAAAACGCAAAGCAAGTACTAAAAAAGATCTAGAAACCAAAATTGCAGAACTAGAAGCAAAATTATCAAAATTATCTGATCAACTTGAATCTAAGCCTGCACCAAAACCAGCTGAGACAAAACCAGCTGAGACAAAACCACAAGAAGCACCAAAACCAGCTGAGACAAAACCAGCTGAAGCTCCTAAACCAGAAGAAGCACCAAAACCAGCTGAAACAGAAGCACAACCTCCAGCAACATTCAATGAAGCTTTAGAGAATGCATACTATACTGCTCCGATGACCTCTTTCCATGATTACAGAGCAAAAGTTACAGGTTATTCTCCAGCTCCTAATCGATACTTTGTGAGACTACATGCTCCTGTTGGAACAGTTCCAACATCAAACTGGAACCAACAAAAAACAACACTAACTGGTTATACACAACCATCAAACCAATACTTTGCAACAAGACAAAGAATGGCACACAGTCCACCTGGTAAAACATTTGGAACTTTTAGTGGTGTAAAAGCAAGTGTTGAAGGCGTTGAGATTAAAGAAGTAGCACAAGCACCTCCACCAGAAGCAGCAAAAGCTCCAGAAGGTAAACTTCCAAAAGAAACAGAGATTGCACAACGTAATGAAGGAAAATCTAAAGCACAACTTCTAGAAGAATATGAAAACGAATACTTGCAGAGAATCGAACAAAACAAAATAGCCGCAGAAAAAGCCTACCAAGAACAACTTGCAGCTGAATCCGCAAGAAGAGCATCATCAAATCAAGGTAGCTTACCAAAAGGTTTTGAGCCAACCCCTGCACCAGAACCTGAAGCACCAAAAACTTCTAAAGGCACACTACCAAAAGGTTTCTAATTTTTCTAACCTTTTCCTTTACTTTATTTTAATTTGAATTTAGGAAATCCTCTAGAACTTCTTTTGAATGTCCTGCAGGTTTTACTTTAGGATAAATTTTGAAAATGTTTCCTTTCACATCAACAAGAAATGTACTTCTCATAACTCCCATGTATTCTCTACCCATGAATTTTTTCTTGCCCCAAACTCCAAACATTTTTGAGACTTTTTTATCTACGTCTGCTAAAAGTGGATATTTGATGCACATTTTCTCACAAAATTTTTTGTGAGAATCCATATCATCTGGACTTATGCCAATGATTTCAATTCCTTCTTTTTGGAATTTTTTATAATCTTTTGAAAACTCATCGGCCTCTGTGGTACATCCAGGAGTGAAATCTTTTGGGTAAAAGTAGATGACATGTTTTTTGCCCTTAAAATCAGTAGATTTTACTTTGTTGCCATTGGCATCATTTATCTCAAATTTTGGAACTGATTCTCCCTCAGAAATCATTATGTTTTCAAATGTATTTACCCGTAATTAATTACTTTTTGACTTGCTCTGATCATTATTTTAGTCCGAATCTTTTATATGGAAATTGGAATGGCTTTTGCTTAATGGTTAATCCAAGAGCATATCTTGCTGAAGCAATTGCAACTTATGGATTAGTATTTTTCGGACCTCTTTCAGTAATTTTAGCAATCGCTTCTTTTGGTGAGGAATTAACGACACAATCTGTATTGTTTATCTCTCTTGGACACGGTGGTGCTATTGGTTTAATGGTATATGCATTTGGTCATGTATCTGGTGCCCACATCAATCCTGCAGTTACCATTCCAATGATGATTACAAGAAAAATTGGAATTGCAGATGGAATTGGTTATATTATTTCACAATTAATTGGTGCAGTGGCAGCTGCTGCTACTCTTAAAGCAATTTTACCAGAACTTGGAGCCAAAGTAAACTTTGCAACTCAAGGTGGTCCAAGTGATTTAATCAATAACAGTATTGGTTCTGGATTTGCAGTAGAGGCAGTTTTGACATTCTTCTTAGTAACTGTAATCTTTATGACTGCTGTTCACAAGAAAGCATCTCCTGGATTACATGGATTTTCAATTGGAGGTATTATCTTTTTGATACATCTAGTTGGTGTCCCATTAACAGGTGCATCAGTAAACCCTGCAAGAACATTTGGTCCTGCATTAATCTCTGGATTCTGGGAATTCCATTGGTTGTATTGGGCAGCACCGATCTTAGGCGGAATTATTGCTGGTTTGATTATGAACTATGTTTTTGTCAAACAAGCAGAAAAAGAAGCATAATTTTTCAAATACCAACATTTTTAAAAATTTGAAACTTTTTTGCCACATGGACTCTGTTGATGATATCTCTAGTATGTTTCATACCGAATCAGAAAAACTAGAAAATCTAATCCAAACTGCCACAACAAAATCAGATCTACCCATACATGAAATTGTTGAAACCTACTATCAAATCATGAATGTTTCTTCGATAATTACTATGCTAAAACACCAACTTGATGAAAATGAGCACAAAATATTGCTGAAAAAAATCAGAGAAGTTGAGAAAGTGATTTCTGAGAAATTTAATTCTGATATACATCCACGTATAATGGAGACTCTAACAAAATCAATTCAAGAAACTACAAAAAATCTACAATCAAATATTTCTGCAGAAAAATCAAAACAAGAAATTGAAAATGAATCCAAACTCTATGAAGAATTACGCCAAAAATTAAGCACAAAAGAGTTTGTACAACAATATGATACAGGATTATCTCATGATTGAAGAACTTGCAAAAAATCTAGTGAATTTAAAAAAAGAATTTGAAAAAACTTATGATGGTAAAAGTCAAATTCAAGAGGTAATACCTGTTTTAAAATCTGAATTGTTTCCAATAGAACAACACGATTTAGAATTGTTACATCAGTTTGCAACAAAGAACCCTATCTATTACAATTCTTATGAGAAATCTATTGGCAAAACTCTTTGTATTGTTTATGAAGGTGATATCAACAAATACTGGTTAAACAGCATTCAACACAAATCAAGTCATGCACCGTTTTCTCCAACATGGATAATATCTGCATATGTTGGTGTATTACTTGCAAAGGAACTTGGATATCATGAAGTAATTGATATTGGTTCAGGAGATGGAAGAATTGCATTTTGTGCAAAAGTTTTAGATCTTGAATCATACAGCATAGAAATTGATGACATGTTAGTTGATCTGCAAAAACTTTTGACTATTCTTAACTTTCATCCATACTGTTCTGATGCAACAACATTTGATTATTCTTCATTAAACCTGATACATCCAATCTTTTTCATTGGTGGTCTTGCACAAATGGGTGGAACTGCATTAGCATCTGGTGTTTTAGAAAAAACTGATTCAATTTCTAATCTTAAAAATATTGGTTGGGTGTTTGCTGGGACTTTGTCTCAAAAATATCCTCCAGATCCAAAAAATGAAGCCGGATGGGGTACATTAATTGAGAAAAACAATCTGAAATCCATTCAAACTATCACTTTGCCAACTGTTTGGACATTTCGTGAACCCGAAGAAACTCCTTACGTCTTTACACAAACAATTTCTGAGTAATAGCAATCCAAATTAAGCGTAAATTTCAAAACTTTTTGGACTCGTTGCACAGCTTGGATAGTGCGAACGCTTGCGGAGCGTTAGGTCACCGGTTCAAATCCGGTCGAGCCCGCTTACTTTTGTTATCAGATACTGGGTATTAGAAAGTCATTCATCAGGTTTTGGTAATGTTGATTTTTTCTTTTTTACTGCATCATCTACTTCGTCTAAGAGTTTTTCTTTTTCATTCTTGAGTATTTGTTTCATTCTTTTTTCGATGTCATTAACTTGCTCTTGAATATCCTCTTCTTTTAATTGCATATCGTCTTCAGACTCCCCCACAAATCGAAATAATTTTTGTCTAAACTTAACCCTTATCGGAATTTCACAATTTTGGGATTTTCAAAAAATAATATGTAATGTTACAGTACACCTTTTGAGTCAAGTTTTTAAACTAGATCAAATTTTCATATTTTTTGACAATTTTTCTTTCAAACCCACGGCTATTTTTATGAACTTCTTAAATATTACAATTATTAAATGAAGTAATGAGTAATGAAGATTTGAATTCATCTCCAACTTTAATCAAAGATATTATGAAAAAAACTTTGATCTTTGTTAATCCTACTACTACCGTATTTCAAGTAGCAAAGATGATGGAACAAGGAGGAATAAGCGCAATTTTTATCAAAGAAAACGAAGATTTTGTTGGAATCATTACAGATAGAGATTTTGCAACAAAAATTGCTGTAAATCAACTTCCGTTTGATACACAAGTTGAAAAAATAATGTCTTCCCCTCTTATCACAATTAATCAAAACGAACCAATTGCAGCAGCAGCAGAAATAATGACTAGAAAAAAAATTAGAAAACTTGCAGTTCTTGACAATGAAAAAATTGTTGGAATACTCAGATCTATTGATTTAGTTAAACAGCTTGCAAAATAATTAAAACGTCTTTGTCTTTTTGAGGAATACTGTAACTGATACCATATATACTGCAGTTGAAATAATTTCTGAAATCAATGATGCTAAGTATGGTTCTATCCCAAATTCAAGAAAATAATACAGAGTTGGCCATCTTGTACCAAGATAAATTATTTCTCCTACCCCAAATGATGAAATCAACGCAAATAATTCTCTTTTAATTAATTCTGATGTCATGGACTTGTAGCGTTCCTTGTTGTCCAAATAAAACAGACATGAAAAAATTCCAAAGAAAACAATGTATCCCACAATTATGGTAAAAGTTGTGTTTAGATAATTTTCATATCCTGATAATAATTGGGCTGCTACTGCTGATAGTGATGCTGAAGCAATAAAGCAGATAAGAAAATTTCTATTAATACGCAATAACTGTTGATTTAATTTCATAATTTCTCTAATATCTTACAACTAATATTTTGTATTAACTGACAAACAAACTATGAAAAAGAGATGCAAGTGGGCAAATGATGAACCAAACATTACATATCATGATAAAGAATGGGGCAGACCCCAACACAACGATCAAAAATTATTTGAATTTCTAATTTTAGAAGGAGCTCAAGCTGGTCTTTCTTGGGTTACTATTCTCAAACGCAGAGACGGTTATAGAAAGGCATTTTCAGATTTTGATGCCAAAAAAGTCTCAAAATACACTCAAAAACACATCACAAAACTACTCAAAAATGAGTCCATAATTAGAAACAAACTCAAAATCAATTCTGCCATAAATAATGCAAAACAGTTTCTAAAAATTCAAGAAGAATTTGGTTCATTTGATACCTATCTTTGGGGGTTTGTGGGCAATAAACCAATTAGAAACAAATTCAAGAAACTCTCAGATCTTCCAACATCAACTGAAATTTCAGAAAAACTTAGTCAGGATCTTAAAAAACGTGGATTCAATTTTGTTGGACCTACAATTTGTTATGCATTAATGCAAGCAATTGGAATGGTCAATGATCATACCTCTGAGTGCTTTATGCATCAAAAATAATTTTTAATTTTTCTGCAATTATTGAGTCATTTTTTTGATGGCATCTGCGTAGTAATTCATTGGAACTATTTTTACAGTGCTTACCGATGAAATTCCAACTTCGATACAAAGCTTTTCAATATCATGTGAATTCCCTGCATCTAAAATTATTATCCATTCGTGTTCTAAAACTGACATGTAAAAGCCAATAATTTTTGTGACATTAAATTTTGCCAAGTTTGATTCTATTTTATCTTGAATTTGTAAGAACATCTCTTTACTTTTCTCATTATTTAATGGGCATGATTCTGGACTGTGTACTGCAAAAATTCCAAATAACATGTTTAAATTTAATTTTCGCTATTATTTAACTTTGAGTTATTTTTTAAAATAATTTTTTATTCTTTTATTGGTCTGAGATATTGATATCAAAATTATGAAATTTAATGAAAAATTCTCTCATTTTTCAAAAACTGCAGGGCCTGGAGTATTGTTTGCAAGTACTGCAATTGGTGTATCTCATCTAATACAATCGACTAGAGCTGGTGCTGATTTTGGCTTGTTAATTTTGGGTTTTGTTATTGTGGCTACATTACTAAAATATCCCTTCTTTGAGTTTGGTTCTCGTTATGCAAATTCTACACAAACAAGCATCATTGATGGTTACAAGAAACTTGGAAGACCTGCATTATGGTTATATTTTCTGTTAACTATTGGTTCAATGTTTTTTGTTACAGGTGCAGTAGGCTTTGTTACAGCAGGTTTTTTTGAAAATCTTTTTGGACTAGATTATCTTGGAGAATGGACACTAGTAATTTTGTTTGCAATATGTGTTGGAATATTGGCAATCGGAAAATACAATGTACTTGATAGTCTGATTAAGATCATAGTTATTGTATTAGTGATTTCAACTGTAGCTGCTTTCTTGCTTGCATTGTATAATGGTCCAATAGAGCCAATTGAAGGATTCTTAGAAAAAGAGTTATTCAATATTACTGGAATCTTTTTCTTGCTTGCATTAATGGGATGGATGCCAGCTCCTGTTGATATTTCTGCATGGAATAGTTTATGGACTTTAGAGAGAACAAAGCAAACAAACTACAGACCAAAGCTAAAAGAAACTCTTTTTGAATTTAGGTTGACATATCTGATAACTGGAATTCTTGCAATAATGTTTGTTACACTTGGCTCTTTCATGTTTTTTGGTTCTGGTGAGGAATTACCAAACAACAATGCACACTTTGCACACAAAGTAGTAACGCTATACACTCAAACTATTGGTGATTGGAGTTACATCATCATTGCAGCTTCTGCATTTACTGTGATGTTTGGCACAATCATTGCTGTATTGGATGGTTATTCTAGGTCATTGCAAAGAACAGTAGAGTTGATTTTTACTAAAAAAGAAGAAAAAATACGTACAAAATTCCGTACATTTTATGTTATTTTCTTGCTTGTAATTGCAATTGGAGCAGTATTCATCATACTTGAATTCAAAAGTAATCTAAAAGAACTAGTTGACTTTGCAACTGTGCTATCGTTTCTGATTGCACCT
>JBHHVF010000012.1:0-33513 GCA_046754145.1 Candidatus Nitrosopumilus sp.
ACCAACACCAGAACCAACACCAGAACCAACACCAGAACCAACACCAGAACCAACATCTAAAGAATTAGGTATCGCATCCTTTGTTGATGAAACCAAGGATCCTCAACATTATATTGATAGATACAATTCAGAGGCAATTTACAAAAAATGGTTTGATGATAATTATCCACAATATTCTTCAATTTACGAAGCAGTAGGACTGGCAGCACCTGTACCTTTACCTTCTGAAATTAAAACACATGCAGGAGAATGGGCTACAGGTGCAAGAGATGATTCTCAATTTATAACTGAAATTGAATTTTTACTAGAAAATAACATCATCGTAATCCCAAATACTTTTTCTAAAAATATATCTGACGATGAAATCCCAAATTGGGTAAGAAATAATGCATTATGGTGGTCCCAAGATTTAGTTTCAGAAGATGAATTTCTAAACTCCTTGAAATTTCTTATTCAAGAAGGAATTATTGTCATTAATTAGTTTTCAATTTTAACAAATGGTTTTAATCTAATGTGTATTCAGATTAATTGAATTGAAAGCAACATTTGGTGCAGGATGTTTTTGGCATGTTGAAGATTTACTTAGTAAAACTAAAGGTGTAAAATCTACTCAAGTAGGATATACTGGTGGCAATCTACCAAATCCTACTTATGAAGAAGTATGTACAGACAAAACAGGACATGCTGAAGCTGTAGAAGTAGAATATGATCCTGATGAAATATCTTATGAAGAACTACTTGATGTATTTTGGAATAATCATAATCCTACAACATTGAATCGTCAAGGACCTGATATGGGAATTCAATACCGTTCAGCAATTTTTTATCATAATGATGAACAAAAAGAGATTGCTGAAAAATCAAAACAAACCCTTGACAAATCTGGACAATTTGAAAATCCTATTGTTACTGAAATTGTCCCTGCTCCTTCATTCTATAAAGCAGAAGAATATCATCAAAAATATTTCAAAAAATGTGGTTATTCATAAAATTACTTTACAATAAGTACTGGAATCTTTGCTGTATGAATTACATAATTTGATGTGCTACCAAAGAACATCTCTTTTGCAGAACTTCTTCCACGTGAACCCATGACGATCATGTCAAATTTGCTTTTCTCTCGAGCAAGTTTGATGATATTATAGCCAACTTCTCCCCTCATTATTTTTTCATTAAATACAATTCCATTTTGGGCTGCCAATGTCTTGGCTTCTCCCATGAATTTTTTCACTTCTCGATTAAGTGACTTTTCCACAGAGCCTACTCCCCTAAATTCTGAGTGTGGTGGTGCGTAAATAGAGTATACTCCAGTAATAGTTGCTCCACATTGTCTAGCTAACATAATTGCCATTTCGAGCCCTCTCAAGGAATTTTTGGAACCATCTAGCGGTACCAAAATTTTTGAAATTTTCTTTTTAATCACACAAATTGCCTATTTTTGATATTAAAAAACATAGTTGTTGTAGTTTGTAGTATGAAAATCTAGAAAAGTCATAAATGCATTTGATCGCAAAATTAACTAAAACTTATCTAGTGAAAATAATGGACGGTAAAATAGTGGAAGAAAAATTCCTTCAAATTGATGGACACAAGATTCGTTATTTAGAATCTGGTGATTCTAAAAACACACTTGTACTAGTTCATGGACTAGGAGCATCAGCTGAAAGATGGGATCAAGTGATTCCTCTTTTTGCAGATGATTTCCGTGTTATAGTTCCTGATCTTATTGGCTTTGGATATAGTGATAAACCTCTTGTAGATTATACTCCTGAATTCTTTTCAGAGTTTCTAAAAAAATTTTTTGATGCCTCTGAAATTAAACAACCTAATCTAATTGGTTCTTCATTAGGAGGCCAGGTATGTGCTGAATTTGCTGCTTCTCACCCTCAAGATATTGAAAAACTTATACTTGTCTCTCCTTCTGGTGCTATGAAACAATCTACTCCTGCACTTGATGCATATATTATGGCAGCATTATATCCAAATGAACAAAGTGCAAAAAATGCATTTGAAATGATGGAATGTTCTGGAAATGAAGTTGATCAAAATGTTGTTAATGGATTTATAGAAAGAATGCAATTACCTAATGCAAAACTTGCTTTCATGTCTACACTATTAGGATTAAAAAATTCAGAATTAATTTCATCCAAACTTCAAACAATTTCCACTCCTACTATGATTATTTGGGGTTCTGATGATCCTGTAATTCCAATTAATCATGCTGACAGTTTTGTTTCAGCAATTCAGGATTGTAGGTTTTTTAGAATGGATGGATGTGGGCATACCCCATATGTTCAAGATCCCCATGTTTTTGCCTCTAAAGTAATAGAATTCTTTAATGGTCATTAGATGCGTTTAAATACACCTTAATTCCATCTATTACCAATGAGTGGTAATGCTAACCAATATGATCCGACCCAAATGTTCAAAGATTGGATCCAAAAAAGTGGACGTGCTCAATCAGAATTTATGAAAAATTTTGGCGCTTTGATGACAAATCAAACTGGTCAAACATTCAATCCCTTAGAAACCCTAAAAGGAGTTTCTGATAGTACTAGACAAGCTCAATCTAATATGATGGAAAACATGTCATCTATGCAAAGTAAAAGTATGGATACCATGTTTAACATCGGACAAATGCTTCCTTCCTTCATGAATTGGGGTGCTTACAAAACTACTATCAGTAGTAATGGAAGAATCTCAATCCCTGAGGCTGAACGTAATGCACTTGGCTTAGGCGATGGTGACTTGGTTCAAGTCATTATCTTGCCAATAGCAAAAAAATCAAAAAATAGGGAGGTGAAACAATGAGTAACGAAACAACAACAAAGAATTCTAAAGATGTATTTTCTGTATATCAGACAAATGTAGACAAACTCTTCAATGGTATTAAACAATCAGTACCACAATATCATCAGTCAATTACTAATGTACAACAGGAATACCTACAAGCATATGAAAACGTAGTAGATTCAACTATCACACTACAAAAAGAATATGCAAAGAAAGCAGGTATTGCAACAACCCTTCCTGAAGCAACATTAAAAGTAATTCATGATACTACCGAAGAATTTGTAAAGGCAGCTTCAATACAAAATCAAATAGCACTTGCAACTATCGATGCAACACAACAAAATATCAAAACATTCAACGATAATGCAAAGTCATTTGCTGACCTAAACAGAAACATTCTACAATCTTGGATTTCTGCATTCACCACAAAGAATAACTAGTGGTAAATTTTTTTCTTTTTTTATTTTTTATGATCTTTCCAATAACCATTGTCCTAGCTCAGGTAATACTTTCTTTTGTGATAGTGAACTAGCAATCATTCCTACGTGCCCTGTTGGATACATCCTCAATGTCTTGTCTTCGCTGCCTACCGCATAATGTAGAGGCATACTACATTCAGGAGATACCAAATGGTCTCCTACTGCAACTTGTGTGAATACTGGCATATCGATTTTTTTCAAATCTATGTGCTTTCCATCTATGTGCATCTTGTTTTGAATTAACAAGTTGTCTTGATAGATGTCTTTAATCCATTGTTTGAATAATGCTCCAGGAATGGGAGGTGTATCTCCTAACCATTTTTCTACTCTAAGGAAATTATCTACAAATTTCTTGTTATCGATATTTTTGAAAAATTTGACATATTTTTCAATTCCTTGTTCAAATGGTTTGAGTACTGAAAAACAATAATACATGAATTCGGGAGGCATGTTTCCAATAGTCTCTACCATTTTGTCTACATCCATATGTTTTGCAAGATTACTAATCACTGTAGTATCACGCCATCCATCAATTACTGGTGCGGTTGCAATATAGTTTTTCACACTTTCTGGATGTAATGTTGCATATGCAGTTGCTATTGTTGCACCAGTGCAATATCCTTGTAATGAAATCTTTTCAGTAGATGACTCATTTTTGATATATTCAACATAGGAATCTAAATACCCATTTACATAATCATCAAAATCAAGATACTTATCCATACTAGTTGGTGTTCCCCAATCTAACATGTACACATCAAATCCTTGCTGAAGAAGATTTTTGACCCAACTTTTTTCTGGATGTATGTCAAGTATGTGATATCTGTTAATTAACGCATATGATATTAGCAAGGGTGTTTTATGCTGTTTTTCTGTAAGTGGTTTATAATGTAGTAATCTTGTTTTATCCATTTCCTGTACCATATCGTGTTTCGTTACTTCAAAACTAATCTCATCAGGCGCTGAAACTAAATTTGGAGCATCAACGACATTTTTACTGAATTTTAAAATCTCTTCTACTATTTTTGGGTCTATTTTTGATTCACTTTGCATTTTTCTTCATTTCCTTTTTTAATTCCAATTCTAGTTTCCCCACTCTTTTTTTAAGAGAGTGCATTTCTTTGTACACTTCATCAATTTCTTCTTTGCTTGGAAGATTAACTGATTGTAAAATTACATTAGTGATGTTATTCCAATGTTTTGTTAATTCTAGTTCTTTTGCAACTAATTTTCCATAATTATCTCCAAATTTTCCAGAGTCAAATAATTCTGTAAAATCATTATCAAAAATATCTATCCATATTCTCTTGAATGACTCTATTTGTTCTACATCTTGTGGAACTTCAGGGGCCTTTAGATTAACTTTCTTTTGAGCAACTGTCCAAGTTTCTGAAAGCTGTTTGTAGTATTCTGTAAGATATTGATTGAATCCCACTAAAATCTCGTTAATCTCAATTAATTCAGTAGATATTTTCTTTGAATTTGCTGCAAATGCCCTCATTGGACCAACTGATGTTAATGCTTGTGGTTTACTTGACATCAAATGCATGATATCTGTCCAGAAAAGCGACAAGTGTTTGTAATAATCGGTAACATCTTTAGGCGATTTTGATTGCACAGCTATCTATTGATACAGATCGCAATAAATAGATCGCTTGTTTAATTAGACAAATGGCGAATGTTGAGAAACTAGAAAAAATCTGTCAGAAAATTATTAAATTAGATCCTAAGATGCGTTCAGCTAGAATCATCAACAGTAGAGGTCATCTAGTATCTGGTGGAATGAAAACTGGATTATTATCACTTGAAGCTCAAAAGCAAGATGAAATGATGTTCATGGAACTTGCATTACGGGTAAGAATGAGACATGAATTTGATAAGGAACTTGGTGAAGTTCATTTTTCTATGTCATATCGAGAAAAAGTCATTGTAATGAGCTTTCCATTGTCTGGGGATGATGTATTGTTGATATCTTGTGAAAAAGACGCTGATTTTGGTAAACTCTCCTTCAAAATTCTCAAAATAATTACACCCCTTAAAAAAACACCAATGAAGACGTTCTAGTCATTGAGCATTTTTCTCAACCCTGCACATCTGTTTCTAATAGTTACCTCAGTAACTCCAGATGCAATTGAGATATCTTTTTGTGATTTTACTTCTCCTGTACTAATACAAGCAAGATACAGTGCTGCAGCTGCTATCCCCATTGGATCTTTTCCTGCCACCATTCCTATCTTCTTTGCTTGATTTAGAATTACAATTGCTTTCCGTTTGCTTTTTTCGCTTAATTCTGCAATACTGGCAATCCTAGAAACTCCTTTTACAGGATCAACTACAGGCATTTTTAATTCAAGTTCTCTGAAAATTAATCTATAACATCTTGCAACATCTTTTCTTCTAATGTTAATCCCGTTAGCAATATCATCTAATGTTCTTGGAGTCTCTGTATTTCTACATGCTGCATAAAGACATGCTGCAACTAACCCTTGAATTGAACGACCTCTGACTAATTTTCTCTCCATTGCTTTTCTGTAAATGTATGCAGCTTTTTCTACTACTGCGTTTGTTAATGCAAGTTTGTCTTTTAGTTTGTCCATTTCATTAAGTGCTAATCTTAAATTTCTATCTGCTGAAGAGTTTGCTTGACTCCTACTATCCCAAGTACGTAATCTTTCAATGGAACTCTTTACACCTGCTGATAGTGGTTTTCCTGTTGAATCTTTGTTAGCTGCACCAATTACTGTTGATAACCCCATATCGTGCATTGTTAATGAGGTTCCGGCACCTGTTCTGGCCTTATTGCCTTCATCATTTGAAAATGAGCGCCATTCTGCACCTGTATCTGCAACTTTATCTGTAACTACAAATCCACATTTTCCACAAAATAACTCCCCTGTATTTTGATCTGTAATTATTTTCTTGTCGCCACAAGCTGGACATTTAGGTCCCGTAATCATTGGATTTTTAAGCATAATGACTTGAAATAGTCTAATTTTCTTATTATCCATTTCACCAGTTCTCTACAGGTTATTTGTGTGTAGGTTAAGCTAACCCTCATTCTCAATTTTTAGAACATGATCTAGTTTTTCGATTTTAATTTAGAAGACAATATGCATACGATGGATTATACGATGAATACATTATGTTGTTTTTATCTGTAACATGTTTCAAACCAATAGAGTGTCCTAATTCATGGGTCATAATTGTTTCAACACTTTTAACATCATATAATTGAAAACTTCCATCACAATTGTAATCTCCTAATGTTACTTCTACAACTCCTTTGCCAAGGTGTGCATGACCAAGAACTCCATCTCCAATATTTCGAACTACCCATGTTACCCATACATTTGCTTCATGTTTCAAATTCGTAATTTCAAATTTTATTTTGGCCTTTTCATTATTAGTACTCAATTCCTGCTCTTCCCAAAATACAAAAGTATTCTTTAATGTGCTCACATGATCTAATGGAAGCCCTGTTGGTTGATCATTTATGAATACTTTGTAGGTAATGATGAATGTATCATCTACTATTTCATATGTTGGATCAGGAAATCTTTCAGCTGCATTTTTAGCTTCTGCCTCAAAGTTCCATTTGATGTAATCTCTGAGGAATTTTTTTATAACATCTTGACTTGGATTTGGAAATTCAATGTATCGCTTCTCCTTAGAAATATTGTTTGTAATATCTCTAAGGTATTTTTCAAACAAGTAAAATTCATGATCTAATTCTTCTTGTGATTTCTGAGATGTATCTTGTATCTTTATATCAATTATTTGATTTTCTATCATATACTGAACTCCTGCAACAAAAGCATCATCATCAATCTGTTCATCCGCCCACCATCCTGCATTATTTTTTATCCACTCTGGAATTTTATCTTCAGAAGTACTTTCTGTTTCTACTGGGGGAACCTCAAGTATTTTATTTTCGATTAAATATAACAAAGCTGAAACAAACTCTGAATCTTCAATATTTCCTTCTGACCACCATTTTGCTATAGGTTTTACCCATTCTGGTATTGTCGTTGCATACACCTTCTCTGGTACTTTTGGTTTCTCTGTTGGTGTGTATGGGTATTTTGTAATCACTTTTTCAATAAATTCTTTATAATTATTAATCACAACACTGTCTGGCTTTTCTTTTAATGCTTTTTCAAAATATGTCATTGATTCTTGATATTCCCCTAGATTCCCAAACCCTACTCCCATGCCCGTTAATGAAATAACATCATTTGATCTGTATTGTAAAACTTTAAAAAATTGTTTTAAAGATTTAGTGTGATCATCAAGATTGCTTTGTGCGATTCCTTTCATTTTCAGTGTTGAAATATTATTTGGTGCTATCTCTAAAATATTATCATAGATTGTTATGGCTTGTTTGTATTCACCATTAACAAAATGTTCATTAGCTTGGCTAAACATTATTTCTGCATCATTTTCTGTTTGAGCAAATGCTGTTCCTGTAATTACAAATGAACTAAACAAAACTACAATTAGGATATAAGAAATATTCATTGTATCTTTTTTCATATTTCTGATTTTAGATATAGGTTATTTCTCTTTTATACTGAATCTAGGCTCACATTAACTTTTGATACATAAACAATCTGCAGTTATCAGAAAATCTTTAATTTATTCATAATCACGTGTTTTTGTATTGGCAAAAATTGATCCTGAAAAATTAATTAATAATTTGCGAAAAAATATTCAAAATATTCAATCTGATTTGGATCAATTAGGAAAACCTGTATCTGAAATACCTGAATTAATTACGTCGGCAAATCTTTTACGCTCAAATGAATATCTGTCAAAGGCAAATGATAAAAAAACTGAACTATTGTCTGCATATGTGCAATATTCTGCATCTCTAGAAGAACTACTCTCAACTGCATTTGACATACAAAACGATCTAAAAGATATACTCAGAGATCAGTCTTCATTAATCTCATCTAAAAGAAAAAAACAACCAAAAACAAAAACTAAATCAAGAACTTCAAAAAAATAATTTACTTTGATAAATGAATAACATCACCTGCGATGATTCTATTGTTTTTATCATTATCTAATACTAGTGCACCATCTTCGTCAATTTTGATTGCTTTTCCTTTTACTTTCCCATTTCTAGTATCAATTTCTACATTTTTTCCTATTGTTGATGATCTTTTTGTCCATTCTGAAATAATTTTCTTTGTTTGTTTTGTATTTAGTAATTCATAAATTTCTTCTAATTCCACTAAAAATGTTTGAATTAACTGAATTGGTTTAATTTTCTTTTTTTGCTCATTAAGAGATGCTACTCCATAAAAATTTGGTGAGCCTTTTAGTATTTTTTCAATCTGTTTTACATCTACATCAAAATTTATTCCAATACCTAAAACTAGATTTTCAATTCTGTTTGATTCTAATGTTGCATCTACAAGTATCCCTGCTAATTTTTTACCTTTAATGGTAATGTCATTTGGCCATTTCAATTCTGGTGAAATTTTAAAAGTTTTTTCTAATGCATTTGATAATGCTAATGCTGATGCAATTGGAAATAAAGTTGTAATGGAAATATCGAATTCTGGTTGTAAAATTATTGAAAACCAAATACCTCCTTTAGGTGAAATCCATTTTCGACTTGATCTTCCTTTTCCACCTGTTTGTTTTGTTGCAATTATTATTGCACCATTATTTGCAGGATCATCTGCCATTTTTAATGCCTGATTTTGAGTGGAATCAATTGAATCAAAATAGTATGCCTGCTGTCCAATCATTTTTGTTTTAAGTCCAGCAGTAATTTCCCATGGAAAAAGAGTATCTGAATTGGATGTTAACTTGTATCCTAGTTTCTGTTTTGACTCAACAGTATATCCTAACTCTTGAATTTTTTTGATATGTTTCCATACTGCAACTCTACTTATCCTTAAAACATCACTCAAATCCTGACCTGATAAATATTCTGTATTGTGTGTTTGCAAAAATGTTAGTACTTTTACTAATCCTGGATTATCAAATGAATTGTAAATCAACTATGATTCATTTTTTCTTCAAGTATAAAACACACACTAGAATCCAATATCAAAATCAAAACCTCCATCATCCATACCTCCATCTATATTCCCATCATCCATACCTCCATCTGTTACTTCTGGCATACTTTCTGCAGGTACATAATCTGACATTGCCATGCCCATCATACTGAACATCATTCCAAACATCATCATATCCATAACACCAAAAAACATCATCATAGGAAGAAAACTCTTGTTTTCATCCATAACCTGTTGGAGTTTTTGTTTGTCCCCTGTTTGATAAATTTGTGACATGTTATTCCATTTCTCTTGTAATTCATGAATACGTTCATCTAATTCTTTGGAACCTTTCTCAGTTACTTCTAATTCTATTTTTTTACCAAACCAACCTTTTTTTTCTTCTACTTGAATGAATCCTCGTTCTTCAAGTTTTTCTAAAATAGAATTAATCTCTTCAGGTTCAATTTGTGTTATTTTTTGAATTTTATCAAATTTTTTTGCTCCTCTTCTAATTGCACCTAATACTATCACATCTTTTGGTTCTGGTTCCATGATGAATTATTTTTGTTATTCTTAAAATGTTCTTTGATTAATCACAATTTTTCAAAAATTATATTCTGCATGTTTTAATGATCTTTATGAAACAAGATAATCATACTGATGAAGAAATTCGTAATATTCTATCTTTAAAAAAAGTGGCTGTTATAGGAATGTCTAAAAATTCCTCTAAAGCGGCTCATTATGTGCCAAAATATTTGTCTGATAATGGATATGATATTACTCCTGTAAATCCAACAACTGGGGAAATTTTGGGTAAAAAATGCTATGAGTCTGTCTCAGAAATAGGTGAAACAATTGACATTGTAGATATCTTCAGACCCTCAGACCAAATTTTACCATTTGTTCAAGAGGCAATAAAGAAAAAACCAAAAGTCATTTGGTTACAAGAAGGAATTCATAATGTTGAAGCTGAAGAATTAGCAAGAAAACAAGGAATTCAAGTTGTTTACAATAGATGTATGTTAGCAGAACATCAGAGATTGTGTTAAAATGACTAACTTTGAGAATTTTTATCATGATTTATTTGAGTTGGCAAAAAAGTATGAGCAACAAAATACTCCTTTAAAAATTGAAAAAGATCTTGAAAATGATATTATCAAAATATTTGGAGAAAAAATCACATCACTAGCAAGAGCAAGAAATGGTCTAAACGATGTAACTGAACTTGCATACACAACAGCTGAGCATCACCCATACTGGAATTTACTCTATAATTGTTCAGAAATTGCAAATAGTGTTTTAGAAAAATGGAAAGATTCTCTGTCCACTGATGATCTGTCTGACATCGAATGGGCTATTAAAGAACTTAATCAGTCACTTGAAAAAATTAAAAATAAAAACCCTTCAAATTCCTAGGCAGAGATAAATATTCTGAACAAGAAATTATTGTATGCCTATCAAGATTGGGTTAATTGGTAAAACAAACACTGGAAAAACCACTTTCTTTAATGCTGCTACTTTATCTTCTGAAGAAATTTCATCTTATCCATTTACTACTAAAAAACCAGTATCTGGAACAGCACATGCAATTACACTTTGTGTCCATCCAGAATTTAAAATTCAGGATAATCCAAACAACTCAAAATGTGTTGATGGATGGAGATACATTCCAATTGAATTGATAGATTTACCTGGTCTAATCAAGGATGCATGGAAAGGAAAAGGTCTTGGAAATCAATTTCTATCAATTGCTGCACAATCCGATGCATTATTACATGTAGTTGATGCTTCTGGTGGAATTGATTCCACTGGGAAAATTTCTGAAATTGGAACTGGTGATCCTATCTCTGATTTTGCAGATATTGAAGAAGAATTAATCATGTGGTACCATAAAATTTTAGAAGGAAATCGAGATAAGGTATCAAAACTAATTGCAGCTGGAACTGATATTTTAGATGCAATTACTGATCTTTATCGTGGTATTGGCGTAAACAAAACTCATGTTAAAGATACATTTCTCGCAACAGGACTTGAGGAAAAAAATTTTGATGATTTTGATATTGTTGATAGCAAAAAGTTTGCATCATATCTAAGAAAAATCTCAAAACCAACACTAATTGTAGCAAATAAAATTGATGTTGAAGGGGCTGACAAAAATTTTGCTAGGCTAAGAGAGCGCTATAATGATTCTATAGTAATTCCTGTTAGTGGTGATAGTGAATTTAGTCTTAGACGTGCAGAACAAAAAGGCTTGATAAAATACTCTCCTGGATCTGAACAATTTGAAATAATAAAATCTGATGAATTAAATGAAAAGCAAATCAATGCTCTGGATTTTATCCAAAAAGGAATTATGGGAGAATATATGCGAACTGGAGTTCAATTTGCAATTAATGTTGCAGTCTTCAAGCTACTGAAGATGAATTCTATTTATCCTGTTGCAGATGAGAAAAATTTTGCTGATAAAAAGGGGAGAGTCTTGCCAGATTTGATTTTGTTAAAAGATGGTGCAACAATAAGTGACCTTGCAAAAGAAATTCACTCCGATTTAACTAAAGGTCTTCTATATGGAAAAGATTTGCGATATAATTTGAGACTTCCTACTGATTATCAGCTACGAGATAGAGATGTTGTATCACTAGTAAGTGCATCAAAAAAATAACTATAATTGATTTTTTAATTTAGATAATAGATTATTTGTCATTTTTACCAAGTTGTCCATGCTTTGGTCTCCTTCAAAACTTTTTATCATGTAATATTTTTTCAAAAAGCAAACATAACCAGTAGGATGTTATCTTGCATTACAACACTTTTTTTGAGCCTACATTCTCATTATGATGTGCTGACTAACAATCAAAATCTTTGATCAGGCAAGTTAATAGGCTTAATTTAGGCACAAAAATCAGTGTCATCGGATTCTCAAGATATACGTCGTTCAATTTTAGCAAAATGGCATGAAACTCTTTCAAAATATGGAAATCTATTTTCGTCAGACTCCATTAGTGGCACTAGTCCCCCGTCTGTCTTTGTTGGGTCTTACAATTATCCCAAAGTCTTTGTTGGTCCAATGGTTCCCCCAGTTCATGGAGATACAAGTTTACTTGATAGTCCTGAAAAATGGAAAGGAATGTCACTTGAAGAAATTGTTAATTTTAGACTAAATTTAGTTCGTGGTATACAAAAAATTCCAATTCACCAAACCACTGGTAGATACATTGAAAGTCTCCAAGAAGTTACCATGTCTTCTAAACCTACAGATTCTGATTTGATATTTCAAAAAGCGACCTCATCTAATGTGTCACTTGATGGTGAAAGTGCTCCTTTTGGTCCAATCGGTGAGATAAAATCTGCAAAATTTTCTAGTACCTCTTCTGTAAAATCCATTGAAAAGTCATTTTATGATAAGGATCTAAAAGCACAAGATGCTGTTTTGAATTTATATAATTCTGGAATTGAAATTTCAAAAATTCAAAAATGCTTTAGTATTGGAATGTTAGGACGAAAAAGAAAATTGATTCCAACTAGATGGAGCATAACTGCCACTGATGATATTATTTCCAAATCTCTTACCTCTGAAATTTTAGACTATAGTTTGATTGATTCTTGTAGAGTTTTTTCATATGAGCATTTAGGAAATGTTTTCTCTGTTGTATTGTTTCCACATAGATGGATCTATGAAATGATAGAGGCTTGGTATTCTAATGGAATTTTGGGATTTGGGTCTGATTTTGAGGATGCTCGTGGAATTAATCACCCTCCGGTAATTGCTGGTGCTTATTTTGCAGCCAAATTAGGAGTTGTAGAATACTTAGCCAAAAAAAATATTCAAGCAGGAGTTGTAATTCTACGAGAAATTAGGCCTGAATATGCAATTCCAGTAGGTGTGTGGCAGGTTCGTGAAGGAATTCGTGAGGCTATGAAACAAAATCCTGTAATTGCAAATAATTTTGAAGACGCATTAGATTTAGCATCCAATAAAATGAGTATTAGCAAATCTGAATGGTTATCTCATGGAAACATCTCAAAATTAATGAGACAAAAAACTCTGTCTGATTTCTTTTAGATCTCTTCAAAAGAGAGGGCATAAATTCTAGATTTCAAATTAAAAAATGAAAACATGAGTGATGAAACTTCTGAATCTACTTTCTCAAATTATGGTGTATATGAGATCTCTGAAAATCTTGAACTTTCTTTTCCAAATACTTCTATCAAAATAGAACAAGTTGGGGAAAATGCTTTTTCGTATTTTAGAAAAGACTCTGAAGGACAAATCATAGAAAAAATTATTCCTACAAAATCAAATGAGCTCAAAATAGAGGTAGCGCCAATAAGACCACTTAATCACCCCGCCAGAAGAACTGGTTATGTGTTTTTAAAATTTGATAAAGAAATTCACCTTAGTAAGAATTCAGCTGCAAGTATTTTTGTCCATTGCCCAATTGAGATTGGAATTTTTTTGGTTAATGGATCACATAAGGAATCTTTGGATTTTGTTACCTGTAATCCAATAAATTCTAGGTTTGGGCTTTATGGTTCTCCTGATACTGGAACTTTGTGTAAATATGCTGAAGTATCGCTAGCTACTGATTATAGTGATTCAATTCCTTATGTTGAAGGAGTTATGAAAATTATTGTTGAAAATACTTTGGAAACTGGACAAACTGTCAGTAAAGTGATTTTTCCAATTACTGATAACTCTCTATACTATGATAATTCAAAAACAATAATTGATGGTATTAAAGTTACTATGAAAAAACGAGCAGTGGTTAGTATTGCTGATGTAAAAACTGATCCTGTTAGCACTGATTGGACAAAATCACCTACATGGGAAGACACCACTGTTAGTACTACTATGGAGATGGGATTAGAATAATGCCTATAGAATTTCTTCAAAGTTTATCTGAAATGGAAATTATTGGTGGATTGACTGTCCTTTCATTGTTAATTGGTGCTATCATAATGGCAGTAGGAATTATTGTCGCAAAGATTGCTACTTTAATTTTTCACAAATATTATGCTCCTAATCTTCCACAAGACACTGCCAAGAATTTTAGTAAGATACTTTATTTTGGAATAATAATTATTGCATTTTTAGTATTTACGTCTAGTACGGGACTTGATCTTTCAGGATTACTTGTAGCTGGAGGAATCTTTGCAGTAGTTATTGGATTTGCAACACAGTCTGTTGTATCTAATTTAATTTCTGGTGTCTTTCTTATGGTTGAAAAACCTGCAAAACATGGTGATACAATACAAATTCCTGATATGGGAATTACTGGAACTCTATTAGATATTGGAACTTTTTCTAGTAGGCTCAGGAAATTTGATGGAACTGTAATTAGAATTCCTAATGACAAATTCTTTACATCTAATATTCGCTCACTAACTGTTTCTACTGTTAGAAGAGCAGATGCAATGGTAGGAATTGCATACAAAGATGACATAGAAAAAGCAATATCTGTAATAAAAAATGAGATTAAACTCACTATGCCATTTGTTCTTCGAGTTCCAGAACCTGAGTTTAGAGTAGAAGAACTTGGTGATTCAAGTGTAAATATTCAAGTTTTGGTATGGCATCCAAAAGATGACTGGAGTAATGCTCAACCTATTTTGCTTACTGTGATAAAACGTGCTTTAGACAAGTCTGGAATAGAAATTCCATTCCCACAACGTGTTGTATGGGAAGCAAAAGACTAGATTATACCGTATTTGGAATTTGCTTTTTTTGAGCACGATTTTTCTTAATTAGACTAAACATTATCATTCCGACATTAATAATTGAAATAATTTCAATCAAGTCTACCCCGTACAAGAACCAATCAATTACTGGATGAACTCTTGAAACAATTCCTGCTTCTAACATAATGTCTGCATTCCATACCATATGTGGCACTTGAATAAATTGTATAACTGCAATAATGATTATACTTCCTAATATTTTATTTTCATACCAATTCCAAAACTTATTCCATGGATTCATGTTTTACATAATCAATTATTTGTATTAAACACTGTGAAAATTAGATTCAACTAATTAGACTGTCCTAATTTTTTTAGGCACACAAACAATTAGTGTAAACTAATTTTTAATTTTCAGCTTTAATGTTTTCTTTTTTCATCCAGATAGTTCTATCTTTATGATCAATTAATTCTACATTCATCTCATTAAGCTTGTCTCTGATTTTATCTGCGTCTTCAAATTGTTTTTCTTTTCTAAACTGTTCTCTGTTTGCAATTAGGTTATCTATTCCATGTTTTTCTTTTTCTGTCATTTCTGGAATAGTTAATCCTAAAATCTTTAACATTCTTTCAAACTCTACTTTGATAATATGTGCATCTTCTTTTCCAAGTTTTTCATCTGCTGCTAATCTATTAGCTTCTTTGACTAGTTGAAAAAATGCAGATAATGCAAGATGTGTATTAAAATCATCTTCTAATGCATTATCAAATTTTGTGCTTACTTTTTCAATAATTTGATTAATTTCTTCATGATTTTCACTATTTGCATGAATTAATTCATAGTAACATGTCTCAACTTGTCTCCATTTTGTGAGATTCTCTTCTAGTAACTCTTCAGAATAATTAATTGGTTTTGAATAATGTCCTGATAAACAGAATAATCGAATAATGTTAGACCCCCAATTCTCCAAAACATGCTTAATTGATTTTATGTTTCCAAGTGATTTTGACATCTTTTCACCATTGATTGTTACCATTCCTACATGCATCCAAATTTTTGCAAATGGAGAACCTGTACATGATTCAGACTGTGCAATCTCGTTCTCATGATGAGGGAATATTAGATCTCTTCCTCCTCCATGGATGTCAAAGTTTTCTCCAAGATACTTTATGCTCATTGCAGAACATTCTATGTGCCATCCTGGTCTTCCTTTTCCCCATGGGCTTTCCCATGTAGGGTCTAGATCAGAGAATTTCCATACTGCAAAGTCTAACGGATCATTTTTTGCTTCATCTACTTCAATTCTTGCTCCTGATTGAAGTTCATCTATTTTCTTTTTTGATAGTTTGCCGTATTCTGGAAATTTTGACACTGAGAAATAGACTCCATTTTTTGTAGTATATGCAACTTGATTTTCAATTAACTTTTCGATAAATTTGATAATATCATCTATGTGTTCTGTAGCTTTTGGATAGTTTGTTGCACGTTTTACATTTAGCCCATCAAAATCTTCAAAATAGTTTTCAATGTATTTGGTACTAATTTTTTCTGCAGTTGTGTTCTCTGATTGAGCACGATTAATGATCTTATCATCTACATCCGTAAAATTTTGAATAAACTCAATCTCTATTCCTTTATTTTCTAGATATTTTCTTAGAACATCAAAAACTATGATAGTTCTTGCATGTCCAATATGAGATTCATCATACACAGTCACTCCACAGAGGTAAATTCGAACTTTTTTTGAAATATCTAGGATTTGCTCTGAGTTTGTTAGCGTATCTTGAATGTTCATTCTTATTCTCTATCTGGTTTTTGTGCTGACAATCTTTTATGTTCACTGTTTATGTTTAATTCATAGATTTTTTCTACAATTGACTTTTCGATTTCAGTAATTTTTACTGTTTCATCTAATGATAATTTTTTCTCAAATAAACAATACAAAATAGAATCTACTTCTTCATACGATGCCCCTAACTCTTCTTCTGCCTCATGATCTTTCCATAAATGCGGACTACTCTTTTTTGCAATAATATTATCTGGTACTCCGAGATACTTTGCAATTTCTCTTACTTGGAGTTTATACAGTGAAATAATTGGTGTAAGATCTGCTGCACCGTCTCCAAATTTTGTAAAATATCCTATTAGATGTTCACTTTTGTCACTTGAACCTAAAACTAGATAGTCTTTGAGATTTGCATAATAATACAAAATATTGGCTCTCACCCTTGCACGAAGATTTCCTCTGGCTTTTTCATTTGGTTCAAGATACATTGCATATTCATTTACAATTGGCTTGATATCGATTAGTTTGTGTTCTATTCCTGTAAGTGAAATCATTTTGAGAGCATCTTCAGTTTCTGTTGGTGTGATTGAAGTATCTGGCATTATGATTGCCAGTGTTTTTTCTTTTAGTTTTCTTTTACAGATATAAGCTAAAACTGCTGAATCAATTCCTCCACTTAATCCTAAAATGACCCCTTTTGCTTGATTTTTTTCTATTTGTTCTAATATGAATTTCTCAATAATTTCAGTAATTGAAGCATAGTCTTGATTTTTAATTTTGTTTATGAAATCTTGATTCACTAATCAATTTACAGAATATATGAATAAAAATTGTACTTAATTTTGAATTAAAATTAGTTCATTTTGAACACACATTATTCCTTATACTAATTTGGTATTACAAAATTACAGAATAATCTGTGCCCAACAAAACCCATACCTAGCACAAGGGAGAAGGGAGAATTGTCCCTTCTCTTTTTGCTTTTATCTTCAAAATCTATTATAACTCTGAATTATTCAAAAATTTTTCTTGTATTAGATATCGACATAGATGCCATCATCTCTTGCATCAACGGAATATGTCTCTAGTTTGACATCTTTGAGATAATCAGTTAGTTCACCTGTCTTAATATTATAATGCCAAAAGTGTAATGGACACTCTACAATATCTCCATCTAGTTTTCCAGGAGCAATTGAACCGTCTTGATGAACACAAAGATCATCTAATGCATGATAGCCATCTTGATTGAATACTGCAATTTGTTTTCCATCAATTTTGAAAGCTTTGCCTTTTCCTGTAGGAACTTCTCCTTTCTCTGCTATTTTCTTCCAGGTCAACAATTCTGCGATACCTTTGTCATTTATTTACATTCGCATGATAGAATTTTATAGCCTGATTTCCGGACTTTATTCGTTGAGCAAAGTAAAGACTAGCCAAAAATTGATCAAAGAAGGCAAATTGTCTTATGAATGGGCTAGATCCCATATGCAAATTCTAGATAATACCATTAATCGCTTTAAAAAATCAAAACCCCTAAAGGGCATTACCCTTGGATTTTGTTTGCATATCACAAAAGAGACTTCTGTTTTACTGATGGGTGCTAAGGAATTAGGGGCAACTGTTGCATGTTGTGGTGGGAATCCATTAACTACTCAGGATAACATTGCTGCATTTTTAGCATCTCAAGGAATTCATGTTTATTCATGGCATGGACAATCTGTCAAAGAATATGATTGGTGTATTGATCAAGTGCTAAAACACAAACCAACAATTCTAACTGATGATGGTGCTGACATGAATGTCAAAGCTCACTTTGATAAAAGATTCAAAAACATGAAAATTCTTGGAGCCACTGAAGAAACTACTGCAGGTGTTACCCGAATTAGAGCAGTGGAAAACCAAGGTAAACTTCGTTATCCTGTAATTCTAGTTAATGAGGCATACACAAAACACATGTTTGATAATCGATATGGAACTGGACAAAGCACCATTGATGGTTATCTACGTGCTATGAATTTGCTTATGGCATCAAAACGTGTAGTGGTTGTTGGATATGGTTGGGTTGGACGTGGCGTTGCATCCAGATGCCATGGAATGGGATCAAAAGTAATTGTCACTGAGATAGATCCTGTTAAAGCACTTGAAGCTCACATGGATGGATTTGAAGTAATGCCAATGGCACAAGCTGCAAAGATTGGTGATATCTTCATTACATGTACTGGAATGACTAGTGTGATTAGAAAAGAACACATCTTACAAATGAAAGATGGTGCAATTATGGGTAATGTAGGTCACTTTGATGTAGAAATTGATAGTGAATTCTTACTAAAGAAATCAAAATCTGTTAAAGAAGTAAGACCAAGTCTTGATGAATGTATTTTGAAAAATGGAAAAAGAGTTTATCTTATTGGACAGGGACGTCTTGCAAACTTGGTTGCAGCAGAAGGACATCCTCCAGAAGTAATGGCCCAATCATTCTCAAACCAAATTCTATCTGTTTTGTATATTCTCAAAAATCATAAAAAAATGGACAATAAAATCATCAATGTTCCTGAAGAAATTGACAAACAAGTTGCAATTGATGCTCTAAAGGCAATGGATGTTAAAATCGATAAACTTACTCCAGAACAAGTAAAATATGCTAATAGCTGGTAACCATCCTAGCTAATTTTTTATCAAATCAGCTAACCATTTGTAATATACCATTTTCCATCAAGAATTTCATGGTCATTTGCGAATGTATTTTATCAAATCATACCTTGGAACACCTAGAAACTGTTCAAAAAATCCTCCAAAATGATTCTTCTGTATCAGAGAGTTCTGGTGCTATAGAGCTATTATTGAGATACATCCTTTCTGATGTTGATGGAATTTCCGTAAATGACCTTGTTCTTATTGATGATTATTTTTCAGAACATCCTTCATTTCTACGTGCATTTTATAATGATGTAATGATGTCTGCAAATCTCTATTCGGATTCTTATGGTGAGTGATATCGATTGGGCTTACAATTATTAGAAAATTTGTTCAAAGGAGATGGAGATCGTTTGATCACTTGCAAATGCTGTTCTGATACAATTCCTATCAAACATCTAGAACGACATATTATGATGCACTAGTCTAAAACTTCTTAACCTCAATACTGTTCATGACACTTACTAATGAACAAAAAAGCTATCATTACAAGTGCTTTACCCTATGCAAATGGAGAAATACATCTAGGACATGTTGCATCTACTTATCTTCCTGCAGATGTTACAACTAGATTCTTGAAACTAAACGGAGTGGAGGCTTACTATGTTTGTGCATCTGATGATTTTGGAACTCCTATCTTAATTCAATCAGAAAAAGAAGGAAAAACTCCTGCAGAATACGTTGCTCATTGGAATAAGCGTGATTATGAAGATTTTTCAGCATTTAACATTGCTTTTGATTATTTTTACAAGACTAGCTCTCCTGAAAATATTGCATTTGTCCAAGAAGTATTCAAAAAACTAAATGATGCTGGTCATATCTATGAGCAAGAAATCATTCAATTTTATTGTAATAATGACAAGAAATTCTTACCTGATAGATACGTAAAAGGCACCTGTCCTTATTGTCATGCAGAAGACCAGTACTCTGATCTTTGTGAAAGTTGTGGACGTGTTCCTGAAGAAATCGCTAATCCAAAATGTTCTCTTTGTGGTCAACCCCCAACTAAAGAAAAAACAAAACACTATTTTTTCAAACTGAAAAACTTTGGTGATTTATTATCTAAATGGCTTGATAAAAACCAACATCTTCAAAAAGATGTTAAAAAATATGTACAAAATTGGATTAAATCAGGTTTGATTGATTGGGATATCACCCGAGATATTTCATGGGGTGTCCCTATACCGCTTGATGATGCAAAAGGTAAGGTCTTCTATGGGTGGTTTGATAACCACTTGGCATACATTTCAACTGCAATAAAATTTCTAAACGATAAAGGACTTGATGGAAAAGATTTTTGGAATTCAGCTGACATTTATCACTTTATTGGAAAAGATATTGTGTATCATCATTTTCTCTTCTTACCTGCAATGAGATTGGGAATAAATAGTGAATACAAATTACCTGATTACATTCCAACACGAGGTCATCTGACACTACAATCCAAAAAAATTTCTAAAAGCCGAAATTGGTACATTGGTCTAAAAGAATTCTTAGAATATTATCCTGCAGATTATCTAAGATTCTATCTAGTATCTATCAATCCATATTCTCAAGATGATTTGAATTTTGATTGGGATGATTTTACTACGCGAATTAATTCTGAATTAATTGGAAATCTTGGAAACTTTGTTAATCGTGCTTTAGGGTTTACCAAAAAAGCATTTGATGGAAAAGTCCCTAAAGCAGAATCCTTTGATGAGAGAGATTCTGAAGCAGAACAAAAAATCAAAAATCTTGCATCAGATGTAGGTTCTCTTATGGAGCAAAATCATCTTGATAGAGCATTGAAGAAAATCATGGAATTTTCGTCATTTTTTAATCAATATTTCCAGCATAAAGAACCATGGAAAAAAGGTCCAGGCACTGAAAATTGTGTATTCCTTTCAGTTAATGCTGTTAGAAGCCTAGCAATAGCTGTTTTTCCATTTATTCCAGAATCTGCACAAAAAATTTGGAATCAGTTGGACCTTGACGGAAATGTTAACGAATCCTCTTGGAGTGATATCTCTATTTTGGAGGTTTCTTCTGGTCATGCTTTAGGTGATGCATCTCCTTTGTTTGCAAAAGTCGAAGAGTCTGATATTGAAAAATACAAAAAACAATTAGGTCCATCTGAGTAAAAATGAAACCCATTCCACGAATTTCTACTCGAGGATACTATGATCTGACTAATGGAAAAACAATCAAAACTACTCCTTACTACTTGTATCCAAAAAAGGATTTTCAAAAATTAATCGGATCAAAAGAGATTGCAATAATGATTCACGGTTTACAAAATGATAATGCAGGAGCAGTTGCCAAAGTTGTCTTGGCAAGAAATCGATTACGTAAATTAGAATACCGTCACCCAGTAATTGGATTTAGCTATGATTCAAACACGACAGGTGCTCACTTAATCGCTCATGCAAAACATGCCCTTGAAGTTGGTCAAAAAATTGCAAAGAAGAATGGACGTAATCTTGGAAAATTCATTGAAGATTTCAAAAGTTCTAGTCCTAAAACCAAACTTCGATTAATAGGCCACTCTTTGGGCTCTCAGGTAATATTGAGTACTGTTGAATATCTTGCAAAAAAGAAACAAAATTCAGGAATTATTGACAGTGTTTATTTTTTTGGTGCATCAATTACTGAAGATATCCCATCTTCAAAAAAATATGGCAAAATTCTACAAACTATCATTAATAAAAAAATTATAAATCATTATGCACCTACAGATGAGATTCTTTATTGGGCTGATAAGGCAAATTATGTACGTGGCCCATTGGGTCTTAAAGGTGCAATTGGAAGACCTATTAGTAAATATCATCAAAAATTAGTAAAACCAGAAAATCATAGATTTGCAAGTTATGCTGCAGTGCTAAACTCATTTCCATAGAACTATTTGTCTAGTATGAGTCATACGTCAGTCTTTTATAGAATGATGAAGTTCATACTTTATTATGAATGCAAGAGTACCTAAATCATCTGGTAGGAAATCTATACTGTACCATCTGCAGGTTTTAGATGAAAACTCTGAAGTTTCTGTAGATCTTTCTGAATATCCTTGTTAGAACATACTCGTATGGTTTTTAGAACCTAATTTTCATCATGTAATATTGGTAAAATCTGTAAACTTTGTAGTTTTAGGCAAACAAGACATTGCATCTGATTTTGGAAAAAAAGGAACCGAAACTGATCTTACTCTTTATGATCGAAAGGAATCTGATGTAATCAAAACTTGGGTGGCTCCAAGTGGATTTCCTGATAAAATACAACCGTTGTTTCAGGCAATCAATTTAGCAGAATATGTGATATTTCATGTCGATAAATTAGATAAATTCACTGGGGAGCAAATCATTGCACTTGATTCATTAAAAAAAGAAAAAGGAATTTTATCTCATACTTTTGATGTAGATGAATCAAAGTTAGATGCAATGATCAAAGGAACTGTAGTTGAAAAGTACATCAAAGTTGATCAAGATAAAATCAAAGAAGAGATGAATAAATTCGAACCAATATCAAATGACAACTCTTCTGAGATGGTAATTGATCATTGTTTTGATGTTAAAGGTGTTGGAACTGTAATTTTAGGTAAAGTGACTAATGGAAAAATAAAACAATATGATAATCTTAAACTGTATCCTGCAGGAATTGATGTTCTCATAAAATCAATTCAAATGCATGATGATCCTGTCGATGAATCTATTTGTCCTGCAAGAGTAGGACTTGCAGTAAAGGGAGCAAAACCCAATGAAATTGGACGTGGTGATGTAATTTCTGCAGAAGGAGCAGTGGATGTAAAAACAGAGATTGAATTGGATTTTCAAAAGAGTCCATTTTACAAGAGTGAGATTGCAGAAAATCAAGGCTGTTTGGTCAATATTGGATTACAAATTAAAGCTGCAAAATTCTCTTCCATCTCTCCGCTAAAACTAACCTTTGAAAAACCAATTGTATGCAAAAAAAACCAAATTGCTGTAATCCTAAAACCCGAATCTCCAACCATTAGAATTCTTGGAAGCGGCCCAATTCAATAGACTGATTTAATAAAATCAAAAATAATAATTTATTATGCGAGGATTAATGATGGGAAGGTTTCAACCTTTTCATTTAGGTCATTTAGATTTAGCAAAACAAATTCTTGATCAGTGCGATGAAGTAATTATTGCAATTACTAGTTCACAATTCAACTATCTTGAGAAAGATCCATTTACTGCAGGTGAAAGAATAGAGATGATTCATAATTCTCTAAAAGAATCTGCACTTGATTTAACAAAATGTTTTGTGATTTCACTTGAAAATCAATTCAACATTGCTACATGGGCCTCATATCTCAAATCTGCATTACCTCATTTTGATAAAGTGTATAGTGGAAATGATTATGTCTCAATGCTGTTAGCTGATTCTGGTATTGAAGTCGTCAAACCTGTATTTTTAGATAGAAATCAATTTAATGCAACAAAAATTCGTGCTATGATTATATCTGATGAAAACTGGAAAGACTCTGTTCCAAATGCAGTTTATGAATTTCTAACAAAAATTAATGCTAAAAATAGACTACGAGTAATTTCTAAATCCGATACAAAACCTACTGAACACTAATGGAACCAGTACGAGCTTGCCCTATTTGCCCTGAATGCGGTTCTAAGAGGTTTGTTAGATTGTCTGGTGATAAAGTCATTGTGAAATGTCGTTCATGCAATAAAATTATAGAAATCTAAATCTCAAATTAAAACTAGCAACCATACTCATGCTTTAGATTTAATCCATCAACTGCATCTTCATTTCCTGGGTCATTATCTAATGCAGAGTTAAAAGCATCTATTGCTTTCTGACATATTCCTTCATCTAGGTATGTCCATCCTATCCCTGCAACAGCATACCAATTATCATCATCTAAATCAAATGACTTCTCAAAATTATCCCTTGCCAATGATTGATTGCCTAATTCATGATAAACCCATCCTAGTCCTTCAGCAGCTTCACTATCTTGAGGATAATGATCTAGAACTGTTTTGAATGCATCTTTTGCATCGTGTAAATCACCATCATTATCAAAATCTGCTATATCGTATAATGCCCAAGCTTTTTCGATTAATGCATCATGATTTTTTGGATCTTTATCTAGAATTTTATCATATACTATAATTGCATCCTTTAACTGATCTGATATAAGATATGATTTTGCCAAAGCTTCTAGTTCAGAAATTCCTAAATTACTAGATGTTGAATATGTTTCTGTAACTGTATTTGCAGCTTCAATCATTTCAGGTGTTGTAACTGTATTTTTACCCACTTTGAGTTCATTTACTAGAACTATGAGTTGATCAATTTTTTTATTAGAATCTTTTGTGGTTACATCTATCTCTTTCACAATTACTAAAATTTCTTTGGTGTCTGCTTGAAGTTCATCTAACCTGTATGTGTTTTTTTCTATGGCTTCTTTGTTACCGTCTAGTTTTGCAAATGCTAAGGTTAACTGATCTTTATTCAGGTCTTGATACTTTTCTAATACTTCTAGAATTACGGCGTTCTTTGCTTCTGGTGTTCCTTCTGCATTATCGTATAGATTTGCTAATAATGGACCAATTACAGGAATTACGGGCAGTGAAGATTTTACTAGTAAATCTGCAGTACGATTGTTTTTAATTTCTTTAACCCAACCTGTTACGGCATCTTGTGCTACTGTGAAAAAATTACTGTCATTTATTGTGATGTTTGATTTCTGACTATCATATAGATTTGATGATGTCTTTACAACTTGAGGACTTACTGCTGTTGCAGATTTTGATTGTTTCTTTTCTAGATCTAGAATTTTATTTGTAAGTAGATGTTCTAATGCTGCTTTCAGTTCTTCATCTGAAATATCATTATTTGCCCAAGATGTAAAAATAAAGCGAACCCAAGATGGAAAAATTCCCTCTTCTTCTGCATAGGCGTTTGAAAAAACTGGATTCATGGTGCCTGAAATTAAAACAAAAATCAAAAAACAAGCAGGTATGATCTTAAGCAACTATTGTTTTGGGGCTCTTATCATAATTAAAGATGATACTTTTTTGAATTTGTTAATGTTTTATAGAATTAGATATGCTATTTTCAATAATTCCAATTTTTCATAGTTAATATTTGCAATATTTATGCCAAAATCATGGCAAAAACATGGAAAGATAACGATATCAGCCTTGACCCAATTAAGGATCAAACAATTGCTGTACTCGGTTATGGAATCCAAGGTGATGCACAAGCTAACAACATGAAAGACTCTGGTCTAAATGTAATAATTGGTCTTAAAGAAGGCGGTAACAGCTGGAAAAAGGCAGAAGCTGATGGTCACAAAGTAATGTCAGTTGCAGACGCAACAAAACAAGCAGACATTATTCACATACTGATTCCAGATATGATTCAAGGTCAAGTATACAAAGATGAAATCGGACCAAATCTTTCTGAAGGAAAAGCATTGTCGTTTTCTCATGCAGCTGCAATCTATTGGAAATGGATTGAAGCACCAAGCAATGTTGATTTGATCATGGCTGCTCCGAAAGGACCTGGCTCCAAAGTCAGAGAGACATATCTTGCTAATTTTGGAACTCCTTCTATTGTTGCAGTCGAACAAGACTTTACAGGAAAAGCTTGGGATAGAACATTAGGACTTGCAAAAGCAATTGGAAGCGCAAGAGCTGGATTAATTCAGACTACTTTTAAAGAAGAAGTAGAAACTGATTGGTTTGGTGAACAAGCTGACCTTTGTGGTGGTGCAGCTTCTATGGTGACAAATGCATTTGAAACTCTAGTTGAAGCAGGATACCAACCAGAAATTGCATACTTTGAAGTTTTACATGAACTCAAACTCATTGTAGATATGATTCAAAGATATGGAATAAATGGAATGTGGAGACGTGTAAGTGAAACTGCCCGATATGGTGGTCTAACACGTGGACCAATGGTTATGGATTCTGCAAACAAAGAGAACATGAAAAAAGTTCTTACCATGATTCAAGATGGTACATTCAACAAAGAGTGGATTTCTGAATATCAGGAACACGGTAAAGATGCATTTGACAAATACATGAAACAATATGACGAACACCAAATTGAAAAAGTTGGTAAAGAAATGCGTAAAATGATGTGGCCTGATTCCACAGAATAATCTTTTTTCTTATATTTTTCTTAATTTAGAAACACCAGTGGTTATGTTGTCGATGATTATTGGTAGTGGTGTACCTGGGCCAAACACATGTTTCACTCCTGATTTGATCAAATCCTTGTGATCTATTTCTGGAATTACTCCTCCGCCAACAACTAAAACGTCATTGATTTTTTTCTTTTTTAGCGCTTTTACTACTCTAGGAAAAAGTGTTCCATGTGCACCATTAAGTAAACTCATTGCAATTGCATCAACATCTTCATCTTCTGCAATTTGTGCTACTCTTTCTGGAGTTGCAAAAAGTCCTGAATAGATTACCTCCATTCCTGCATCCCTAAATGCTCTACATAATACCAGAGCTCCTCTATCATGACCATCTAGACCTAATTTAGCAACTAAAATTTTGATATTTCGTGATGCAGCTTTTTGCTTCATAATTAATATCGTACTCTTGTAGATTTTAAAGGCTTTCCATGTAATCCGAATGAGAATATGAAATTTTTGATGTAAACTAGTTTATTTTTTATTATTTTTAATAGTCGTGTTCACTAAAGTCTTCACCTAGTGCGATTGTTACGATAACTGTAGATTCTGTAGTCTGAGATTTCATTTCAGTATCGGGTAGAAACTCGTGAAATATTTCTTGTAATAATTGTTCAGTAAACATTGACCAATTACTTCCTAAATCATGTTGAATGATAAAATGATGTAAAGCTCCTTCAACTCTGTGGTCTGATTTCATGCCCGAAGCTCGCATATAATCTTCTAATGTCTCAATACATCGTTTCAAATCATATTCTCCTTTGATGAATAACACTGTATCTTTAATGACTGGTTTTATGATGTTGATAATTTCATTCACGTCTTCAGAACTCATGTCTAGTCCTAAAGTGTCTAAAATTTTTTTTGGAACTGGAATTATACCAATTTTGTTTGCAAATCTATCCCATTGTACATACTTTTCTAGAATTTGTCTTGCCATGACATTGTGAGATATGTTGTGATTTGCAGCTTCTGTTTCAATTTCTTCAACTAATTTTACAGGTAGACGATAAGTAACACTACGTGTCTTTTCTTTCTTTTTTTGTGGCTGGTTTTTCACTCGATTTGAATCCAATTAACATTTGGTAGGAAGTTCAAACTGAATATAAAGATGATTCAACTAAAACTGTAAATTCATTCTCAAATGTGATAATTGTGAATAAATCTTAAAAAAGTAAACTCGTCTCCTATTTTGAGGTAAATTAGGTGCAAAATATCGCATTAATTGATTTGAGATATGGGACAATATTGTGAAAACTGTAAAAAGATGATGAAAAATTCAGAAATGACGCATTGTTCAGATGAGTGTCTACTTGATTCCGTTAAAGATAGTAAATCTCTTGATGAAAATGGAATTAATGCAGTTTCATGGGATGAAAAATCTGATCCGTGGATATAGTTTATAATTTCAAAGAATAGAAAATCTACTTAAAGCGTAACTAAAGTATCTCTCTCGTGGATGTTTCTCCGATTAATTACTGTCTGACCTTTGAGTCAGATCTTAAAAAATTCACATTTGATGGAACTGAATCAATTTCAATTAATTGCAAAAAACCTACAAACAAAATAACAATGAATTGTGCTGAACTAAAGATAAAATCATGCCAAGTAAAATCAGCAGGAAAAACCATCAAATCCACTCCAAAAACAAATGAGAAAAAAGAAGAATTACAAATTAGTTTAGAGCAAAAAATTAAAGGTAAAGCTACAGTATATTTGGAATTTCAAGGAATTCTAAATGACCGACTCCTTGGCTTCTACCGAAGTCAATACAAACAAGGTGGTAAAACAAAGTATCTTGCTACAACACAGTTTGAGGCAGCAGACGCTAGACGTGCATTTCCATGCTGGGATGAACCAGAAGCAAAGGCAACATTTGAAATTTCAATTATTGCAGACAATAAATTTACTGCAATCTCAAATATGCCAGTCAAATCAAAGAAAAAGACTGGTAGTAAAACTATTTACAAATTTGGTAAAACCCCAATTGTTTCAACATATTTGATTTATCTTGGTGTCGGAGAATTTGAATATCTAACTGGAAAGGTTGGTAGAATACAGATTAGAGTTGTAACTACAAAGGGTAATAAATCCAAAGGAAAATTCTCATTAGAATTAGGAAAAAAACTTCTTACATCTTATGAAAAATATTTTGGAATAAAATACCCTTTACCAAAACTTGACTTGATTGCAGTGCCTGACTTTGCAGCTGGCGCCATGGAAAATTGGGGTGCCATAACTTTTAGAGAGACAATTTTACTTTATGACCCTAAAACATCCTCTACTAGAACCAAACAATTCATTGCTGAAGTAATCTCCCATGAGATTGCACATCAATGGTTTGGAAACCTAGTCACAATGAAATGGTGGAATGATTTGTGGCTAAATGAGAGCTTTGCAACCTTTATGGCAACAAAGTTTGTTGATAAATTCTATCCTGAATGGGATTTGTGGAACCAGTTTGTAGAAGATGCAATGAATGTTGCAATGGGTCTTGATTCACTAAAAACTACACATCCAATAGATGTCAAGGTAAATTCTCCAGCTGAAATTAGAGAAATCTTTGATGCAATCTCTTATGATAAAGGTGGATGTGTATTGCGAATGCTTGAGCATTATGTGGGAGAACCAAATTTCCAAAAAGGTCTCAAAAAATATCTCTCTGATTTCAAATACAAAAATGCTGAAGGAACAGACTTGTGGAATGCAATTGGCAAAGCATCAAAAATGCCTGTAACTTCTATGATAAACACATGGCTAAAGCAGCCTGGATTTCCACTAGTTGAGATTAACCAAAATGACAATACCCTAAAACTCAAACAAAAAAGATACTTGTTAGAACCTGATAAAAAATTCAGCAAAGGCCTATGGACCATCCCGTTATCTCTTGGGATGGAAGATGAAATTACTAAAAAACTGTTTTCTAAAAAATCAATGTCTGTAAAGTTACCAAAGAACATAATAGGTTTTGCAGCAAACTATGGACGACACGGATTTTATCGTGTAAAGTATGATGAAGGGATTTTACTTGATTTGAAGATGCTAGTTGATGAAAAACGTATTCCTGCAATTGATAGATGGGCAATTCAAAATGATTTGTTTTCTCTTTGTGTTTCTGGTGATGAACAGGTAAGAAACTATCTTGACTTTTCAGATGCGTATTACAACGAGGATAGTTATCTTGCATCAGTCAATGTGGCTCACAATTTAGCTTCATTATATTTCCGTGCATTTAATGAAAAATTCGTAGAAGAAATTCGTGGTTATGCGGCAAATTACTTTAGAAAAATTTTATTTAATTTGGGATGGGAACCACAAAAATCAGACAAGCACACTGATGCATTACTTCGTTCATTTGTAATTTCTGCCTTGGGAAAGATGAATGATGAGGAAGTAACAGAAGAAGCTCTTCAACGATATGAAAAGTTCTTAAAATCTCCTGGTTCTTTGTCTCCTGATCTAATAGAACCGATATGTTCAATTGCAGCATGGAATGGAAATGCAAAAACTCACACTCAACTAACAAAACTATACAAGAGTGCAAAAACTATGGAAGAGAAACTTCGTTTCTTAGGTGCTTTGTGTGGATTCAAAGACAAAAAACTTCTCATTAAATCCCTTAACTTTTCTCAGACCTCTGAAGTTCGTTCTCAAAATATGCAATTACCAATCATGAAAGTTGCTGGAAATCCATATGGTGATAAAGTATTGTGGCCGTGGTTGAAGAAAAACTGGAAAAAACTAAACAAAAAAGTAGGGCATGGTAATCCTCTCTTTAATCGAATTGTAGCTAGCATATCTTCTGTAGCTGATGATTCCATGGAAAAAGAAATCAAAGCATTTTTCAAAAAGAATCCCACTCCTGGAACCGAACGTACTCAAACTCAAACCCTTGAACGAATACGAATAAACTCAACATTCCTAAGAAGTATGAAAAAAGAGTTCAAAAATGGCTAAAAAACTTGGTCCCCCTATCTTTCTTGGAATAATTACTGTTTTAGCTATACTCTTTCTAACAGGGGGAGGGACTGATGACAAAGACATTCTTCGACAAACGTTTCAGGTAGATGCAGTCTATTATGATTCTGGACATGTAGAAATTTCTTATCTTGACAAGTCTGATAACACCAATTCTGTTGTCATGGAGATTCTTGGAATGAAGAAGACTTTTCAAAAAACATTTTCTGATTCAGAATTTATTGAAATTGTTCCATTTCCAAATGAACCAAAGTATGGTTGGGCAATCCATCCAATAGTTTTCGAAGTTGAACATGAAGAGTTGGGTCACATTCAACTAAAAACTGAGGTTCATCCATTTGGTGAACCTACTTCTCCTGTAATCTACTCTAGACCTTAGATCGGATACAAGATTTTATTGCACCTCTGAAATCTTACTGTATTGACTTTGCTTGTTGATTTAAAGAAAGGAAAGCGTGGGGCAATTGCCAAAGCAATTACTATAGTTGAAAACGATCCAAAAGAAGCAAAAAAACTCTTAAAGAAAATTTACAAAAATACTGGTAATTCTATCATTATTGGAATTACTGGACCTGCTGGTGCAGGAAAAAGTTCCTTGATTAACAAAACTGCTATTGCTATGAAAAAATTAGGCACAAAACCTGCTGTCTTGGCAGTTGATCCAACTAGTCATGTCACTGGTGGTGCAATTCTAGGTGATAGAGTTAGAATGAGTGAATCCACTGATTCTGGAACTTATATTCGAAGTATTGCATCACGTGGAGCAACTGGTGCAATATCTAATTCATTACGAAACAGCATTCGCATTTTAGAGTATTCTGGATTCAACCCAATAATTATTGAAAGTGTCGGAGCTGGACAAACTGAAATTGAAATCTCAAACATTGCAGACATTACAGTTGTTGTGTTTAATCCAAACACTGGTGACAGTATTCAGACAATCAAAGCTGGCCTAACTGAAATTGGAGATATCTATCTTGTAAACAAAAGCGACCTTGCAGGTACTAACCAATTATTTGATGCAGTAAGAGACTTTATTGGTGATTCAGAAAGAAATCCAATTATTTTAAAAACATCCGTGAAAAAAAATACTGGAATTACAGTATTTGCAAAGACCCTTAAAGATTTGATGAAATCCAAAAAGAAATCAAAGAAAGATAGTGACCTTAAACGACTTGAAGCAGAACTAAAAGATATTGTTTTAAATAACTTCAAAGAAAAGATTGATGGCGAGTTGATTTCTGATAAAATATTTTCAAATTATATTAAAAAGTTACAAACAAAAAGCATTGACCCTTTTGAAGCTGGAGATAAAATTACAAAATCTTTGTTAAAGTGAATCATATGGCAGCAAAAAAATCAAAAGTACCTGAAAAGAAAATTTTTACAGACTCTACTTTTCCAGTAAAAAGAATCTATCAAAAATCTTCTAAGAAAAGACCAACAGAAGATGCAGGAACATATCCTTTTACCAGAGGAATTCATCCTGGAATGTTTCGTGATAGATTCTGGACTATGCGTCAGTATTCCGGATTTGGTGATGCAAAACTTACCAATGAGCGATTTAAATTCATGCTTGAAAAAGGTCAAACAGGTCTTAGCATGGCATTTGACTTGCCAACTCAGATTGGTTATGATTCAGATTCTCCACAAGCAGAAGGTGAAGTAGGAAAGGTTGGTGTCTCCATTACATCAATCAAAGACATGATGACTGCATTTGACGGCATTCCCCTTGGAAAAGTTAGTTCTTCTATGACGATTAACTCTACTGCATCAACCCTACTTGCATACTATATTGCAGTTGGTGAATCACAAGGATTCAAGAGTCATGAACTACGTGGTACTACTCAAAATGATATTTTAAAAGAATACATTGCAAGAAATACCTACATCTATCCTCCTCAACCATCAATGCGATTAATTGGTGACATGATTGGTTATTGTGCAGAAAAGGTACCTTCATGGTACCCTGTCTCAATTTCTGGATATCACATGAGAGAAGCTGGATGTACTGCAACACAAGAAGTTGCATTTACACTTGCAAATGCTATTGCATACATTCAAACCTGTTTGGATAAAGGATTGAAGATTGATGACTTTGCACCACGTCTATCATTTTTCTTTTGTTGTACTATAGAGTTCTTTGAGGAAGTTGCAAAGTTTAGAGTTGCACGCAAAGTTTATGCTAAAATTCTCAAAGAGATGTTTCATGCAAAAAATCCACGTTCACTACAATTAAAATTCCATACTCAAACTAGTGGTGAATCCCTAACTGCCCAACAACCTGATAACAATATTGTTCGTGTTGCAATTCAAACCATGGCTGCAGTTGCAGGTGGTACTCAGTCCCTTCACACAAACTCTAGAGATGAGGCATTGGCCCTTCCTACACAGGAATCAGCTAAAATCGCACTACGAACTCAGCAAATTGTAGCACATGAAAGTGGCATTACAAAGACTGCTGATCCACTTGCTGGTTCATACTATTTGGAAGAACTGTGTGATCAAATTGAAGACGGTGTATGGAAATATCTTAAAAAAATTCAAAAAATGGGTGGTTCTGTTAAAGCCATTGAGAAGGGATTTTTCCAGTCTGAAATCAGACAGAATGCATATCGTCTAAAGAAGGAAGCCGACGACGGTGAGCGAATTCTTGTTGGGGTAAACAAGTATTCTGAAGAAGAAAAGCAACCAGACTTGCTTCGAATAGGTGGCAAAGTTGAGATTCAACAAAAAAAGGCCCTCAAAAAACTACGTGCATCTCGAGACAAAAAGAAATGGGAAAAAGCACTTTCTGCAATGCAAAGTGCAGCAGAAACAGAAGAAAATCTAATGCCATACATAATTACAGCTGCCAAAGCATTAGCTACTACTGGTGAAATCAGCAATACATTCAGAGAAGTGTTTGGTGAGTATCG
>JBHHVF010000013.1:0-31239 GCA_046754145.1 Candidatus Nitrosopumilus sp.
TCAGATTCACAAGAAAGTTTTGATCACGAATCGAGGGTAGCATTTGAGTGATCTGGTTTGCAAATTCGTCAGCCCATAGTGGCAGTTCTTGGTCACGTAGATTCTGGTAAAACATCTCTTTTAGATAGAATTCGTGGTACAGGTGTTCAAGGTAGAGAAGCAGGTGGAATTACCCAACATATTGGTGCTAGCTTTCTTCCAACTGACACTATCAAAGAAACCTGTGGTGTATTATACAAAAAACTTGAAGAATCAGAAAATAAAATTCCAGGAATTTTAGTTATTGATACTCCGGGACACGAAGTTTTTACAAATCTTCGTTCCAGAGGAGGTTCTGCAGCTGACATTGCAATTTTGGTCGTTGATGTTAATCGTGGATTTCAACCGCAAACAAATGAAAGTTTGAAAATTTTACAAAACAGAAAAGTTCCTTTTGTTGTTGCACTAAACAAATGTGATCAAATTTCCGGATGGAGAAAATCTGAGTCTGCTTTTATCTCGCAGGCAATCAAAGAACAAGATGCATCAATTCAAGCTGATCTTGATCAAAAGATCTATGATGTTGTCGGAACTCTTTCTATTTTGGGATATCAATCAGAAGCATTTTACCGTGTTAAGGACTTTAAATCTGAGATTGCAATAGTGCCAATTTCTGCACGATCTGGAGTTGGAATTCCAGAACTACTTAGTGTATTAGTAGGATTAACACAACAGTATCTTCAAAAAAGACTCGATCAAGAAGAAAAAGATCCACGTGGTATTGTCTTAGAAGTTAAAGATGAGGTTGGATTAGGACAAACTGCAAATATTATTCTAATTGATGGAACAATCCAAAAAGAAAACAGTATTGTTGTTGCAAAACGAGATGGTGTAATAGTTACAAAACCAAAAGCATTGCTTTTACCAAAACCTCTTGATGAGATGAGAGATCCTCGAGACAAATTCAAACCAGTTGCACAAGTAGATGCAGCTGCAGGACTTAAAATTGCATCACCCGAGCTTGAAGGAGTTCTTCCTGGAAGTACTCTATATGTTGCATCAAATGAGCAAGAGATTGAAAAATTTACCAAACTCATTGAATCTGAGATGAAATCTGTATTCATTGACACTGAAACTAATGGTATTATACTCAAATGTGATACTATAGGCTCACTTGAAGCTATAATTGAGATGCTTAGACGCTCACAAGTTCCTGTTGCAAAAGCTGACATTGGTCCTGTAACTAGACGAGATGTCATAGAAGCAAAAGCAATCAAAGAAAAAGACAGACATCTGGGAGTTGTCTTGGCATTTAATGTCAAAGTTCTACCTGATGCAAAAGATGAATCAGAAGACAGTCACATCAAAGTGTTTGAAGACAAAGTAATCTATAGTTTAATTGACAACTATAATGCATGGGTTGAAGAAGATACTGCAAATGAAGAGGATGCAATATTTTCAGAATTAATTCCAGTATCAAAATTTACATTCCTTAAAGGAATGGTTTTTAGAAATAATGATCCTGCAGTATTTGGAGTTCGTGTAGATGTGGGAACTCTAAAACAAAAAATTCCATTTATGAATAAGACTGGAAGAAAGGTTGGTATCATTCATCAACTTCAACATGATAAAAAGACCGTAACTTCGGCTAAAACTGGAGATGAAGTTGCATGTTCTGTTAAGGATGTTACCATTGGAAGACAAATCTTTGAAGAAGAGGTCTACTACACATTTCCGCCATCACATGAAGCAAAACAATTACTCAATAGATTCATGCATAAACTAAGTACTGAAGAACAAGAAGTTCTAAATGAGATAGTTGAGATTCAACGAGAAAAAGAACCAGCATACGCTTACTAGTTTGAATATTTTTTGCATATCATATGAATTCCAGGTGCCCCAACTGCTCCCATCATTTTATCTGCAATCTGTCCTGATTTGAACATGATAAATGTTGGAATTGATTGAACTGCATATCTCATAGCAATGTTTTGATTGTTATCAACATTGACTCTTGCAAACTTTATTTTTGGATATTGTTTTGATAGACTCTCAAAAACTGGATGCATCATCTTGCATGGACCACACCACTCTGCCCAAAAATCCACCAATGTAGGATTTTCAGCTGATACAATTTGGTCAAAATTAGAGTCATTCAAATCTGTGATTCCAGGCTCAATTTTGGGCTGATTTTGCTGTTTGAGCATCTCCTCTAGTTTTCTCTGCTTTATTTTCTCAATTTCTGGGTCTTCAGACAATATGTTTGCAAAATTAATTCTACTAAAAAATCTATGTTGAAAAATTACTCATTTTCTGTATTAGTTGGAATTGTCTCAAATCTTCTAGATTTGCATATGGGACATTGATCGATATATTTTGTAAAACTAACTGAAGTATATGCAATACCACAGTCGCCACAGATTCTCAGATTCCTACCTAGCTTTCCCATAATGATGGTGAAAAAGTATTGTGATTAAAACTTAACTTATCAACAATTTACCAGAATTGCCACCATGGCTTTTCACTAACTTTTGTTTTACCAATAATCTCACAAACTTTGCCAACTAGTTCTGTTCCCTCACCACATTGACCATACTCTATTTCATCAAAAATCGTACATACACCATCAATTAATCTTGTTCCTTCACCACAATTACCAAACTCTGGCTCTTCAATTTCAGGTTCTTCTAGTCCTACTGCTTTGTAAATTGTAATATCTGGATATGTCTTATCAAACCATTCTTTGTATGTAACTTCATTATTGTATCTATCAACATAACTTTGTGGATCCTTTGATTCATCAACAAATGATGCTAATTCTATAGGTTCTTCTAGTCCTACTGCCTCATAAATTGAAGAATATTCTGAATAGTTATCATCAAACCACTTTTTGTAGCTTGCCTCTGAATTGTATCTATCAACATAACTTTGTGGATCCTTTGATTCATCAACAAATGATGCTAATTCTATAGGTTCTTCTAGTCCTACTGCCTCATAAATTGAAGAATATTCTGAATAGTTATCATCAAACCACTTTTTGTAGCTTGCCTCTGAATTGTATCTATCAACATAACTTTGTGGATCCTTTGATTCATCAACAAATGATGCAATTCCTAATTCTTTAGATTCTGATGATGTTTGCTCAGGTTCAGGATATTTTTCTGGCTCAACATATGCTTGTTTTACAGTAATTGTAAAATTCTCTTTATCTTCTTGGGATCCCTTTTTTACTATTATATCAAAATTATAAAGTACATCTTGAATATTTCCATGGGATTTTGATGGAGTCCAAATAAATTTTCCAGAACTTGGATCTATTGTAGCCCCTGTAGAATTATTTTGTAAACTAAACACTGCATCTTCAATTGAACTATCTGTGATACTAGCTGTAAATGAAATTGTTTTTTCTACTTCTACTGTTTTATCTGTAATTGTATTTAGTTGTAATATTGCATCTGGAACCTCAAATATTTTGCTTCCATCAAATTCTAGTTTAATTGTAAAACCATCTTCTTCTTTTTCTGTATCAGTAAATGCTGTTGCATTATAGATTCCCTTACTGGTAAAGAAATTTGAAACTGGTCTTGGAATTACATCAAATTCATCTGTTGCTATAGGATCAGATAACATTCCTTCAAAATTTCCACCTGCATCACGAATTATGACAAAGACTGTTTCTGTTCCATTCAAAGTTCCAATGAAACCAAAACTCTCATCTGTAGTGTAAAAACTCTTTTCTAATGACATTGATGTTACAGTGACACTTGCATAGGCAGGTACCATCACAAGTACAAATAACGAAAATACTGCAAATCCTGCTAGTCTTGTTCGCATAACATTAGTTTTCATAATTCATTTTTAAAAAACGCGTATAATTTCTTCTTGTTTCTTGCAAAGAATAATTCACAAAAATCACAAATCAAGTAAAAATCTCATAAAAACACCTTTGTCTTGATTTATCTCCATTTCATAAAATGTTGGTGCTTTGATTTCGACTTTGAAATTATGTTTATGAAAATCAAGTGTTTCGCCATATGCCTTTGCAGTTATTTTGTATTCCTCATTTTTCTCAATATCGAATTCAATTCTCTTTATTGCAAATCCTTGAGTAATTAAAACAAAAGTGATTTCCTCAATCCAATTAAACAGAAGATATCTTAGATCTTTTCCATTTGCTGAAAATTCTTTTTGATCTTTTTCTTCTACTTTGTCTTGGTCTAGTGTTAGATTAATTACTGCATCAGCTGTTACTGAGAATGCTTCTTTGAGATCTTTTGCTGTAATCTCAATTATTGCGTCAGTTGCATGATCTAAAAACTTATAACTCAATTATTCATTTTGAAGTTTGTCTGATTATTAATTTAGGTGGTATTATTCTGCTTTAACATCTTCTTCTATAATTCCAAAGATATTTCCTTCAGTATCTGCTGCTTGTGCAATCCATCCAATTTTGGGTATTGCCATTTTTTGAACAATTAACTGTCCTCCTTTTTCTATAATTTTCTTTGAGAACTCATCAACTGATGGAACAGTAATAGTGTTTACCATTCCTAACTGACCAGGCATCCTCTTTGATAATCCTCCATCAATTCCTGGTGTTTCAGTTCCAGTTTTTGCCATCCAGTAATCCATTGGACCATCCCATTTGTCAAAACTCCAATCAAATACTTCTTTGTAGAATTTTTGAGCCCTTTCAGGATTATCTGCTGGTATATCAAACCATGAAACTCTTGGCATGACTTTGTCTCTCTCTAAAATATTTAAAATTGAGCTTTTTATTTTAGGAAATCTCACAACAAATAATGGGTTTTTTTTCTAATCTGAAAAAAGATTGGCAAGCTGCAAAAAAAGAAAAAGCGGCTCAGATTAATGGAAAAAATCTCAAAGGCATTCTAAAAAAACTCAAAGAAGAAAGAGATAGGGTGGAAAAAGAGACTGGAATTCGACCCGAAATTGATGAAACCACGCAAATGTTTATGCAAAAAGTTCTAAACGCATGGCTATCTAAAGGACGAGAGATTGATGAAGAGAAATTCTGGAAAGAAGTTGATTATTATCGACAGTTTGATCATCCAGTTGAATACTATGAAATGAAGCGTTAGGTGAGTTTTTCCTCGTAAAGTAATTTAGTGGGATCTCATTGCCAGAATCAAATGGAACCATTTGATTCATTTTTGATATGGATTACAGAGTTTCTAGGAGATCATCTCTATGAAGGAATTTTCCTAGCAGCACTTATTGAGACTATAGTTCCACCAATTCCAACTCTGGCAGTATTTCCAACTGCAGGATTTTTGGCATCACAACAAGGAATTTCATTAATTGGTGTAATCCCTATGATTATTCTTGGTGGTATTGGTGCTACCATTGGAACTTCGGTAATCTATTTTATTGCATTAAAACTTGGACGAATAGTCTTACTTCGCTATCTGAGATATGTCAAGGTATCAGAAAAAAAATTAGAAAGAGTTGAGATTTGGTTTGAAAAATATGGAGACAAGACAATATTTTTGGGACGAATGATTCCAGTAATGAGAGAGATGATTTCAGTTCCAGCTGGATTATTTAAAATGAAAATTCCAAAATTTTTATTCTATACATTTGCAGGTTCTTGTGTTTGGTCTGCTGGAACAATTTTATCTGGATACTATTTTGGTGAAGCTCTAGGACTTGCTGCCTTTTCCATCCCCTGAGTATAAAAAAAAGTCTCCTTTGCTTTGGAGACATTGTAATGCGTTAACTAGTTTATGTGAGCACTAGGCCCCAGCTAACACCGCGAGATGTCTCTGACTCAATGATGTGTGTAGAGATGGTGTATTTGATAAAAATCCGGGTCAAAAAGAATTACTTTTTGCTAAATAATTTTTCTTCATTTATCCTCAATAAAATGAGATTCTACATTTCCACTACTGTTTGAGTAGTGGTATACTATTCCATGTGAAAGTTTTGTCTGTCCTACATATTTCATAATTTGCCTTGCAAATTTTTTACTTAACAAAATGTGTGTTCAAAAACTACAACTGCTCAGGATCTCTATCCAAATTAATCCCAATTGATTGTGCCCATTTTACAAACTCTTCAACTAACTCATTTTCTTTTTGTATAAACATGAGGCAACTATCAAAATTTCAATAAAAGTAATTGCTACTGATTTATCTATTGTTCAGAAATTATTTACGATTAGGCGTAAATCTGAAAAAATTGTCTCATTTGTAATAAAAGATACTATGATATGATCCGTTATCCTTTATATTCGAAAAATAAGAAATTTTTTCAATGAAAAGTACACAACTTCTAAGTGTTGTTTTATCCCTGATTATGTTTACTGGCATTTCTGCTGGTAGCGCAGCATTTGCTGAATCAGATTATTACTATGACGAACTTGAAGAAGAACTCGAAGACTTTTGTGAGATGACAGATGAGGAACAAGCGGATTTCTTTTCTAATAATCCAGATATTGTAGAATATGATGAAAAACTTACCCTTATTTGTGATATAGAATATGAAGAGGTACGTTACGATGAACTCTATGATTTCATTGATGCAGTAGTTATTGAAACAAGAGATGGCAATGACTTTGATGACGAATTTGACGAACTTGAAGACGAGTATAGTGATGTCATTGATGATTTCGAAGACTGTGTTGAAGCTGGATACCCTGTAATGGAATCTTTTCCTGAACAATGTATGACAGATGATGGTACAGTCTTTGTAAATGACGAAGATGACGACGATGCATATGACGATGAATATGAAAGAGACTACATCAAAGATGATAAACACCGTGATCTTGATGACAGACTAGAATACTTCTGTGACATGACTGACGAGGAAAAACGTCAATTCTTTGAGGACCATCCACGATTCGAACAGTTCTCTGACAGACTAGCAAACTTTTGTGAGCTATCTGAAGATGAACGCGAAGATGCACTAGAACGCTTTGCTGATGAACACATCAGAGATGAAGACTGGGACAGAAACGTTGACGTAATCTTTAGAGACAAACTAGCTCAATGGTGTGAAATGTCTGATGAAGACAAGAAAGCAGCCATTTCCAAGTATAACAAATCAGAAGATCAAGTCGCAAAAGCAGACAGATATTGTACTTTGGATGAATCAGACAGAGCAGACTTTATCGCAGAACACAGAGATGAATTCATCGCACACATGAAAGATAGAATGCATGACAAAATGACTGACAAAAAACACGATTATGACAGATTTTGTTCCATGGCATCATCTGAACGTTTAGCAGAGATTACAGATTTAGCAAAATATGATAAAATCTCTAAATGGTGTGATATGACACCTGATGAACGAGAAGAATACAAGATGAAACATCAAGATGCTATGAAAGACAAGATGCATGACAAGTACTCCAACAAAGGTTCTGGAAATCTACATGATCGTTTTGCAATGTATTGTGATATGACTCCTGAAGATAGAACAGCAAAGATGGATGCAATGCATGCAGATTTGCCTGATGATCTTAGAGAAGATCTGGCAAGATATTGTGAAATGTCCGACGATGAACAAGATGATTTCCGAGATCATGTTATGGATAGAATGGATATGTTCAAAGATCACATGAAAGACAGAATGCATGACAAAATGAAATTCTCTGATAAATCTGACCGTCTAAAAGCCATGATCAAAAGTAAGTACGACATCTCTGATGAAAGACACGATGAAATCAGAATGAAATATGAAGAAAAATATGGAGAGAATGCAGACAAAAAAAGAACTGAACTCAAAATGAAATTTGACAATCACATGTTAAAGATGAAGTACAAAATGTCTGATGAGCGTCGTTCTATGATTCATGATAGACTAGATGAGATGAAAGCATTCAAAGCTGATCTTCGTGAGAGAGCATCTGGAATGACTGACGAGCAAAAACAAGAACTTAGAGAAGAATTCATTGAAAAGGCAAAAGACTTGCAACTAGCATGGATTTCTCCACGTACACAAATGACTGCTGGTATTGATGCTGCAGAAGTTGAATGTCGTGAAGGATTTAGCCTTGTAATGAAAGCATCAAACGGTGTAGCAATGTGTCTAAAAGCAGATACCGCACTTAAGATGATAGATAGAGGAATTGTAGTTCCTGCTAACTAATCTTTTTTTCTTTTTTATTACTAGCATTACAATATTTACTCAAAGTGTGAGAGATTGCACTTCTAAAATATTATGTAATTAACTCATAATCAAGATTAGATGGCAAACGTGATGATTGCCGATGATTCAGAATCAGTGAGATTGACCTTAAAGGATATGGTAGAGGCAGGCAAACACAAGGTAATAGCAGAAGCAGTTGATGGTTATGATACTCTAGAAAAATTTGATTTAATAAAACCTGATGTATTATTACTTGATGTAGCAATGCCAAAAAAAGACGGCATGGAAACTCTAGTTGAACTTATGAAATATAATCCAAAGGCCAAAGTTGTTATGATTACTGCCCATGATGACATGGATTTAATAGAAAACTGTATCAAAGTAGGTGCTTTAGCTTACATTACAAAACCGTTTAACACTGATGAGATTATACAAGCAATCTCTTTTGCATTTGAGGAAAAATAGAGTTTAGAATCAAGTAGTGTTTTTGTCAATGTCCAATCCACAATGTATGCAAAAATAAGCTCCATTTTGAGTCCAATAGTGCTCACATCTAGAGTTGTTCATACTATTCATGAAATTTTTAGTTGATTATCTCTTCAGATCACAACTTTGTACTAAATACTCAAAATCTTACAATTTTAGAAATATCTAAATCATAATCATTCAGCAAATAAGCATCTTGGAACTACCACGTGGAATGAAAGACTTTGAAGAATCTGAAACTGCAAATATTGAACACATTAGATATCATTTCAAACAATTATCAAATCTGTATGGGTTTTCATTTATGGACCCGTCTCCAATTGAACTACTCTCTGTATTGGAGACCAAATCAGGTCCCGCAATAAAAGATGAAATTTACTATTTCAAAGACAAGGGCGATAGAGAAGTAGCACTACGATTTGACTTTACAGTTGGATTAACGAGATATGCAGCAGCCCAAAAATCAATGAAACTTCCTGCCAAAATCTCAAGCTTTGGAGGAGTATTTCGATATGATGAGCCTCAAAAAGGAAGATATCGCTACTTTCATCAATGGGATATTGAAATTTACGGAAAAGCTACACTTGAATCCGAATCTGAAATTATTGAATTGACATCTAGATTATTTGATTCACTATTACTCAAAAATATTACAATTGACATTAACCACAGAAATCTTGTAGAGTCTTATATTAACAAAATCTTTGATTCTAAAGATCCACAACTAGTAGAACATATTTTGCGAGCAGTAGATAAGATAGCAAAAAAATCTAAAGATGAAATCCTAGCAGAATTCAAAGACCGATATGAATTAGAAAAGCTAGAAAAAATTCTAGAGTTCTCACAAATTAAAGGAACCATATCAGAAGTAGAAAAAACATTTGACACATCACAGTTAGAGTCTTGGGATGAACTAAAAACACTAGTTGATTCACTAGAGAATCGTGGAGTATCCAATGTTAGAATTAATTTTGGAATAGTTAGAGGGTTAGATTACTATTCAGGAACTGTCTTTGAAGTCTTTGATAAAAACTCAAAACTTGGAGCTCTAGCTGGTGGTGGACGATATGATTCACTAACTAAAGCATTTGGTAGAGAAGACATTGGAGCAACAGGAGTTGCAGGTGGAGTTGAACGAATTATTTTAACAATGCAAGAGCAAGGAATAATTCCAGAGATATCACAAAAGCGAGTTGCAGTATTGTACATTAATGATGAGATGCAAAAAGTTGCAATGTCAATTGCATCAATGCTAAGATTAGAAAATATTCCAACTGATATTGACATTGTAGGACGAAATTTAAAAAAACAGATGGAGCAAGTAAAAAATGCCAAACTAGCAATTATTGTAGGCCCTGATGAGTTAAAAGAAGGAAATGTAGTACTACGAGACATGACTGATGGCTCAGAGGGAACCATTCCCCTTGAGAAACTTACTGAAGATCCAAATTCTGTTCTTAATTTAGAAAAGCTCTAGTCAACATCATAATCTCAGGACCCGTAGTTAGTGAACCCACAACTATGGCATGATTATTTGCTAAAATTCCTGATGATACATATGGAATTCCATTATTAATTGAACTCTGCTCTATTTTTACGCCTAAAAGATTAGAAAATGTCTTCATGTCTTCCTCATCTGCCTCTGGATGGATTGCAGCACCTGTATTATTTGCAACAAGGACTACTCCCGTCTGATTAAATCCGGCAATTTTTTTCTGAATAACCTCGACTCCAAGCACATCACTAACTGTTTGACAATCCTTATCTGATAACCAAGGAGATACAACTGCACCTTTGTCATTTGCACAGATTACATTTCCTAAAGCAGTTAATTTTGAATCCAAAACTCCTACTTCCAAGTCAGTCTCTTTTTTGAGAAAATCAAATTCATCCTGATATGCAGTTGTTGGAAGTAGTATTCCTTTATTGTTCATTACAGATAATGCACCAATTAATCTGGTGTTTGCAACTGATGTGAAAAGAATCTCTACATCAAAATATTTTGCAAGCTTTTCTGCTTTTGTTTTGGCATAACCCATTGGAACTAAAACTAAACTATCATTAACATTAATGTAGACTCCAAGATTTGGCCCACGATACACATCAAATTTGAAAATATCCATATCCAACAAATTGATCGTACATCGTTTATGAACGTAAGGAAATTCTTCGTACCTGATTGATCCCAAACTGACTGATGTGCTCCTTTTTTACCTAGTCTAGCTTTAAATAATATCTTAATTGAAATTCGATTATGCCAATAGCAGAAAATTTCCCAGAAGGTCTAAAAGCAACAGGAAAAATTTCACTATCTGATGGTAACTTTCACTTAATGTGGGGTCCAGGAAGAACAGATGCTGAAGCTTCCAAAGATGATGAAGTAGTTGCAGCATATGCAGCAAGAAATGAAGAGCAAGTTCCATTAGGTGTTAGTGGTACAATGGTTGCAGTTGATTGGGACTCTTGTGTTGCAGATGGTGCATGTATTGAGGCATGTCCAGTACAGGTATTCCAATGGTACAGAACCGAAAAAGATATTCCAGCAAAAGACGTTGTTGGACAAACCTTTGAGGGAACAGGCAGTGATGTAAAAGATGAAAGAAAAGATCTAACTGACAAGGCAGATCCAATCAGAGAACATGATTGTATTTGGTGTATGGCATGTGTTTCAGTATGCCCTCCAGCTGCTATCAAAGTCGATCAGTCAAACTTGGAAGCACATCAAAACGCGGCAAAATCTTTGTAGGAAATTATTATTTAGTCGTCACTAATTTTGTCTAGCTTTAAATAATATTTCAAAATAGTGTCATCATGGTAGATCTAACAATACCAGAAGACTTTTGTCATAATGATGTAAAGCCAGTAGGAAAAACTAGCCATTCAGATGGTGAGAATAAACACTTTATCTGGACTAAGGGAAATCCAAACGGTGCAGCATTCAGTGATGACAATGTAAAGGCAGCTTATGAAGAAAGAGGAGAAAAACAAGTTCCTCTTGGAATTCATGGAACAACTGTCGCAGTCGATTGGGATTCATGTGTTGCAGCAGGTTCATGCTTTAGTGTATGCCCTGTCCAAACATTCCAATGGTACAGAACTGAAAAAGACATTCCAGCAGACAAATGCTTGGGTGAAACCTTTGAAGGCACTGGACTAACAGAACAAGATGAAAGATTAGACTATACAGACAAATCTCAACCAATCAGAGAGCACGATTGTACAATTTGTATGGCATGTCAAGAAATCTGTCCTCAAGGAGCTATCAGAATTGAAGCATCTAACTTGGAATGGCACGAGAAAGCCGATGGCACCTATGTAAAAATGGAAGGTGGCGGCGGACCTCACTCAGGCCATTAAAGAAATCTTTTCTTTTTTCTTATTTTTTATTAAATACATTTTCTCATCCTCAACAAATTTTAATCACTGTTTAACAATAATTTTTGCAGAGGTCGCCTAGCTCGGTAGGGCGCGGGCCTTGAGAGCCTGTGTGCGCAAGCATACGGGGGTTCAAATCCCTCTCTCTGCGTTTTTAATTTTCTAATTTTGCAAGTTCTGCTAGCATTGCAGATAATTGAATTTCAGAATTTGCTCCAACTAAAATCCTATAATCATATTTTGCAATTACTTGTAAAATATCTGATAATTTGTCATGTTTTGATTTGAAAACAGCTGAATTGATATATTTTAAAAAATCAGATTCTGACATTCCATAAACTTTGATTAACTCTATCATCTTTTCTCTTGCTTCTGTAACTTTTCTAGATAAAGCAAGTTTTAGAACCTCATCAACATCACTAATCTTTGTCAACCCAGCTGACGCCTTTACATTGTCTTCAGTTATACCGCCAAGACTTGCAGTTGCCTGCATTAGATTAATGGCATGTCTCAAGTCTCCTTCTGAATATTCATAAATTTCCTTTAGCCCCTTCTTGTCTGCCTTTACTTTTTCTTTTTTTGCAATCTCATCTAATCTAGCAATGACATCTTCTTCAGGAATTGTTGTGAACTTGAAAGCAGCACATCTGCTTTGAATTGGTTCTATTATTTTGGAAATATTATTTGCAATTAGAATAAATCTACAAATTTTTGCAGTGTCTTCAATAATTCTTCTAAGGGCAGTTTGAGCATCTGCAGTCATTTCATCTGCTTCATCTAAAATTATAATCTTGAATGGAACATCTACCATTCCTGCATATCTTGAAAATTTCTTTACTTTTTCTCTGACCATTCCAATTCCTCTCTCATCTGACGCGTTTAGCTCCAGAGTGTAGTCTTTGGCATATTCTCCCAAGATTTGTCTTGAAATACATGTTGCAGTAGTGGTTTTGCCTACTCCTGCAGAACCAGAAAATAGCAAATGAGGCATGTCAGTTGGATCTTTAATTAGTGCCTCTAGACTCCCAATAATTTCAGTCTGGTTTACAACTTCAGAGAGTTTTGTTGGTCGATATTTTTCTACCCACATCCCATCTGCAGTCATGAAACTTTAGTCGCAATTCCCATTAATAAATCCGAATTGAGTTGGTTATATTGTCAATACCTTGTGAATAACAATACAAACTATGCAAACTTACAGCGATCAGCCTGAAATTAATTAGGATCAATTGATCTCACCAAAAGGTGAACAGAATTGATCGATCCTGGTTCTTCAAGGATTTGTCGGAGGATCAGATCTCACCATGGAAATAGAGAATATAGAAAAAGTACATTCAATTGGACACCGCCTAAAGGATGCTAAAGTTACTGTTAGTAAGGATTTCAAATTCAATGTTGCAGGAGTAAAGGTAGAGGGAAAACAAGGCGATGTAAATAACATACCTCAATGGGTTGGAAAGATACTATCTGATAATGAGTTGGCAGAACTAGATTCTCAAGATATGGTTACTGAACTAAAACAGGCATTATCAAAAGAAAAGATGGTTGGAGAATATCAAATCTCTACACTTGAACCACACTTTTACATCAAACTAAAAGAATCCATGAAAGAATTGAATCAAAATGATTTTGATAAAGTTGAAAGTATTATGTTAGAATTATTTAGAATGCGAAGAGGTAAACTAGTAAAGATAGCAGACTCTATCAAACTAAATTCTGAGTTATACAACAAATTAACTGTTGAAGAAAACATCTTCTACAAAACTATCCATGAGAACAGCGAAGAGTTTGAAAAACAAATAAGAGGAGATACAAATGAGCAACACTCAAGCTAGTACATTTACAGATTCTGCATTATCTGATAAAGTAAAAGAATTCCTTACTAGATTCAAAGACAAATCTGGTAATTACAAGTATGTAGAGGCAATTGATGAGATGATGCCTAAAAATGCAAAATACATTATCATTGATTATAATGATTTAGTCTATGAACCAGAAATTGAGATAATTTTCTCTGAAAATCCTGATAGAATATTTGATGCATTCTCAAGAGCAATCAAAGAAGCACTACAAACAAGATTTCCAGATTATGCAGAAAAGATCAAAGATGAAGTTCGTGCAAGATTAGTTAATTATCCACTTGAAAGAAGTCTAAGACAAATCAATGCTGAAACTATTGGAAAAATTACTAGTGTTTCAGGAATGGTAGTTAGGGCATCAGAAGTAAAACCACTAGCAAAAGAGCTAATCTTTGTTTGTCCTGATGAGCACCCAACTAAAGTAATTCAGCTAAAAGGAATGGATGTAAAGATTCCAGTAGTTTGTGATAATCCAAATTGTAAACACAGAGATTTTGAGCTAAAACCTGACGCAAGCAAGTTTATTGATTTTCAGATTCTTAGATTACAAGAACTTCCTGAGGATTTACCTCCAGGACAACTTCCTCACTATATTGATGTCACAATTAGGCAGGATTTAGTAGATAATGCAAGACCTGGAGACAGAATCATCCTTACTGGTATAGTTAGAATTGAGCAAGAATCAGTTTCAGGAGTTCAGAGAGGACATAGTGGATTATACAGATTAAGAATTGAAGGAAATAACATTGAATTTTTGGGTGGACGTGGTGCAAAAACATCAAGAAAAATAGAAAGAGAAGAGATTTCTCCTGAAGAAGAAAAAATGATCAAAGCATTAGGTCAAAGTCCTGATGTATATGAAAGACTAATTGATTCATTTGCTCCACATATTCAAGGACAATCATTAATCAAAGAAGCTATCTTGTTACTCATTGTTGGTTCTAATCAAAGACAGTTAGGTGATGGCAGTAAGATTAGAGGAGACATTAACGTATTTCTAGTTGGTGATCCTGGTACTGCAAAATCTGAGATGCTAAAATTCTGTGCAAGAATTGCTCCAAGAGGTTTGTATACTTCAGGTAGAGGTTCAACAGCTGCAGGACTTACAGCTGCTGTAGTTAAAGACAAAACAGGAATTATGATGTTAGAAGCAGGTGCAGTAGTACTTGGTGACCAAGGACTAGTAAGTATAGACGAATTTGATAAGATGAAACCAGAAGATAGAAGTGCTTTACACGAAGTTATGGAACAACAATCTGCAAGTATTGCAAAAGGTGGTATTGTAGCTACACTAAATGCTAGAACTTCGATTTTAGCTGCTGCAAACCCAATGTATGGAAAATATGATCCTTTCAAAAATATTACAGAAAATGTGAACTTGCCAATACCATTACTTACCAGATTTGACTTGATCTTTGTTGTAAGAGATATTCCAACTAAAGAAAAAGATGAAAAGATTGCAAGACACATTATAGAATTACATACACCACAAGGAACAGACAAACGTTCTGTAGTTGATGTTGATTTGCTAACAAAATACCTTGCATATGCAAAACGTGGTACTCCTGAATTAACAAAAGAGGCTGAAGAAAAAATCTTAGCTTACTATCTCCAAATGAGAAATGTAGAATCTGAAGAGATGATTACAGTTACCCCAAGACAACTTGAAGGAATTATCAGACTTTCTACTGCAAGAGCAAGATTACTCATGAAAGACAAGGTAGAAGAGGAAGACGCTGAGCGTGCCATTTACCTAATTGAGAGTATGCTTCAAGATGCAGGAGTTGATGTCAATACTGGAAAAGTCGATCTTGGTGTATTGCAAGGAAAACCAAGAAGTGAGGTTTCAAAGATGCAACTATTCATGGATATTCTCAAAGGTCTTGAAGGAGACAACAAGGTACCTGTAGAAGAAAAGACATTTGTCAAAGAACTTGAAAAGAGTGAAAAATTCACTGAAGAAGAGGCAAGAAACTATATTCGAAGAATGCTCAGAGAAGCATCTATTTATGAATCAAAACCCGGTCATTATAACCGAGTATGAAAATAGAAACATTAGATCTTCCCAACACTGCAATTGAATTTTTAAAATCACAAGGGTTTGAAAAATTATATCCCCCACAAGCTGATAGTGTAAAATCTGGATTACTTGATGGAAAAAGTACTCTAGTATCTGCTCCTACTGCAAGTGGAAAGACACTGATTGCAATGCTTGCAATGATTAGCTATCTTTCCAAGAATGATGGTAAGGTGATTTATCTTAGTCCTTTACGTGCTTTAGCTTCTGAAAAATTCTTAGAGTTTAAAAAATTAGAAAAAGTTGCTTTAGGAAAAAAAGTCAAAGTTGGAATATCTACTGGTGACTTTGAGAACCTTGAAAAAAATTTAGAGAAAAGTAATGTATTGATTTTAACAAATGAAAAAATGGATTCTATAATTAGACATGGTGCTGAATGGATTGACGAAATTAGACTTGTAATTGCTGATGAAGTTCATTTAATTGGTGATGAAAATCGTGGTCCAACACTTGAGATGATTCTTACACAACTAAAATTATTAGAAATAAAACCTCAGATTGTAGGTCTTAGTGCTACTATTACAAATTCTGATGAAATTGCAGATTGGCTTGATTGTAAATTAGTAAAAAATGATTGGAGACCAGTACCACTATCAGAAGGAGTATGTGATGCAGGTGAAGTTACCATGAGTGATGGTAAAACATTTGAAGTTGAGCGTAGCATACGCGGAACTCCTATTGATTTAGGCGTGCAATCGGTAAAAGATGGTGGTCAATCTCTAGTATTTGCTGAGACTAGAACTCGCTCCAAATCACTTGCAACAAAAGCAGCTGATGCTATTTCTCAAATTTTAGAAAAAAAAGATTTACGGGAATTAGAAAAAACCTCAAAAAAAATTCTATCAGAAAATGAACATACAGAATTAATAAAGACATTAGCATTTCTTGTGAAAAAAGGAGTTGCCTTTCATCATGCAGGATTAAATCAAAATTGTAGATCAACAATAGAAACAGAATTCCGTAAAGGAACTATCAAACTACTTTCGTCCACCCCAACTTTAGCTGCAGGAGTTAATCTTCCGGCAAGAAGAGTTGTAATTTCAAATGTCAATAGATATAATGCAAAAGTTGGAGCAAATAGACCAATTAGCATTTTAGAATACAAACAACTTTGTGGTAGAGCTGGAAGACCGCAATATGATGATTATGGTGAATCAATAATTGTTGGAAATGGTAACACTGAAGATCTAATTGATTACTACATTAACGGAGAACCAGAACCAATAGTTTCAAAAATTACTGATGACAAATCTTTGCGTACTCATATACTTAGTGTAGTAGTTACACATCCTGGAATTAAAAAAGATGAGATCTTAGAATTTTTCTTGCAAACACTAGGAGGATTGCAATCAAGAAAACCTACAATAAAATTTGCAATCGATATCTCTCTGCGTTTTCTTTCAAGCAAATATTTGATAATCAAAAAAGGTGAAAGATATGCAGCTACAGAATTTGGAAAAAAGACATCCATGTTGTATATTGATCCATTAACTGCAACATACTTTAGAGATGCAATTGAAAATGTATCTCAAGATAGAAAACATACATTTGGATTCTTACATTTGATTTCAAATTGTGAGGAATTTTTTCCAAAATTCTCACTTCGACAAAAAGACTATGAATCAGCCAGTTTAATGATAGAAAATAATTCTTCAGAATTGCTTGAACCAATTTCAGAATATGATTGCTCAAGAAGCCTTTTGGCTTTACAAGCATGGATTACAGAATCTTCAGAATTATCCTTATCTGATAGCCTTGGAATAGAGTCGGGGGACATGCATAGAATGGCAGAAACAGCAAACTGGCTATCTTATTGCCTTAGAGAGATTTCCAAGCACGTTGAGAGAGCAGATTTGCTTGAGGAACTTGATAATCTACGAAAAAGAATAGTTTATGGAATTAGAGAGGAATTACTTGACTTAGTTAAAGTCAAAGGAATTGGACGAGTTAGAGCCAGAATGCTGTTCAAACACAAAATCAAGAATCTAGATGATTTGGCAAAGATTCCAGTGAATAAATTAGCAGAAATAGATAAAATTGGTTCAACCATTGCTGATAACATTAAGGCAGAGTTACGAAAGGTTAGATAATTGATTGAATTAATAATTTCAGCTATAATTTCATGTATTGTTGCATTTCTTATTGTATTTGTAATGACTCCTCCATTAATCACATTTCTGAAAAAAAGAAATCTTGCAGTAAAAGATATGAACAAAAAAGAAGATGTTATGGTTGTCAGACCAGGAGGAATATCTATTATTGCAGGAATTATTGCATCAGAAATTATTCTTTATGCATTTTTACAACTCAATGAAATTCTTGCAGTAATTATTACAACATCTGCAGCTTTTGTAATTGGGTATGTTGATGATAGAAAAGTAATGGGTGGTTGGTTCAAACCAGTGGCACTTGCAATTGCAGCAATCCCAATTATTGCACTTGGTGCATATGATTCAGATCTTGCATTTCCATTGTTTGGAACAGTCCAAATTCCAGCACTCTATCTTGCATTGATAATTTTTATGATTCCTATTACTGGAAATACAATCAACTCTATTGATGTTTTAAATGGAGTTGCCAGTGGCTTTATGGTGATTGCAAGTTTTTCATTATCAATCTGTTTGTTTATAATACAAAATTATGAAATTGCAATAGTTAGTTTGCCGCTAGGATTTGTTTCATTAGCTTTTTACAAATATCACAAAGTCCCAAGCAAAATTTTTCCTGGAGATTCTGGCGCATTAGCTTTTGGTGCAATGTATGGTACAATTGCAATTGTAGGTGGTGTAGAAATTATAGCAGCAGTTGCACTATTACCTGCGGTTATCAACTCATTTTTGTTCCTATCAAGCGTAAAACGAATAGTAGAACACAGACAAATCAAGGGAAAGCCTGTAGAGCACACTGATGATTTTAGACTCAAGGCAACTGATGACAAGACTGCTCCAATTACTCTGGTAAGATTGATACTTTCAGGAGGACCATTATCTGAAAAACAGGTTGGATTTGCAATCTTTAAACTCGCTATATTTTCAGGAATCTTGGCTATAATTACTGCATTTATGATGGGGGTTTCTTTATGAAATCTGATCTTTTTGGATTTTTGTTTGCAATGTGGATTTTGATACTTGTTGGTGGTGGAATTCTTGTCACAATATTAGGGCCAATCTCTATTTCTGGATTTGGAGAATTTAATTTGTTTATTGGATCTATAGTTAAAGCAATAGTTGCAATCATTCTAGTTATAATATGGATTTTAATTTTATCTAAATTGAAAAACTGGATTTTCAGAAAAGAGATAAAATCCTAACTCTCTTTCCACTCTCTTTGTTTTTTGTCATATTCTTCTCTAGTGTATCTAATTGTAGCTGGAGAACCAATGACTACCGAATTTTCTGGAACATCTCTTGTTACAACTGCCCCCATTGCAACAACGCTATTTTTTCCTACAGTAACACCTGCTTTGATTACTGCACGTGCACCAATTATTGTATTATCTTCAACTGTAACACCTATCATTTTGTCACACATAGGATAAGGATCATTTGTTAATACAGCTGCTGGGCCAATGAATGCATTTTTTCCAATTTTAGATAATGGTGGAATGTATGCTGAACCTTCTATCTTTGTATTTTCACCAATCTTTACATCATAATCAATATGTACAAGAGACCCAATTTTGACATTGTCGCCAATTTCTACATCATCTCCTACATATGAAAAGTGCCAAATCTGAACATTTTGACCGATTTTTGCTTTTTCAGAAATAAAATTTGTAACCATTATCTCACAAATGCCATGGGTTTGCCTTTGTAATAATTTTTTCAGGCAATTTATCCTTGTTAGTTTTTAGAAATTCTAATTCTTGTTTTTTGTCTCTTAATTCATCAGGAAGCATTATGGGGATTTCTTCAATAATTGGGTAAAATCTAGAACATTTTGAGCAAAATAATGCTCCTTCGGAGACTAGAGTGTCTTTTTCTTTAATCTCAAATAATTCTAGAGGATGATTTTTGTCAATTGGACATGCCAAAATATCCATCATTATCTTATTCATTTTAGATCCAGATAGATTGGAATTCCTTTTTGACTAGATAAAAGTGCAGCTTCTGCAATCTTTGTAACATTGACTGCCTCTTGTGATTTTACAACTTGTTCATTTTTACCTTCTATTGCACCTAGGAAACTTTGAATTTCTAATAATAATGGTTCTTGTTTTTCGTTTTGAACGGTTTCTGCTTCATCACTTTTTTCTACAATAATTTCTTGAGTGATAAAATCTGATGAAATTATTGCATCTGTACATACAGCATTAAATTTTCTAACTTTTTTTGGTGTAATCCAATTTGATGAAATAATTGCAACTTTATCATCTTTATATCCTAACATGATACTTGCAAAATCCTCATGTTCATGTTTAATTTTACCTGATCTCGCAAATACTACGTGAGGCATGTCATCAAATAACCAATTTGCAGTATCTATGTCATGGACTGAAGTATCATAAATAATTCCAACATCTTTGATATGAAGAGGCATTCTATTTTCACGGTGAAATTCTAGCATTACTAATTCACCAAATTTCTTTTCATTTACAATTTTTTTTACAACATCTACTGCAGGATTGAATCTCTCAATATATCCACATGTAAGAATTACTTTATTTTTTTCTGCAAGTTTAGCAAGTTTTTCGCCATCTTCAGATTTGTATGTCATTGGTTTTTCTACAAAAACATGTTTTTTTGCCTCTAACAATTTTGTTGCAATTTCTGTATGTGTAGATGTAGGTGTTACTACAAATGCTCCATCAAATTCTTCTGTACTTAGTAATTTATCTAATGATTCATAATGATTCACAGAATATTTTTCTCCATATTCTTTACTTCTTTGAGAATCTACATCACATACAGCTGATAGAGCCCCCAATTGAGATAAAATTCTGGTATGGTTCTTACCCCATCCACCGGTTCCAATCTGAACAATTTTCATCTAATACACCTCTGTTAACCAATGAGAATAGTCATCATTTTTGTTCATTACTATGTCTGTGTATTCTTGCATCATCTTTTTTGTTATGTCTCCTGGTTTACCATTTCCTATCTTCTTTGAATCCATTGATGTGATAGGAGTAATTTCAGCTGCTGTTCCTGTAAGAAAAATCTCATCAGACATAATTAACTCACTTCTAGAAATGTATCTTTCAACAATATCAATATCCAAATCTTTTGCAATTTTGATTACTGCATCACGAGTAATTCCTTCAAGTGCTGATGATGCTAGTGATGGTGTTGCTAACTGTCCATTTATTACAATAAAGATATTTTCTCCTGGGGCTTCACTGACATTTCCATTATGATCAAGTAAAATTGCTTCATCAAAACCATCTCTTTTTGCTTCTTGTGTTGCAATTATAGAATTTAGATAATTTCCACCCATTTTTGCTTGTGCAGGAGTAGCCATATCTGAAAATTTTCTCCAAGATACAACTCCTGCTGAAATTCCATTTTTGTTAAACAAATCTCCAAAAGGAAATGTAAACATTGCAACACTTGTTGGAGCTTTTTCAGTTACATGTAGATTAATTCCATAATCACCTACAAAGTAAAATGGTCTAATATAACATGATTTTTTGATCTTATTTTTTTTGCAAATTCCAATTACTGCATCAGTAATTTCCTTATCAGAGAAATTAAGTGAAATACTGTAAAACTTTCCAGATCTTCTAAATCGTTTTACATGCTCATCTAATCTAAAGATGTATAGGTTCTTTTCATTCCAATATGCCCTTATTCCTTCAAAGATTGACGTTCCATAATGAATTGCATGAGTCATAATTGGAACTTGAGCTTTTTCTGTAAGAACATATTTTCCATCAAACCAGACATATTTTGAAAGTGGAAGTTTCATAGAAAATTTTTACTGAATGTGTATTAATCTCTATTTATTTTGAATATCCCTCTTTAGGAAATTTCATTCCTGCAACTCTTGTAGTTCTATCTTCCATACTTGCAAATTTTTCAACTGTTTTCCATTCCTCTTCAATTATTTTGGCTATGCTTTCTGGTACATCATTTTCCCATGATGATTTGTTCCCCTGTGCTGCATCAAATAATTTTTCTTTAACAGATGATGCAGAAAGTACTTTTCTCTCTCCTATTCTTGGTTTTAGTCTGTACATTTTCAGCATGTATCCTTCAGTCTTGTCTCCTGTATAAGAAAAAAATTCCCCTTCAACACCACGTAGAATTTGTTTTTTCAATTTCCATGATCTTGATCTAACTAAAGGTGGTAAGTATTTTTTATATGGAGAAAAAAATGTGTAATCGTCTGTAATTTGGATTGAATCCCCAAAAACAGATTCAAGCATTTTCTTTCTGGTTTCAAAATTAAATGGAAAACTTTTACTGTTAACTTCCTTATCATTATCTTTGAAAACTACAGGCATAACTTTAACAATATCAGCTTCTTTTTTCAATTCTGTAATAATTTCAACATGTGCATTAGTTACAGGATTTAGATGTGCAAGATATAATGCAGTAATCAATTACATTCCCTAGATAAATCTCATATTTCAATGATTGATTTTAAAAAACTCTATCCGTATGATTCGTATTTGACTTCAAAACTTCCGTCTTCACGTTTATCATGTTCTGTAACAAAGCCTTTTGGTTTTACAAAGTCCATTACACCATCTATTGTTCCTTGCCAACCACAAACATAGAATATGGTGTTATCTTTGGTGATTTTATCTCCAACTAATTCTTCTAGTGGTGACATTCCGTTATCTCTGGGTCTTAGGAATGTCTCAACTCTTCCAACTTGACCTCCCCATGATCTGTTAAACCATTCTTGAGGTCTACTGATTGCTGCTCTATACTTAAAATTCCATTCATCCTTACCTCTTTCAATACTCTCATTTTCAAGCCCAGTTAGCAAATCTTTGTAACTTAACTCATCAACATAACTGGCACCCTGTAAAACTACGATTTCTCGTTTATCTCCACTATCATGGAAGTGCTGTGCATAACTAACAAATGGTGCAAGACCTGTACCTCCACCAATACAAACAATTCTCCTGTTATCTTTTTCTCCATTTGGAAGTTCTTCACTAATTGTTAGTGCTCTACCTGTAGGTTTTAACCAAAGAATTTCATCCCCTTCTTTCAAATTGAATATTTGTGTAGTTAATCTTCCTGGAAGTGGTTTTCTAACCCATCTAATAACAAGCTCAATGTAATCTCTATTTTCTGGATGAGATGCAATTGAATACGCACGTCTAACAATCTTTCCACCTTCTGCAGGATTTGGTAATCCTAATGTGATAAATTGACCAGCTTCAAATTCTGGAACTGGAGCATCATTACCCTCTTCATCTTTTGGAACTAATCTAATAATTACAAGATCTTCTTTTAATAATTGAACATATGTGACAGTTGCCTTGTTATCTACCACCATAACAATCCAATCATGATGCCCAAGGTTAAATATATTGTGTTAATTTCATAACTCTGAATTCCATTAAATCGCTAAACGTTAATACCCAATTCAAAAAGTGTTATTCAATCAGAATTCTGATAATTGGGCCGGTCGTCTAGTCTGGTAGGATAGGTGCATGGCATGCATCGGATCGAGGGTTCAAATCCCTTCCGGTCCACTTATTTTTTCAATTGAGAAATCAATTTTTTTATTTCAGGATCTTCTTCTTTACTGATTTCTTTTATTTTATTTTCTGGAATTATTATATTTAGATCAATAATTGCTTGTAAAGTACTTTTTCTTACTTCCAAATTAGAATCTGATAGAGATTCAAGAAAAACATCTTTAGCTTCTTGAGCTTTGAGATATCCTAGTGCTCCAATTGCACATGATCTAACCATAGAACGTTCATCTTTTGTAAGTTTTATAATTTCTGGAATTGCAGTAGTTTCATTCCTATTTGCTAATACTAATGATGCAAAACCTCTGATATTTTTACTTGCAGAATTCAAACTTTTAATTAAAAAATTTGAAATTTTATTTTTGTTTAATACCAGTGAGCTAAATGCTTCTCCTCTAACTTTAATATCGTCATCATCTAACTTCAAAATTATTTTTTCTAAAATTTCTGGATCATTTGTAGAATCTAAAACTTGTAAAATTTTGATTTTTTCTTCACAACTTCCTAATTCTAAAACTTTTGTAATATTTTCCAAGTTCTCAATAAATTACTCTTTTCTGGTTAATATTAGTTCAAATTTTTCAAAAAATTTTTATCAAATTCAAAAAAACCCTTTTAGCTTTAAATTATCCCTAAGCACAATTCTTGCATGTCAAACGAAGCCAGAGACACCATATTCATTGGTAAGAAACCATTGATGGCGTATGTTACATCAACGCTAATTCAATTGGCAAATTTACCCGCCGTTCACATCAAAGCTAGAGGCATGAGCATAGGCCGTGCTGTAGATGTAGCTCAAATCATCGCACGAAAAACAGAAAATGCAGGCTATTCTATCGGAGATATTAGCATTGGCTCAGAATCATTAGAGTCACAAGACGGTAGAACAAGAAACGTTTCAACAATAGAAATTGAAGTAAAGAGAAACACATAGTTGTGTTCTTTACTTGAAATTTTTTCTTTTATTCTCTTTTTGATGTTCTAAACTTTTTTTCCATCTTTCTAAATTTTGGAAGTTCAACTAAGTCATTGAACTGATCAAAGTTCACAACTTTTTGTTTATATTTTGCAGTATTTCCTGATTTCTTTAACTCTTTTAGAATATTCATGGTTGCAAATGTGTTGGCATACAAAACAGATAACGGATAGAGAATTATCTTAAATCCCATTTTATTCAAAGTTTCAGCCGAACTCAATGGTGTAGCTCCTCCTTCAATCATGTTTGCAACTAATGGTGCATTGATTTCTTTTCCAATTTTTTTCATTTCTTCTAGTGATCTTGGAGCTTCTACAAATATTGCACTGGCTCCTGTTTTCTTATTTTGTTTTCCACGTTCAATTGCTGCATCTAATCCTTCAGTAGCTCTTGCATCTGTTCTAGCAACAACTATGAAATCTTTGTTTTCTCTTGCATCAAGTGCGGCTGATAATTTTTCTGTGTATTCTTCTTGTGGAACTACCTCTTTTCCTTGCATATGGCCACATCTTTTAGGCCATCGTTGATCTTCAAGAAAAATTCCTGAGGCTCCTGCAGATTCTAATTCTTTTACTAATTTCCATACACTTAATGCATTTCCATATCCTGTATCTGAATCTACAATTACAGGTACTGAAACTGCTCTGCATATGCGTCTTGCATTATCTACTGTTTCTGTTGCTCCGATAAATCCATAATCTGGCATTCCAAATAGAGTTGCAGATGTTCCATAACCTGTTTGAAACATTGCCCCAAATCCAACTTTTTGGGCAATTTTTGCACCTAATGCATCATAAACTCCTGGAATGACAATTGGTTTTTTTGATTTTAACATATTTTTTAAATTTTTCATAATTGTGTTCTTTCTCTGAATTATTTATGATTTTAATCAAGAACTATTTCATATTGATAGATAGGTATTTTCTGAATTTAATTTTTTAGGAATATTTTTACTCTATCTTAATTTCTTTACCTTTCTTCTTTACTTCTTTTTCTTGCATTTTCTTTAATTCGGATTCAAGAAAATGTCTGTACTTTTTTGTTTCCTCATCAGTCATATTGGCAAAGTTTGAACTTAGGATAGATCCCATTGATGAAATCTTTTCTAATAGATCAATAGCAACAAATCTACCTACATTACCTAGTCTAAATAATACATCTAATTGCTTTCTAACAATATCGTTTATCTTATCTACATCTTCTGCTGTTTCTTTTCCTTTCTTTGTTAGCTGGTATTTACCATCTTTAGTTTCATCAATTAATCCCTCGTCTAGTAATCTACCTAATAATGGATAGATCAACCCTGGAGATGGTTTCCAAATTCCATTACTTTGTTCAACTGCATAATCGATGATCTCTTTTCCAGTATGTGTTTTCTTTTTCAATAACTCTAAAATGAAATATCTTGAAAATCCTCTGGGAACTGAACTTCCTACTCTCTGAAGCCACTCAGAAATCATCACTAGTGATATCACTAGTGATATATTTTAATATTTGGGATCATGCCTGTCAATTACTACATTTTTAACCCGCTCAAAGCAAGTTTGTCTGAAAAATGGTAGATTCTATAGAATTTGACTTGATAATCTGTGGTTCTGGACTTGCTGGCTTGAGAGCAGCAATAGCAGCTGCAAAAAAAGGACCAAATCTCAAAATCGGAATTGTTTCAAAAGTTCAGGTAATGCGTTCACATTCTGTTTCTGCTGAAGGTGGAACTGCTGCTGTATTATATGAAAATGAAGGTGATTCTATTGAATCTCATGTTTATGACACTGTTAAAGGCAGTGACTTTCTTGCTGATCAAGATGTTGCAGAAAGATTGGGAAGAGAAATGCCAAAAGAAATCTATCAGTTGGAGCATTGGGGTATGCCATGGTCCAGACGCGAAGATGGACATCTAGCTCAAAGACCTTTTGGAGGATACAGTTTTCCAAGAGCAACATATGCATCAGATAAAGTTGGATTCTTTGAGATGCAGACTCTGTATGACACGTGTCAAAAATTTGAAAACATTGAATATCTTAATGAATGGTTTGCAACATCAATTATTCACGATGGAAAACAATTCATGGGACTCACAGCAATAGAATTATCTTCTGGTACATTTTATACAATAAAAGGAAAAGCTCTCATCATTGCAACTGGTGGTGCTGGACGCCTCTATAGTTTTTCAACTTATGCACTATCCTCAACACCTGATGGTCTGGATATGGCATTAAGATCTGGAATGGCATTAAAGGATATGGAATTCGTACAATTCCATCCTACTGGAATTCTTCCATCTGGGATTTTGATCACGGAAGCTGCAAGAGGTGAAGGTGGATATCTTTTGAATAATAAAGATGAAAGATTCATGAAAACATATGCTCCAAGTAAAATTGAGCTAGCTCCTAGAGATATAGTTTCACGTTCAATGATTACTGAAATTAATGCAGGTCGAGGTTTCAAACATGAAACGGGTGTTGATTGTATGAAACTTGATTTGAGACATATTGGTGATGAAATAATTAAAGAAAAATTAGGTGGTATTCGTGAGATTGCAATAAAATTTTCTGGAATTGATTTAGCATCAGAACCATTGGATGTACGTCCTGTTTGTCACTATATGATGGGAGGTATTCATACAAATATTGACGGAGCAACAGAATTACAAGGTGTTTGGGCTGCTGGTGAAGCTGCATGTAATAGTCTTCATGGTTCGAATAGACTAGGTGCAAACTCTACTTCTGAGTGTATTCTATGGGGAAAAATAACTGGTGAGCTTGCAGCAGATTATGTTGCCCAAAATAAATCCTCATCTCCATGGCCTCATCATTTAGTTACATTAGAAGAAAAAAGAATCTATGATGGAATTTTTAGAGGAAGTGGAGATGTTAATCCCTATGAAATAAGACAACAGCTTACTGATACCATGAATGAAAAAGCATACGTTTACAGAAATGAACAAGATATGATTGATGGACTAAAGAAAATTCGCCAATTAAAGAAACAAACCTGGAAACACGTTGACGATAAAGCAATTGAATACAATACTAACTTTACAAACGTCATGGAACTTGATTCTATGTTTAGAGTAGCAGAAATTGTGTTGCTTGGTGCTATCAATAGAAAAGAATCTCGTGGCTCACACGCAAGAACTGATTATGCTAAACGTGATGATGCAAACTTCTTACATCATACACTTGCTTACTATGATCCAAATGAACCAATCATGAAAACACATCCAGTCACAATTACTAAGTATCAGCCAGTGGAGAGGAAGTATTAGTTGACTCGGGACGAACATAAAGAGGGCATTGGCGGAATGGCCAATCCTACTCGTTATGGAATTGAGAGAGCTGCATATTGGCTAATGCGGTTAAGTGGATTAGGACTCTTGGCATATTTTATAGCTCACATTTACGAAACAAGTAACATTCTTCGTGGTCAAGTTGGTTGGGATGAAGTTTTGGCAATGACTCAAACTACAGGTGGACATATCTTTTTGGCAATTGTAATTGGAATGTGTGTATTTCATACTGTTAATGGAATTAGAGTAATGTTAGGACATGGAGGAGTTGGTGTAGGAAAACCTGCTAGACCTGATTATCCATACGATCCAGCATCTCAAAACTATCGACATAAGATAGGCATCTATTCAGCAATTGTTCTTGCAGCAATTGCTATGATGTATGGACTGGCAGTAATGTTCGGTGAGTAAGATGAGAGAAAGCACAATTATGAAAATTCACTATGGGACTGCTCTAGCAGCAGTTGCACTAGTAGCAGTTCATGTTTTGATGCGCCTTACGCAGGGATTTGCAGAATCCTTAGAGCTTGAAAGTGTTCTTGCAAACTACAAATTTGTTCCATATGCTGTAATGTTGGAGTTAATACTGGTTTTACTTTCTGTTCATGGATTTAATGGACTAAGAGTTATTTTATTGGAATTAAAACAAGGAAGAACTTACGAAAAAGCTGTTTCTTATGGTTGTGTAGCTGCAATGATTGGATTAATAGCATATGGTTCAAGAACTATTATTATGGTTAACATGGGGATGGTATAGAAATGGCACAAGTATCTAATATTGCAGAAGAACAATCATCAACATCATTATCTTCTTCAAAATCAGTCACACTTAGAATTGCAAGATACAATCCAGAGCATGATGATGCAAGTGGATTTATGGAGTTTACTGTTCCATATGAAAAATGGACAACTGTATTGGAAGCAATTCTTGAGGTCAAAAAACACTTTGATCATTCAGTAGCAGTTCGTTATTCTTGTAGACAAGCTACATGTGGTTCTTGTGGAATGATGATTAATGGAAAACCAAGACTTGCATGTTTTACAAAAATTAGTGAACTAGACTCTAATGTTGTTACAGTAGAACCAATGAGCAATTTTCCAATTATTCGTGATTTGGCAGTAAAATTTGAAAGATTGTTTGATACTCATCAAAAAATCAAACCATATCTTATCAGAGATGATACAGAACTAGAATCTGATGCAAAAGAATTCTTACAATCTCCTGAAGAAGTAGAACAATACATACAGTTTGCTAATTGTATCAAATGTGGTTTGTGTAATTCTGCATGTCCTACAATGGCAACAGATTCTTCATTTGTTGGACCACAAGCATTAGCTCAAGCATATCGATATGTTGCTGATAGTAGAGATAAGGGAAAAGATTCTAGACTAAAGATAATTGATGAATCTCATGGTATATGGAGATGCCACTTTGCTGGTTCTTGTAGCCAAGTATGCCCAAAAGGTGTTGATCCTGCAATGGGAATCCAACTACTTCGAGGCTATTTGTTAGGATTTAGAAGCTAACCGAGTTTTTTTGGGTTTGGGCTATTGTTTACTTGATTGTTAATTTGCTCTGCCATAAAGTGATTTGAAACATTCACTTTGACATCATCTACTCCATCTACTTTCAAAAGATTATCATGAATATCTTGACAAATCTTAAAACCAAATACTGCTGGACAAAATGGACTAGTAAGATGCAAATCAACTTTCACATCAGTATTGTTAATATCGACTTCATCAATCAATTCTAACTCTACAATTGATGTGTTGATTTCTGGATCTACAATCTTTGATAGTGCATCAAAAATTTTTACCCGTGTCTGTTTGATGTCTTGACTCATGTGGGCAAAAGCGTCGATGCTATATATAACCATTCTAGAATCTTATGTAATGTATCGTTCTCGTCTTGGTACTGATTTGAGTGGTATTACTTTAGATTATGTTTCATCAATAGATGATGATTCTGAAATTGCATTTTATGATATTCTTGGAAGTCAAGCTCACACCTTGATGTTATATCAAAATAACATCATAACAAAAAATGATGCAAAAAAAATATTATCTGCTTTAAAGTCTTTGAGAAAAGAAAATTTTGATTCATCATCTGGAGCAGAAGATATTCATGAATTAATTGAATCACTAGTAATCAAAAAGGCTGGCATGGCAAGTGGAGGAAAGATGCATACTGCAAGGTCACGTAATGATCAGGTTGCTCTAGATATTCGAATGAAAATTAGAGACGACATCAATATTGTTTGTAATTGTCTTCTAGATACCATAGAAACTCTTGTTTCTGTGGCTAAAAATCACCAAAAAACAATCATGCCACTTTATACTCATCTTCAACAAGCTCAAGCAGGTCTTTTTTCTCATTATCTTTTGGCACATGCAGATGTTTTGTCCAGAGATTTTCAACGACTTTATGGAACTTTTGAAAGAGTAAACCAAAGTCCACTTGGTGCAGGACCTGTTGGAGGAACAAGTATTCCAATTGATAGACATAGCACTGCAAGAATGTTGGGTTTTAATGATCTTGTTGAAAATTCAATTGATGCAACTAGCACACGTGATTTTGTAGCAGAATATGTTGCAATGATTTCAATTTTGATGACTAATCTAAGCAAATTAGCAGAAGATTTTGTCATCTGGTCCACATCTGAATTTTCTTTTATTGAACTTGCTGATGAATTTACATCCCCCTCAAGCGTAATGCCTCAAAAGAAAAATCCAGATATTTTAGAATTAACAAGAGGTAAAACTGCTGAAGTTATTGGAAATCTTACTGCAATTCTAACAACTATCAAAAGTCTAGCATCTGGTTATGGACGTGATTTGCAACAAACAAAATCATCTATTTGGTCAACATCAAAAATATCTATCAGTGCACTATTGATTTTAAAATCAATACTTCTTACTTTGAAAGTAAATGAAAAACAAATGAAAAAAATCACAGAATCAAGTAATCTAATTGCACTTGATATTGCTGAAAAATTAGTTCAAGAAGGAATTCCATTTAGAGTAACACACAAAATTTCAGGCATGTTGGTTCAATTGACACATCAATCCAAAAAACCTATTTCAAAATTGACCTTAGCAGAAATAAGAAAATCTGTGGCTAATACTAAAGTTGATCCAAAAATTGTTTCAAAAATTATTTCCTCCACAACTGTAGTTTCCTCTCTAAAAGAGAGAAAATCATATGGTTCTTCAGGATATGATGAACAAAAAAGAATGATTTCTGATAGAATTCAGAAGATCAATGATCATAGAACAACTATGACTCAAAGAGAAAATGAAATCATTTCATCTATTGAAGACTTGGAAAAACAAGTCAATGAAATGATTCAATAATTAAAATAAAGAAAAGTAGCGGGTCTAAAGGGATTCGGACCCTTGACAACCGGATTAAAAGTCCGG
>JBHHVF010000014.1:0-30691 GCA_046754145.1 Candidatus Nitrosopumilus sp.
AAAGTGGAAAAATGTATGTTAGAACATCACATGAATCCATTGAGGAGTTTAATTCTCATAAAATTATTCAATCACTAGTCAGTGAAGGAAGTCTTCCATTAGAACTTGCACAAAAAATTACTGAAGAAGTTGAAAATAGAATTTACAAATATCAGACTACCTATCTAACAGGCTCACTTATCAGAGAACTAGTAAATTCTGTTCTCTTAGAGCACGGTCACGAAGAATATCGGAATAAACTCGCACGCCTAGGCCTGCCTGTTCATGATGTTCAGACAATGATTTCTAATTTAGATGATGTCAATAATGGCGCTGAAGGTCTGCTGTTTAACACTGGGCAGAGAGTATTTGCTGAGCACTTACTTACTAACATCTTACCAAAAGATGTTGCAGATTCTCATCTTTCTGGAGACTTGCATATTACCAATCCTGGAATTTGGTCTATGATTCCTGATACAATATTTGTTAATGTTAAAGAATTAATCGAAGATGGAATTACTCTTGGTGGAAAATATCTTGATGTATCAAGAATTCCTGCATCAAAACAACTTGATGATATTACAAGTTCATTATCTATCATAATTTCTCTTCTTTCAAAGGAAGCTTCACAAGAAATTGTAATTGATGGACTAGTTTCATTGTTTTCAAAACATTCAAAGTCTCTTCCAGAACTTGAACAAAAACTAACTGATGCATTTGCTACTGCATCTACAACTTCTCAATATAACAAAAAAAGTACTAACGTCTCTATTAGACTACAATTAGGTTCTGATACAAAAATAATTAATTCAATTATTAATGCATACAAAAATTATACAAAGATAACACCAATGCCAAAAATTGGTTTGATAATCGATCATGAAAAAGGAAAGATAACTGATGTATCAGGATTAACAGCTGAAATAATCTCACTTGGTGGAAAAGTAATGTTTGCTCATGGTCAAACATCTAGTTATGGTGTAACAAATGGATCTACTAAGAGTACAGGACCACTTTCAATTGCACTACAATCTGTTTCCATAAATCTTCCAAGACTTGCATTTGAATCAAATAAAGATGAAACTTACTTTAGAGCAAGACTTGCATTACTAATGAAACCTGCACTAGCTTCAATGGCACTAAGAAAAAAAGATATTTCAGATCTTACTAGAAGAGGACTTAATCCAATTCTTGCAAAGAACACACAATATATGCAAAAAAGTTCTGTCTCTCTTGTAATTAATTTAGTTGGACTTGAAGAATCAATCTTCAACATACTAGGATTACCAGACAACAAAGCAGGACGTGATATCCTTCACAAAGTAATAGAAACTGCAGTTGATGTTGCAGCCAAAAAAGGCAAAGAATTAGGTGATTCTGTGACTATTTCCATGACTGAGACTGAAGGATCCCCTCGTTTTGCTAGGCTAGATGGTGAAAAATACGGTAAAAATTCTGCCCTAAACTCAATGGAAAGTGATGCTTATTCCCAAGGAGTAGTGATTAATGCCTCAGATATTGCAGATTATACTGCCAAAAGTGAATCCATCACTGAATGTAACAAACTCTCAAAATTACTCAATGGTGGATTACTCGTAACATTGAAAATCGACAAAGATGCAAAGGTTGATGAAATTAAAAAAGCAATCGAGAAAACATCTACACTTACACATTCCTTCAAACCCATCAAGAACATTGCAATATGTGGTGAGTGTGGTTTCAAAGATGAACCATTTGAAGACAAATGTCCAAAGTGTAAGTCACCATACGTTGTCTGAAATACGTAAATGAAAAACTAGTTACGATCATTTTTTAAAACTTTATGATCAGTTTCAGATGTACGATCATCGTAGTCTATTGCTAAAGTATGCCAATATGAACTTCATAGTAGCGGTGTCAATATTTTTGAACCGAGCTTTAAGAAAAAATTGCAGAATCATTTATACCGGTATCAATCATAACCCTTGCGGGGAGATTATAATTGGATAATTCACAAATAGAAAATACTATCAACGAGATCCGTAAGCGCAGTGGTGCAGTAGCGGCTTTCAACAAAGATAAAATTTCAAATGCCATTTTCAGGGCATTAGCAGCCACCTCTAAAGCCGATCGTGGCCTAGCAGATCAATTAGCAGGAAATGTAGTTGACAAACTAGTAGAGCAAGGATTTACTAGCTCTAGAACACCTACTGTTGAGGATATTCAAGATATTGTAGAGTCAACTTTAATCGATAGCGGTAATAGCGATATAGCAAAAGCATACATCGTTTATCGACACGAGCGAAGAAAACTAAGAGACGAAAAAATGAAAGTCTTGAATCTAAAGTCTCTTGATCCAGTCTCCAAAAAGTTTGACTTGAACTGTTTGAGAATCTTAGCATCAAGATATCTTTTCAGAAATGGAAAAAATGAAATCATTGAATCTCCAACTCAAATGTTTGAGCGAGTCGCAATTCTAGTAGGAATTGGTGATATTCTATATGATTCACAAGTATTTGACAAAGCAGGAAATTCCTGGCAAGATGTTGATGAAGCAAAATCTTATCTTGAAAAACTAGATGCATTTGACTATAAATTCAAAATAGGAGATTATTATCTCAACAAGTGGCATTTTAGATCTTTAATCAATCACTATGTAACACTTGCAAACAAAAAACAGATGACAGTTAGTTTCAAAGATCTTCTAACGTTACTAGCAGCAAAGAAGCTTGATAGTTATGCAGACAAAATAACTGAATACTTTGATCTGATGGTCTCACAAGACTTTCTACCAAATTCTCCAACAATGATGAATGCTGGTGGCAGATTAGGACAACTCTCAGCATGTTTTGTACTTGGTATGGAAGATGGCATGGAACAAATCATGAAATCAACATCTGATGCAGCACTAATCTTCAAGTCAGGTGGCGGGGTTGGAATCAATTATTCTGATCTTCGTGAGGAAGGTGATATTGTAGCCTCAACATCTGGTGTTGCATCTGGTCCAGTATCTTTCATGAATATCATCAATACTGTGACTGAAGTTGTCAAACAAGGAGGAAAAAGGCGTGGTGCAAACATGGGAATCATTGAAGCATGGCATCCTGATGTTGAAAAATTCATCACAAACAAAACAGAACCAGGTATTTTAGAAAATTTCAACGTAAGTGTTGGTATATGGGAAGACTTTTGGAATGCACTTGTTAACACTGAAGATGGTAACTATGTTCTACGTAGTCCACGTGATCAAAAACCAGTAAAAGAAATCAATGCACACCAACTAATTGATCTGATTGCATTATCTGCATGGAAGAGTGCAGAACCTGGATTGATCTTCTTTGATCAAATTAACAAATACAATGTATTTGCAAAAGCAAGACAAGCACCACTAAGAGCAACAAATCCATGTGGTGAACAAAGTCTTTATCCATACGAATCATGTAACCTAGGTTCTATCAATTTGGTAAATTTTGTCAAGAGACAAGCAGATGGTTCTCATGAATTTGATTGGCAAAGATATGAAGAAACAATCAGAAAGACAACGAGATTCTTGGATAACATCATAGATGTAAATAATTATCCAGTACAAGAAATCAATGTAGCATCAAAAGAGTCTAGACGAATTGGACTTGGAGTAATGGGTGTGGCTGATCTCTTGTACAAACTAAGAATACCATACAATTCTAAAGAAGGATATGATCTACAAGCAAAACTATCTGAAGCCCTCACATACTATTCCATGGAGGAAAGTGTTGCACTTGCAAAATCTCGCGGTGAGTTCCCACTTTGTTCTACAACAGAATATCCTGAAGGAAAGATTCCAGTAGCTGGATACTATGAGAAACCAAAAGAATCTCACTCCTATGAATGGGATCCACTAATTGACAAAATCAAAAAACATGGAATTAGAAATGTCCTAACTACCACAGTTGCTCCAACTGGTACACTCTCAATGATTGCAGATTGCTCGAATGGAATGGAACCTGCATTTGCTCTAGTATTTGAGAAGAGAGTTACTGTTGGAAGATTCTTCTATACAAACAAGATTGTTGAAGAAGCACTCAAAGAACATGGTCTTTACACAGATGAAATTCTTGAAAAGATTGCAGATAATTATGGATCTTTGAAAGGAATTGAAGAGATTCCACAGTGGATGCAAGATGTATTTGTTACAGCAATGGATATTCACTGGGCAGATCATCTAATGGCTCAAGGTGTATGGCAAGACTGGATTGGAAATGCAATTGCAAAAACAATCAACATGCCATATGATGTAACAGCTGAAGATGTAAAATCTGCATATCTGTTAGCACATGAATTAGGACTAAAAGGAATTACCGTTTATCGTGACGGTTCTAGACACAAGCAAGTACTTCACATGACAAGTGAAAATGCAGAGAAAACATTTGATGTCTCACCTAGTGAACACATTACTGGCTATGTGACAACAAAAATCACAAATCCATACATCAAATCTCAAGTCAATGCTGCACTTGCATTAAAAGTTTATGACGAAGAAATTAAAACTGAACCTGTTAAACAAGAAGAGGTCTCAGAAGATCGTCTATGTCCAACATGCAAAAACAGTCTAGTCTTTGTGGAAGGTTGCAGTATCTGCATTGAATGTGGATACAGTGGTTGTACTTCTGGATAAATAACAGAATCACAACTTTTTTACTTTCTATTCTTTTTGACTCCATATGGACAAGAAGATTCTAGGCGTGTTTGTAGGCATAGTAGTAATTATTGCCGTTGCAGCTGCAGTTTTGGCCTTACCAAATTCAGAAATTATCACTAAAAAAACTAATGAAAAAATTGGTCTTGTGATTAATTCCCCAAATCAATCAGTAACACTACAACAAGTTGATGAAATCTTTTCAGATGCATCATCTACTGGAATAGGTAGAAGTAATGTGTACTTATTTTGGAATATTATAGAACCTCAACGAGGCGAGTTTGATTGGAGTCAATCAGATGTAATGCTGGGTTTAAATGAAAAAAATGATTTCAAAGTAACTCTCTTCTTTTCTGTAATTAATGGAGCAACACTAGGTCCGTTTCCTGATTGGATTGGAAAACCATCTCTTAATTCTCTTGGAGAAGAAAGACTCGTAAATGTTCTTGATGCAATTCTTTCACGATACAATATCATAGATACAGTAATTATTGGTGGTGAAACAGAATCTCAATTTCGTTACAATGAACAAAATATTCCTGTATACCAAGAACTATTTTCTGGAGTTTATGAGAAAATAAAAGAGAAACATCCGAATGTAAAATTTGGAAATTCATTTGCATTACATCATGTATTGAATAAAGAATTGACATCTATTGTTAACGATTTAGCAATAGGTGATTTTGTTGCATTTTCGTATTCCCCAGTTGATAATCTAAATGATATTGTTAAAACCCCGCAAGAAGCCAAAGAAGATTTGAACAAAGCATTTGAAATTACATCAAACAAAAAAGTTGGATTTTTTGAGATTAGTTGGAGTACATCTGATTTTATAGGTGGAAGTGATGCTTCTCAGAAAGATTTTTTGGATAAATTATTTGAGTTTTATTCAGAAAATGAGTCTGAGATTGAATTTTTAACATGGTACCGGCAATATGACAGACCAGAGGGCACTTGCGTTACAGAGCAACAAGATATTGGAGATGAAAGTATTAGTGTTGGAGGAGGTTCTGGCTTGGGTAGTAGTGAATATGTCATTGAAAGATTGAATTACTATATTTGTAATGCTGGTCTTGTTGATGTTAATGGGAATCTAAAACCTGGATGGAATGAATTTAAAAATCAAATAGAAATGACCAATTAAGATGATTTCTCTAATTTTATCTGAATCAGCATTAGAACTTGTTCCATCTGAGCTAAAACATCATCCATCAATAATTTCACATGCAAGAAAACTTGGAAAACTTCCATCAGAAATTTTACTAGATAATTCTTGGCATTTTGCAGCTATGAAAGGAATTACAAATGAAATAAAAAGAGGACGACCAGATCTGGTACACTTTTCAATACTTGAAGCAACTACAATCCCATTATATCTTAAAAATAAAATAAAACTTTATGTTCATACCATTGATGATAAAGTAATTTACTTTAGCCAAAATGTTCATGTCCCTAAATCATATCACAGATTTGAAGGTTTAATTGAAAAATTGTATCAAGAAAAAAAAATTACAGCAAACAATGACGTATTACTTGAGATAAAAGAAAAAACATTCTCAGAACTACTTGATGAAATCAATCCATCAAAAGTAATTGGGTTTTCAACTAAAGGTAAACCGAGTTCATATGAAAAAATTGCAGCAGAGATTTCAGATGATACTTGTATTGTACTTGGAGGATTCCAGAAAGGACATTTTTCTGATTCAATTGAAAACAAAATAAGTGATCTGTATTCTGTTGGAGATGAATCATTTGAAGGTCATGTTGTAGTTTCTAGGATGCTTTATGAGTACGAAAAAACCATTTTTATGTAGGAAATAAAATTTGCATTCTGTTGCAGTCATAGTATAGCCTGGTTAGTATTCGGGGTTTCCAACCCTGTGACGCGGGTTCGAATCCCGCTGACTGCATTTTCTTATAATAATGAGAACCAATTTTTAGGTGTACTTTTAGAAATAATTGTGAAGCCTGCAGTTAGAAAAATTGCAATGGAGAGAATGCAAATTCTTATTGAAAATGCAATCGCTAATGCAAAAACAAATCCTGAACTTTCTCAACGTCAAGCTTTTCTTGCTCGTAGAATTAGTACTAGACATAAAATTAGAATGCCTTATGATCTTAGGATGGTTTTTTGTAAAAAATGCAAGTCCTTTATTGCACCTGGAATTAATTCTAGAATTCGACTAGGAAGAGCATCTGTCAAGTCGATCAGAATTTCTTGTAACTTGTGTGGGCATACTTATCGTAAAATAATATCTCAATGATTTATAAGACGATTCTCAATTTTTTCACTTCATGGCAAAGGTATACGATGTACCATCAGATGTATTGATAGGAAGATTAGCATCTATTCTAAAGAATGAAGATATTCCTGCACCTTCTTGGACTTCATTTGTCAAAACTGGAGCTCATGCTGATAAACCACCACAAGACAGAGAATGGTGGTACACTAGATGTGCATCATTAATGAGAAAAATTTACCTTAATGGTCCTATTGGAATTAATGAATTAAGAAATGAATATGGTGGTGGTAAACCATCTGGATATGGAGCAGCACATCACAGAGATGCTGGTGGTGCAATTATCCGTAATGCTGTTCATGGACTAGAAAAACTTGGCTATGTAGAAAAAGTTGAGAAGAAAGGACGTGTTATTTCTAAACAAGGAATGCAAAAACTAGATAGGCTAGCAACAGAAATTCTTAATGAGTTAATTGTTGAAAATCCTCAATTGAAAGTATACACTTAGATTCAAAATGAGTTTTCCAAATTCAGATGAACCAGAATATCATGGACATACCAATAGTGGAACAGATTCTCATGAACGTTCACCTAATGATGCAGAAATTTCAGCTCAAAAAGAACAAATTCTAAAACAGATTCTTACATCAGAAGCTAGATCGAGATTAAATAATATCAAAATGGTAAAACCAGAACTATGCGATCTTGTAGAGCAATACCTCATTGGTATGGCAACACAAGGAAAAATTCCAGGTCAGCTAACTGATGATCAACTAAAGCAGATACTTCTATCTATTCAGCAACCAAAACGCGATTTTAAGATAAATCGCGTCTGATCCAGAAAAAATATAATTATGGGTAAGAAGTCGATTTATTCATGAAAGCCGTTGTATACAATGAATACGCACCAGATGATAATTTTGCTAAAATCCTCAAAGTCCAGGATATAGATGATCCAAAACCAAAATCAGATGAAGTAGTTTTCAAAGTAAAAGCTGCTGCTTTAAATTTTAATGATATTTGGGGTATGAGAGGTCAACCAGTTCCTGTACCATTACCTCACGTATCAGGTTCTGATGCATCTGGAGATGTTATTGCAATTGGTGAAGATGTAAAAAATATCAAAGTAGGTGATAGAGTTGTATCTCATTCAAACATGTCATGCAGAGTTTGCAAAGCATGTACAGACGGTAGAGAATTTGATTGTGTTAATAGAACTATTTGGGGATTTCAAACTGGTCCGACATGGGGAGCTTTTTCTGAAATAACTCATCTACCAGAAGTAAATATTTCAAAAATTCCTGAAGGAGTTTCATATGATGATGCTGCAGCTGCATCAATGACTTTGCTGACATCATGGCATATGCTTGTTGGCAGAGCCAAAATTGTTCCAGGACAAACTGTCTTGATAATGGGTGGTGGTTCTGGTGTAGGAAGTTTTGGAATTCAAATTGCAAAACTATACAATTGTGATGTAATTGCAACAGCAAGTCCAGATAAACTAGACAAATGTCTTGAACTTGGGGCAGATTATGCAGTAGATCATAGAAAAGATGATTGGCATAAAGAAGTTAGAGCAATCACAAAAGAACTTGCAAAAAAGAAAGGCGAAGTACCAGGAATTGATGTTTCCTTTGATCACATTGGTGAAACACACTGGAACAAACAACTAACCTTACTCAAGTATGGTGCAACTCTTGTTTCATGTGGTGCGACAACTGGATATGATGCACACACTGATCTAAGGCATGTCTTCTTTAAAGGAACCAATATCTTAGGTTCAACACAAGGAACTAAAGCTGAATTAGATCAAGGATTGTATTGGATGGGTCAAGGAAAAATCAAAGCAGCAATTGATTCCACATATAGCTTTGAACAAGCAGCAGAAGGACACACAAAGATGTTAACTGGAAAAGGTCTCTTTGGCAAAATCTTAATGAAGCCAGAGGGCGCTTAGTCATTTAATGACACAACTTTTCCGTAGCCTCATTTTTGTTCCTGGAAATAATTCAAGATTTCTTGAAAAAGCAAAAAAACTACAGGCTGATATTGTATGCTTTGATTTAGAAGATTCTGTTCCAGACAATGAAAAAACAACTGCAAGGAAACTAATCAAATCTGCATTAAAATCTCGAAAATCATACAAATCTTCAATCTTTGTTCGTACAAATTCTCCCTTATCAGGCAAAATTCCTGCAGACCTCAAAGAAATTGTTCAAAAAGGCATTGATGGAATCGTAATACCCAAAGTAAACAACACCATAGAGTTGAAAAAAATTGAAAAAACTCTATCTGGATTAGAAAGATCTCGAAAACTTAAACCAATTCAGCTAATTCCGTCTATAGAATCTGCGGAAGGAGTTGTTAACACGTATAACATTTCATCTTTTGGCAAAAGAGTTTCTGCAGTAGTTTTTGGTGTGTTTGATTTACTAAATGATTTAGGAGTAGAATATACAAAAGATCCAGAAGGTGCCAAATATTCTAGAGCAAAAATTCCTGTTGATGCACATGCAGCTGGAGTTGCAGCAATAGATGCAATTTGGCAAGACCTCAAGGATACTAAAGGATTAGACAAAGATTGTAAAATTGGTAAAGGTCTTGGATATTCTGGAAAAAGTATCATACATCCAGATCAAATTCCTGTAGTACACAAATTATTTCATCCAAACAAAAGTGAAATTTTATGGGCCCAAAAAGTCTGTAAAACCTATCTTGATTCAACAAAGAAAGGTAAGGGTGCTACAACTGTTGATGGAAAAATGATAGATGAAGTGCATTTCAAGCAAGCAAAAGCACTTCTTGAACTTGTAAAACAATAATTTGTATCAAACTAGGCTCTTATTCTATTATTTCAAGAATTGATTTCATACTAGTACTTTTCTCAAACATTTTTTTAGATAAAATTCCAATTACTTGAATTTTTTCTTTTTTAATGTCTAGCTTAATTTCTTGAAAAACACACTGAAGCTTGGAGATTTTTTTGCTTTCACTAAGCACTTTTCCTGATTCTATAATTAATCCATTAATTATGAGATTTTCAATCTTTCTATATCCTGAAGTTTTAGGAACCTTGGATTCTTTAAGAATTTGTGGAATTGTATACTCATTTTCTAAAAGAGATGAAATAATTTTTCTTGTCTCTGATTCACTAAATAACTCTAAAATGAGATCTGATAGATTTGTATTAACTATAGTTACAATATACTTGTCATTTCTTTTTTTAATTTTAATAATTTTATTAATGCAGTCTTTTTCAAATTTTTTAAAATCCATATTAGATTTTTTTTTGAGTATACTTGTAAATTTTTGAAAGTGCTCAATTGAAAGTTTTATTGACATTCCATGTTCTAAAAATAATTCACGTTCAACTTTTTTTAACATGTCTATGTCTAATTTTTTCTTAATTTCAATTGATAATGAATCTGAAATTAATCTGTCAATACCACCCATGTAACAGTTCTAAATAATGGAAAATATTAAAGCACTGCTTTTTTTACTATTACTAGAGATGAATAAATCTGTAATTGTAGTAGATGATGATGAGGACACAGTCAGACTATTTAGTGAATTTCTAGAAGAAAATGACATTAATGTAATTGGTAATGGTTTTGACGGTACTGCTGCTGTTAAATTATTCAAAGAAACCAAACCAGATGTTGTTTTAATAGATCTAAACATGCCTAATGGCAGTGGATTTTATGCTATCAAAAAAATCCAAGAGATTGATCCTAAAGCAAAAATCATTGCAGTTACAGCCGATGGAAGCTATTCTGTTGAGGAAAAATTAGAAAAACTCAGTATACCTCTAATTCATAAACCCTTCAAAATGGATCAAGTGGTCTCTATTATTCATGAGTGAATTAATTCCCATTTCTGGAACATTTCATACAATGTTATATTAGAAAGTTCATAAAATAACATGGTAGAAATGAGCAAACGCGTCACAATTATGATCGATGAAGATCTTGACAAAAAACTTCGACTTCGTCAAGCAAAACTGATTCAACAAGAACAATCCTCATATAGTTATTCCAAAGTGTTAAACGAAACACTTCGTAAATCTTTAAAATAACTAAAAAATTCTTTTTGGAAACTTGTTTTAGTGTTAGAATCTGTTATAGATAATGGATTTCTATAAAATAATAGTAAAATGATTAATCTTCTTGATCCTACAAATGTGATTACCAGGATGTTTAATTCCGGAAAATATGATGATATGTACAATTATTGTAAAAATCTACTTGAAAAAATTCCTAACGATATGGTTGCACTCCAGAATATTTCTTTATCTCTAATTTATTTGAAAAAATATGAAGAAGCTATTGTTTATTGTGACAAAGTTCTAGAAATAAAAGATTTAGATACGTATGCACTAAAAAACAAGATCTATGCTCTTGAAAGCCTGAAACAATATGAACAAGTTTTAAAATTATGTGAACAAATCCTGTCTAAAAATTCTAGAGATATCTGGGCTTTAAACAGTATGGGATTATCTCTAAATGAACTAAATCGACATCAAGATGCCCTTGAATATTATGATAAATCACTTGAAATAGATTTAGATGATATTACTGCTCTAATGAATAAAGCTATTTCTCTTAGTCATTTAGGTAACTACAAAGACGCAATCGACTATTATGATAAAACTCAAACGATTGATTCAAGTCTAAAAGAAGTACCTCTTGCAAAATCACGATTATTTAAAAAATTAGGTATGGATGATGATGCATTTTTAGCAGCACAAGGTGTACTTAACAAAGAAATGGAAAAAATCAAGATGGATGCTAAAAAAAATAAATGTTCTGTTTTTCATCAATTTTGTGAAAATGAATTTGAAAAGTATAATTCCAAATAATTTTATACAAAGAATTCATAGCAGTTTTTGATGTTTACAGGAATTGTTGAGGGAATTGGTAAAGTAGAAAAAATTTCTAAAAATACAAAAAACAGAAGTGCCATTCAAATGACTGTAAATCTAGGAAAACATGCTAAGGGATTAAAAATTGGACAAAGTGTTGCTCTTAATGGTGTTTGTCTTACTGCAACAAAATTATCTAAATCTAACTGTATATTTGAAATGATTGAAGAAACCACTAAAAAAACAGATCTTGGAAATCTAAAGATTGGTGGAATTGTAAACATTGAACGAAGTTTAAAAGCAGGTGATCGATTGGAAGGCCATTTTGTTTTAGGTCATGTTGATGGAGTGGCTATCATTAAAAAAATTCTAAAAAAACCTAAAGAAGTTCAAGTTTGGTTTAAAATTCCTAAAAAACTCTCAAAATATGTAGTGAAAAAAGGCTCTATTGCAATGGATGGAATTAGTTTAACTGTTGTTGACATCAAAAATACTCTTGCATACGTATCATTAATTCCTCATACTATCGAGGTTACCAATTTTCGCACCAAAAAAGTAGGCGATAAAGTTAATATTGAAACTGATATTTTAGGAAAATACATTTTAAAATAAAGCCGATTATCTACCATTTTAGTGGTAATTACCAATTTTTTAGTAAACTTTATAATTAGAATATTGAGAATTTTTGTATATGTCTCTTGAATCTGCATTACAATCTTTAAAACGTGGAGAATTTGTCTTGTTGTTTGATTCAGCTGGACGAGAAAATGAAATTGATATGGTTGTAGCTGCAGAATTTGTTACACCTGAACATATTGCAAGAATGCGTCAACATGCTGGTGGATTATTATGTATTGCAATAGATCATAATTTTGCAACATCTCTTGAATTAAAATACATGCATGAAATTCTTTCTGATTCTCCAATTTCAAACAAAGAAATGATTATGGGTCTAGCACCTTATGGTGATCATCCAACTTTCTCCTTATCTGTAAATCATTATCAAACTTATACTGGAATAACAGACAAAGACAGAGCATTGACAATTAAAGAGATGTCAAATATCTTTACTGTAGAAAATAAACAGAAAAAATTTGCCTCATCTTTTAAAACTCCTGGACATGTTCCTTTATTGATAGCATCTAAAGGATTGTTAGCTGCACGTCAAGGACATACTGAAATGTCTGTTTACTTAACTCAAATTGCAGGGTTAACTCCCGTTACTGCAATTTGTGAAATGATGGACGCTGAAACATATACTGCATTATCTGTGGACAAAGCAGAAAAATTTGCAAAACAAAATGGAGTTCCATTAATTGATGGAAAAGAACTTTTAGAATACGCCAAGGTGCATTAGTTTTGAATATTGCTGTAGTGGTTTCGGAATTCAATGAGGAAGTGACATCTAGGATGCTTTCTGTAGCTCAAGAAAAGGCAGACTCAATGAAATTAAAAATTGTCTATACATGTAATGTTCCTGGTGCATTTGACATGCCTATCATTGTAGATGCACTATTGAAGAAAAAAGATGTAGATGGTGTAGTCACTTTAGGTGCGATAATTAAAGGTCAGACTAAACATGATGAGGTAATTTCTCATTCTGCTGCAAGATCCCTTACTGACTTATCTATAAAATACCAAAAACCTGTATCTTTGGGAATATCTGGTCCTGGAATGCAAGAAAGACATGCTTATGCTAGAATAAGACCTGTCGCAGAACGTGCAGTTGAAGCCATTGTAAAAATCTCAAAAGAATTGAAGAGGATCCAAAAATGATTCAACTTAGCATCTTGAAAATTAGTGGATATGGCCCTTGGACATTGACATTGGGAAGTGATAGAGAACATGAACTGCAAATGCTTCAAGCATCACTTTACAAAGAAGTCCAGAAACTATTTTCTGAAAAAAATTGTTTAGTCTTTCTAAATCGAGCAGATGAATTTTTTGTGGTTTCAAATGGACTTGAGTTAGATGATCATATTCAAATCCAAAAAACACTCAAAAAATTATTTGACGTACATTTAACTATTTCAATTGGCTTTGGCAAATCTCCGTTTGAAGCAAACTTACAAGCATATGAAGGAAAAAAGAACGAAACCATATTGAATAAAGAACATAACATTTTTGGTTTTGTTAACGGTAAATCTGATTCAAAAGTTTCAATCATGCATTTAGATGTAGATAATCTTACTTCAAAAGGACAAACTAGTTCTCCTTATGAAATTTCATCAATAATTTTTGCACTATATTCAAAGATGTCAAAATTTTTTCTAGAAAAAAATTCTCTGACTTTTTTTATGGGTGGTGATAACTTTATGGTAATTGCAAGTGATGATGCAAAAAATTCAGTACAGAATTTTATTGATATGATTAAAAGTGATGATAAAATTTCTTTGAATTGTGGAATTGGTAATGGATATACAGCTAGAGAAGCTGTAAAACTAGCCACAAAATCTCTTGATACTATACGAGAAATTCGAGATTCAGGAAAAGAAAAACCTGAAGTTTATGAATTATCATGTTAATTAAAAACATCAGTGCATTATTAGGTCAAGAATTAGATTTTGTTTCAAATACTAATATCAAAATTCAAAATAAAACATTCAAAAATATTCAACCAAAAATTAAATCAAGTGCTAAAGAAGAATCTATAGACTGTGAAGGTCTTCTATTAATTCCAGGATTCATTAATGCTCATACTCACATCGGAGATTCAATTGGAAAAGATGTTACTCTAAATAGTTCTGTTGATAAAAAAATTCATCCTGTATTTGGAGCCAAATCTAAAATTCTAAAAAATACATCAGAAGAAAATCTAACTAATTTTATGAAAAATACATGTCATTCTATGCTTCAAAAAGGGATCACAACATTTGTTGATTTTAGAGAAGGTGAGATTGATGGTGTTGTTTTACTCAAAAAAGTATTGTCTGATATTCCTTTACGTCCAATTATTCTAGGTAGAGTAGAATTCTATCAAAAATCTGCTGAAATCAGGAAAAATCTACCTTTTCCCAGAGAAAAAATTAAAGATCTTATTTCTATTGTCAAAAAATGTGATGGTATTGGTGTAAGCGGTGCAAATGAGAATAGTACATCAGTACTAAATCATTATTCAAAAACACCAAAACTTAGAGCAATTCATTCTTCTGAAACTAAACAAAGTGTTTCTAAATCGAAAAAAATTACTGGAAAATCTGAAACAGTTCGTGCTTTATCTCTAAAACCACATTTTCTAGTTCATATGACTTATGCTTCAGAAAGTGATCTTCGTGATGTAGCGAAAAGAACTAGGGGAATTGTAGTATGTCCAAGAGCTAATTCATCTCTAGCTGAGGGAATTCCAGACATAGAATTGATGCAAAAAGTAGGATGCACAATCGCTTTAGGCACAGATAATGTGATGATAAATTCTCCTGATATGTTCAGAGAAATGGATTTTCTTTGGAAAGTAACTATGGGACTTCACAAAAAAAGAATTGATCCTAGAGAAATTCTTAAAATGGCTACAGTAAATGGAGGAAAAATTTTGAAAAAAGATATTGGAGTAATTAAAAATGGAAAAATTGCTGATTGTATTTTTCTTGATAAACATGCATTAGATTTAGAACCAATGCACAATCCACATGCATCAATTGTTCATCGAGCATCAGAATCTGCAATTAAAGCAGTAATGATTGGAGGTAAAATAGTACATGGAAAAATCTAAACCTCATGTAATTCTAAGTGCAGCAATATCAGTTGATGGAAAAATTGCTACAAGGGCAGGTGATTCAAAACTCTCTTCAAAACAAGATAGTGTAAGACTACACAAATTAAGATCTAAAGTGGATGCAATTCTTATTGGAAAAAATACAGTTTTACAAGATAATCCTTTGCTAACTGTACGATATACTAAAGGTAAAAACCCAATTAGAATAATTTTAGATTCTAAGGGTCTAATATCTAAAAATTCAAAAATTCTACAAACTAGTAATAAAATTCCAACAATTATAGCTGTATCAAAAAAAATTAGTAAAACAAACTATGATAAGATACACAAATTCCCTGTAGAAGTAATTACTGCTGGCAAAAATTCTATAAATCTCAAATTATTATTGAAAAAACTTTCAGATAGAAAAATTAAAACAATTCTTGTTGAAGGTGGTGGAACTGTTAATTGGGAATTTATTAAAAATGATCTTTTTGATGAATTAATCATTACTTTATCTCCATTTTTAATTGGAGGAAATGATGCTGTTTCTTTTGTTGGAGGACATGGTTTTGAAAAAATTACAAATTCACCTAATCTTCATCTTAAATCAATTAAGAGGCTCAGAAATCACCTTGTTTTGTCTTATGTTAAGGTGTAAGTTATATACCTAATTTGAAATAAAACTACAAGAAATTGGCAGTAAAAAAGAAAACAACAAAAAGAAAAACTACAAAAAAGAAGGCTGCACCTAAAAGAAAAGCTGCACCTAAAAGAAAAGCAGCAACAAAAAAGAAGGCTAAATCAAAAACAAAAAAACCAGCATTTGGTGGATATGCAATAAATTTTGCAGGTCGTAAAGAAACTGTGGAACAAGTATTTGGAAATAAACCAATTGCACCAAGTGAAATGACCAAAAAGATTTGGGCATTTGTTAAATCAAAAAGCCTCTCTAACCGTTAAAAACAATTGTTAACGAAAAATCGTTAACTAATTTCTATCTTTTAATTATTTTTCTTAAAATGAATAAGGTATAGATATTGGTTTTTTCTAAAATTATCATGTCAACTGCATCATTAAGACGCGATCATGACTTGATAGAAAAAGCTATCAAAGCAATGGAATCCACAATTCAACTATTAAACGATGGTAAACAAATTCCTGAATCTATTTTGCTTCCTGTAATTGATTTTTCAAAAAACTTTACAGATGTTTGTCATCATAGCAAAGAAGAGAAAGCATTGTTTCCTGCTTTAGAACAAGCTGGAATGCCAAGTAATATGGGACCAATTGCAATGATGTTGATGGATCACAAACGTACAAAAGAAATTGCAACTGAAATGGAAGAATCTGCAAAAGAATATCTTTCATCAGGTGATTCTACTAAATTGATTAGTGTAATGCAATTATATGTTGAACATGTTACAGAACATCTATGGAAAGAAAATAATAGATTATTCATGATGGCAGAGGCACGATTGCAATATGTTGCAGAAAAAGTCGATAAAGAACTTAATGAAATTGAGAAAACCAAACTAAAAGATCTAGGAAAACCCAGAGAACATTATGAACAGTTAGTAGAAAATCTTTCAAAAGACGTGTCTCAACAAGGAAGTTAGATTTGTCTTATAGTATATTTGGCCAAGTAATGGGGGTTAGAAAATTTGCTAATGGTGATATTGAGATAGATTTCTATCATGAAGACAAAATCACTGAATATAGATATTCTTCAGATACTAGTAGGTTAGGTAGCTTTCCAAAGGCATTAGCAGAAACTTTGGTCTCCACTTTAGCTACCGATATCTGTATTGAGATTTACTTTGATGAAGATGGAAATCCAACACATGTTGAGCTAGAAGAATGTGATGATGAATCAGATGATAATGAAGAATTTGACGAGGACATTATTCCACAGGAATCATGAACTTCAAATGTATTTCAAAGCTCAAGGCGTTCCCAAGATCTCACTGATCTTCACTCAACTTACGTCATCGAGTGTCCTCGCCATCATATAATACGTAAAAATAATACTTAAGGGATCCGCATCTTTTCACTTGTAAAAGAACTACTCTACATAGTGATGATGTGTAAGATTATCATAAAATCTAACTGATTTTAAATTTACAAATTCTAGCATACCATATCTTGATAATTCTCTTCCAAATCCACTATGTTTTATTCCTCCAAATGGAATTCTGGGATCTGAAATTACTACATTATTAACACTGACAATTCCTGATTCAATTCGTCTAGACATTTTGTCTGCTTTTGCAAGATCTTTTGTCCAAATACTTGCACCTAAACCAAATTCACTTTCATTAGCTAGTTTGATTGCTTCACTTTCATTTTCCACTATTGTAATTGGTGCTACTGGTCCAAATGTTTCTTCTTTTGCAATTCTCATATCTGATTTTATATTTGTAAGAATTGTTGGTTTGTAAAAGAATCCATTACCCTCAATCTCAGAACCCCCTAAAAGAACCTCAGCTCCTTTTTCTTTTGCATCATCCACAATCCCAGAAATTGTTTCTAATCCATCCTTACTTGAAATCGGTCCAATATCTGTCTCAATAGACATTGGATCTCCTACTTTGAGTTGGGATGCTTTTTTGATAAATAATTCAATAAACTCATCTGCAATATTTTTTCCAACAAAAAATCTTTTTGAGGCTACACAACTTTGACCACAATTGATGAATCTTCCTTTAGCTGCCCCTTCTGCTGCTTTTTCTATAATTGCATCATCTAGTACTATGAAAGGATCACTTCCACCTAATTCTAATACACATTTTTTTAAATGACTAGCAGCTCTTTCCCCTACTTTTGCTCCTGCATCTGTACTTCCAGTAAAAGTTACAGCATTGACATCTGAATCAATAAGGTGATTTGCAGAATCAACGCTTCCTACAACTGTCTGAAAAATCCCATCAGGCATTCCTGATTCAGTAAATGCTTTTTCAATTTCAATTCCCGATTGCATAGTGACTCTGGATGGTTTCATCACAATTACATTTCCTGCCATTAAACAAGGAGCTGCAAATCTTAATGCTTGCCAATAAGGAAAATTCCAAGGCATGATAGAACCAATTACCCCTAATGGTTCAAAAGTCAGAAAACTCTTTCTTGCATCTGTATTCAATACTTCATCGGAAAGAAAACTATCACCATGATCAGCATAAAATTCTAATGCCCAAGCACATTTTTCAACTTCTCCAACTGATTCTTTGAGTGCTTTACCCATTTCAGTTGTTGCAACTTTTGCAAGTCCTGTTTTGTTTTTCTTTAGGTATTCTACTAAATTGTAAATGTAACTTCTACGTTTCTCATAATCTTTTTTCCATTCTGGATATGCTCTTTTTGCTTTTCCTACTAATTCAAACACTTGATTCTTATCCATTGCTGGAAATGTGGTGATATCTTCGCCAGTAGCTGGATTTACTGTAGTGATTTGACTCAAGGATTTTTCCAATAATTTCCCATATTTAATTTAGTAACTTATTTTCGGATCTAATCAGAATATTTGCTGCATGTCTTTCTTTATTTCATCAATTTTCTTTGAATATGCTTTTTTAGATTTATCATTCTTTTTCAGATTTAGAACATCCCCACATGATGGGCATTTGAACATACCCTCAAGTGCATCTTCGAAAGTCACTCTTGGACAATCTTCATTACCGCAATGATAAAAGTCAGAAGCATTTTCATAATCTAATCTTTGTTGCAATCTTTCTGTAATTTTCTTTTTCTGATTTTCGATAAAATGTTCTACCTCTTCTCTTCTGGTTCTCCATCTATAGACAAACCACCCTTTTCTCTCGTCTTTTACTCTGATTCCAGTAATCAGGGACTTTCCAAAAAGATCATACAATACTTTTCTTACCATATTGATTCTAAGACCAGTAGAACTTGCAATTTCTTCATCTGTTGCATCTTCAGCTTTTAACAGGGATCTTGCTACTTTGAGATATTCATCACCTCCAATCATTGAAGCAATTCTTACAAAAGGATCTTCGTATTTGTCTACCAACTCTAATCCCTCCTAATTTTCTATTATTAATCCCTTGTTTCTTTTACTAGCACGTTTTTGCCATTTTTAGTAGGTATGATCTTTCTTTTTGCATCAAGAAACTCTTTCTCAAACTGTTTACCCTTTTGAATACGATCCAAAAGAATTGCTAACGCACTAATCTCTGAATGAGGCTGACTTCCAACTCCTACATTATAATCTGCTAATTCATAAATTTCTCTTGGAACTTTTTCAGCACCTACAACAATTAAGAGGTTTTTTTCTTTTCGAAGATTTTCTTGTACCTCATTAATGCTTTCACCATACATTGAAAGATGTACGATTTTGAATCCCTCATCTTTTTTCTTTTTTACAATTATTTTCCACTTATCAATAAATTCAATCTCAAAATTTCCTCCCCAAGTTTTGTTGATTTTTTCTAGTGTGTCTTTGATTTCAGGATTTATTTCAGTCATGTAAATTCTCTCTGCACCAAATGCCCTTGAAACCAGAGCAACATGTGTTGTAACTCTGTCATCTCTTACAAGTCGTTGTCCAATTCTAACTACTTCAATTACCAACTGTTTCTTCAACTCCTTCCCAAGTATTTTTTTTGGGTTTATGAAAACTCTGACTTTCAATAATCTCTTTGATCAATTCTTTTAATTCTTTAAGATTTTTCCCAGTTTTTGCAGATACTGAAATCAATTTTTTATTTTCAATTAAATTTAGATTATCAATTTTTTGTTCTATCTCTTCTTTTTGTAGTAAATCAGATTTGTTTAATGCATATACTACTTTCTCTTTTTCAACCCCTAATTCACTTAATGTTCTCATACAACTTGAAAATTTCTTTTTTAATTCAGAAATTGAATCATTAATGTCAATTACAAGAACAATGACGTCTGTGTGTTTTAATTCTTCTAATGTTGATTTGAATGCATCAATCATGTATGCAGGTAATTTACTGATGAATCCAACTGTATCTGCAATTAAAAATGGCTCTTGATTAATTGTTAATCTTCGTGTAGTTGTAGTGAGAGTTGTAAATAGCTCTTTACTCTGTACTCTTGCTTCTCCTGTCATTTTGTTAAACAAGGTTGTTTTTCCTGCAGATGTATATCCTGCAAGTGATATTGTCTTGAATCCCATTCTCTTTCTTCCCTGTCTGTGGAGTTCTCTTTGCTTTCCAGCTTTTTCCAGTTTAGATCTAATTGTTTGCATTCTATGTTTGATATCATTATAGTATACGTCAACCTCAAATTTCCCAATTCCCATAAATCCTGGTTGTTCTCCCATGTTTGCAAGACGAACTTTTTCTTTTGCTCTAGCCATCTCATACCTTAATTGTGCCAATTTTACTTGCAATTTGGATTCTGCACTTGATGCTCTGCTTTCAAAAATTTCAAGAATTAATGCTTCTCTATCTAAAACTTCTCTATGTAATACAGTTGCAAGATTATAGTTTTGACTAGGTTTTAAAATTTCATCAAATACAATTACATCTGGTCGAAGTTTTTCTGATATTTCTTCTAGTCTTTCTAAAACTCCACCACTAATTCCATATTTTGGTTTTTGTAGAAAGTTTTGTGTAATTGTATGAACTATCTGATATCCAGCAGCATCGCATAATCCTTTGGCCTCATTAATTGTATCCTCTCTATCATATGTGATTAAAATCGCTGAATTCATCTTGGTTCAATAATTTTATTATAATTCACGTTAAAGATTCTACCTGTTTTTGATAAATTATGCCGTTTTTTTCAATGTTTTTTCTATATTCATATTCAATACAATTTCTGCTATGTCACTTGCATATTCAGAAACTCTTCTAATATTTTCACTCATTCTTCTAACTCTGTAAACTTCCTCATCATCTTTTAGTGATTTTGAAGCATCTCTGACCTTTTTCTCATACTTGACAATTTCATCTGTTTTTTCAATGGTTTTTTCTGCCTGTGCATAATCTTCTTTGAATAGTGCTAAACATGACTCATCTAAAACTGATAGACAAAATTCGTTCATATCTTGTAGTTTTGCTAAAATCTCTTTTTTAACTGATTTTTTAAACTCTAGAAGATCTTTTGCAATAAATGCTGCATGATCTCCTGCTCTCTCTATATTTTTTACAACTAGTCTATATCCAAGACAATTTCTGGCATTTCTAAAACCCATCTCTTTTAGCATATGTTCATTTTGTATTGCTATCTTTAACTGACGAATAATATAAAATCCAAATCTGTCTACTTCATCATCAGTATTGATTACTTCTTGAGCTAATTCCAAATTATTTTCTTTTACTGCTAAAATTGCGTCACTAGACATTGATTTAGCTAGATGAATCATTCTTTTGAATGCACCATCTACTGTTAATTCTAGTAAATTGACAAGAACTTGAACTGTAATTCCGCCACTTGAGTCAGAAATAATTTCAGAACCCATCAGCATTCGCTTAACGGCACCTTTCACAGTGTTTCTTTGATTCGGATTTAATCTACCATTTTTTGGTTTAACATTAATTGTTTTGAATCCCAAAAAATACAAAGAAATTAATTTTCTAACAATTGAAGATGCTTTTTCTTCAACATCAATCTCTACTGTTGCATCTTCTTTTTTTTGTATACGAGATTCAAATTTTGGAGGATAGAGTTCTAATGTTGATGATCCTTTTCTGACCATTCTAATTTGGTCTCCTTGTTTTAGACCTAATTCTGTAATCCATTGTTTTGGTAATGAAACTATATATGATGATTTTCCAGTAAATTGAATTTTCCTTGTTTCTCCTGTTTCTTCCATAATCTAAAGAAAAATGACCAGTCTATATAGTTTATGACCTCTAATATGGTTTTACATTGAACTAATATTTCGAAAAGTTTGCCCACGAGTATGGACCAAATTCTAAAGCTTCAGTATTCACTTGATGCATTATTTGGAAATGGTGTTTCCAAACATTTGCCAAAAGATATTGAAATGGTCTTTTCACGAAAGACAGGAAGAATAAGAACTGTTTCACATAAAGGAAAATTATTATGCACTTTAAGAATTGATGGTGGTTTAGCAATTAGTCCTTATTTTGCTCAAATTTTATTGAAAAGCAAAATCTTTCGAGAAAACTGTATTGAGATAAACAAAGATGCTGCTCCGTTTGTAATGGAGGGCAGATCTGTATTTTGCAAACATGTCGTATGGTGTGGAAAAAATGTACGTATTTCTGCTGATACTCCAGTATTATTCAAAAATAAGGTAATTGCAGTTGGAAAGGCTGTTCTATCATGTGAGATGATTTCGGATTTTGATAGGGGAGTGGCAATAAAGGTCAGAGATAGTTTAAAAAGTCGTAAGGAGAAATTAGAATCATGATGCGAGGAGGAAATCGCGAAATGCGAAGAATGATGGACAAGATGGGTCTTGATATGAATGAACTCCCAAATGTTCAAGAGGTAATAATTAAGACTGATAAAAAAGAGATTATTATCACAAAACCCTCTGTTACTGAAATGAAAGCAAAAGATAATTCTATTTTTACAGTAACTGCAGATAGTTATGAGGAAAGTGAATTAGAGGTTCCAATTTTTTCAGAAGAGGATATTCAACTAGTTAGCCAACAAGCTGGAGTTGATGAAGAAAAAGCTAAAAATGCTTTAGAAGAAGCTAAAGGCGATCTTGCAAGAGCAATATTGCTTCTAACTAGTGGATAATATCTCAATTTTTGTGCCTAAAAACCTGGTAAAAATGAATGATTTAAGTAATGGAATTGTTGAATTTTGGGTATAATGAGCAGCATGGCCGAATCCAAAGTTACAGGAATTATCAAGTCTTTGAGTACATTAGAAGATGATCTGGATTCCATTAACGGTAAAGTTGCTGATATGAAAAAACAACTAAATGTAAAGGCACTAGGTGAAATTGATTCCTTGTTAGAGAAAACTCGAGAAATGGCTACAAAAGAGGCTGAAGTTATAATCAATGCATCAAAAGAAAAGGCAACTGCAGAATCTGCAAAAATTACTCAAGAAGGTGAGGCTAAATTATCTGAAATCCAGTCAAATATTGATGCTAATTTTGATGAAGCAGTAAAACACGTCGTGTCAACTGTTTTGAAGGCATAAATCTAAATCACATATTTCATTTTATCAAATATCGATCCCTTACTGAATGCCCGTATTGGAATTGCGACTACTTATGGTAAGCCGTACTATAGATTTTCAACTTATCTTAAAACCCTCGATTTATCCTTTGATTCTATACTTCCTGAAGAAATTCTAGATTATCCTGGACATCTAATTCTTACTACACAAAAAGAATCTCCAAAAAAATGTGAAAAACCCGTACTTTATGAGGACATCTTTGAACATCATCCTACTGTAATTAGAGGTATAATGATGCAAAAACTCAATCTCAATTTTGAAGAGGATGATCTAGTTTTAGGAATTGATCCAGGACAACGAATTGGCTTGTCTATATTTTTTTATGGAAAAGAAATTGCAAGCTCATATCATTCTTCAGTTGATGAATTAGTTTTTCATATTATTCAAATTTTAGGTGGCCTTAGAGCAAAAAGAAAAATTGTAAAAATTGGAAATGGAAATATGAAAATTGCAAAGCAGATTGTATCCATGCTTAATCTGAATTTTTGTTCGTCTTTTGAATTAGAATTTGTTGATGAACGGAAAACTAGTCTAAAAATTAAAAATTTCAATCAAAGAGGAAAACGAGATATGCTCTCTGCAAAGTATATCTCACAACGAGATGGGTGTAGACACTCCATCCTCCCTCTATCAATGACAGGTTAACAAAATCAGAAATTTTTTTGTAAAAATTTTAAAAATTATTGAAATTACTCAAAATTTGCCATATCTCCCTTCTCATTTCACTTCTTTAACGATGAAAGTATGAAGATATTATGAATTTTTACTGTTTTTTTGAAAAAAAATGAAATTTTTTATCAAACAACTATATTGATATGTGTCATTTTTTCAAAAAACCCAATTTAGAAATCAGCTATACATATTTATTGAAGAATTCATCGTTTTTTTTAAAAATTATAAATTTGATCGCTATCAAATATAGAATATTTTCAAGTTTTTCTATCTTTTTCTATAGATTTTATCGATCTATTCTTATATAGTTATGAATTCTATAATAAACTACCAAGATGACTTGTAAAGGAATTTGTGTAAGATACAAGGCTCAAAAGCCTGTAGGAACCGGAAGATATGCCTCTGGACAACGTCGATGCCAAATTTGTGAAATATTCATCAAATGGGAGGGACTTTGGTGTCCATGTTGTGGATATAGATTAAGAACAAAACCACGTAATCTGAAATATAAAGCAAAATTACGTGCTAGAGTTGAGGCTGATTCTATTGAAGCTAAAGCAGTTGCAGATACTCAATCTGAAGAGATTGAAGTAGCAGTAAAAGCAAAAACAAAATCTAAAACTAAAACTGCAAAAGCTAAAACAACAAAATCCAAAGCAACAACAAAAGAAAAGACTCCTTGCAAATACTGTGAAAAATTGTTTGTCTATGCTGATAAACATGAAAAGAATTGTAAGAAGAATCCAAGTATTGAAACCTCTTCAGAAAATGAATCAATAGCAATAAAAGCATAAGATTTGTTCATTAGCTTATTGGACTCTCCAAATGGATTTTTCCAGAAAATGGTAAATTTGGAGGGTCGTGGTTTTTTTTTACAAATTCAAAAATTTGAAAATGGATATTTTGTTTCTGTCACAGAAGGATCTAGAAAAATTGGTTCTATGGTTGTATCTTTAGCAACTGGATCTACCCCAATTACAACAACTGTTATTCCATCTAGAACTGAATCTCTTTTTCTAAAACTTGTAGCTGAACGAATAAGCACCAGAATGAGAGGTATTGCTTTAGTTTCTGCCTTTGTTCAAAAAGAACTAGAACCTAACACTGCAAAAGCCTTAATGTCTGAGATAATGGAGATGATAGATAATGACTGATTTAAGAAATTATATTTCTCAAATAAAAAAAAGTAAAGATCTCAAAACTGTAAAAACAAAGGTTTCTACAAAATTTGAAATTGCTGGAATCACTGCAAAAGTTGATGGTTCACATGCAGTTTTATTTGAAAATATCAAAGAAAGCAATTTTCATTTAGTTGCTAATTTAGTGGGAACTCGAAAAAGATTTGCTCTGGCAGTTGGAGGTACAGAAAATAATATCCATGAAAAAGTTATTTCAGCAATCAAAAAAGCTAAACGACCAAAAATTATCTCATCTGGAAAATTCATGGAAAACAAGTCAAAAAACCTCTTTTCTATGCCTATTGTAACTCATTTTGAAAAGGAATCTGGCCCATTTATCACATCTTCTGTTGTTTATGCTAAGAATCCTGAAACTGGAAAACAAAATTCCTCCTTTCATAGATTAATGCCAATTGATAAAACTCATTTTTCTATTAGAATGGTAGAAGGACGTCATCTTCATAGATGTTTTGTTGATGCAAAAGACCATGGTGAAGATCTGAAAATTGCAATTACTGTTGGTGTTCATCCAGCTATTTCTATTGCAGGTGCATATCAAGCTGAATGGGGGAAAGATGAAATTGATATTGCAAATTCTCTTTTGGGGGGGAAATTGACTTTGGCAAAACTTCCTTTTTCAGGATTGAATGTACCTTCTGGAGCCGAAATTGTCATGGAAGGAAAAATTCTTCGTGATAAAACTCATCCTGAATGGATGGTTGAAATGCTTCAAACATATGATCATAAAAGATCCCAACCTATTTTTGAACTTGAAAATCTCTTTTTTAGAAACAACCCAATTTTTCATGATGTTTTATCTGGTTATTCAGAGCACAGATTACTAATGGGAATGCCAATTGAATCCAAATTAAATGGAGAATTAAAGAAAACTTATCCTCAAACACAACAAGTATCAATGACTAATGGTGGATGTAATTGGTTACATGCTGTTGTACAAATTAAAAAGAAAAATGAATCAGATCCTAAAAGAATAATTAAAAAAACATTTGAATCTCATCGCTCCCTAAAACAGGTCACTGTAGTTGATGAAGATATTGATCCTAACAGTGCCGAATCCGTAGAGTATGCAATGGCTACAAGATTTCAAGCGGATAAAGATCTGATTATTCTCAAAAATGTTCGTGGTTCTAGTCTTGATCCCTCTAGTGATCAAAAGAAATTACAAACTGCAAAAATGGGTATTGATGCGACCAGATCTCTTTCAAAACGTCCAGAGGGATTTGAGTTAGCAAAAATTCCAAAAATCGATAAAATCAACCTTAAGAAATATTTCAAATAATCAAAACCAACTGATTAAATTAAATTAGATGAATTAAGAAACTAAGAGATTAAAAATGTCATCAGAAAATTCCAATATTTGTGAAAAAAGTCCTTCTGAATCACATGCAGAAGTAATTGTTAGAATGTTCCCTTCAGATGCAAATCCAGCAGGAAATGTGTTTGGTGGTGAAATTTTAAAACATATTGATATGGTTGCTGGAATTGTAGCTCAACGACATTCTCAGTCAAATGCAGTTACTGTATCTATGGATAGTGTTAATTTTCTAAAACCTGTTCTTGTTGGAAATGTTCTCAAACTAAATGCCAGAATAAATTATGTACATAATTCCTCAATGGAAATTGAAGTAAAAGCTGAAGCTGAAAATATTGTAACTGGAATTAGAACGATTACTGGAACCGCTTTTGTTACTTTTGTGGCTCTGGATAAAAATGGAAAACCAATGCATGTTCCTAGACTATCTCTTAAGACAGATGAGGACAGAGCCAAATTTGAAGAAGGCAAACTTAGAATGGAAAAACGATTAAAAAATCGTCAAAAATGACCTTTCTTTGATTATCAAGGATCCACTTAAGAATAATGAAAAGAATCTCTAACTAATGTCTGAACAAGAAAAAAACAACGACTGGGATTCATTATGGGGAGAATATGCCAAATCTCTTGAAAACTGGAAATCACTTTTTGAGCAAATTCAAAATGCAAGTAATGACATGCAAGCTAAATTCAATGAAGTCTGGGAAAAAGCAGCTGTTGAATCTAGTGCTGACACCATGAAATTATTTGGAGAAAATTGGCAAGCAGCCATGAATGAAGCTGGAATGAATTCTTTCAAAGGCTTTAGTGAAGGTTGGCAAAAAGCGCTCAATGATTCTAATGTTGCTGTTTTCAAACAATTTGCTGACAATTGGCAAAAAACTCTGAGTTCATCTGGATTAGAACAAATGAATGCTTATGGTGAAATGATGAAAAAATTTGCCGAAACTTGGTCCTCAATGTGGCCAAAATCTCAATAATTTTCAAAAGAATAAAAACTTGATTTATTCATTATTTTTTGATGTCAATCACTCAAAGTGAATGCTTTATTGAATTATCTAGTTTTGATGATTTAGCAAGATATGCTTGTGCTTTTCGAGAATATCCACAAAGAGTGTATTCTCAAGAATTTGATGGTTCAAGAATTATTTCAAGTAGTCTAACTCTTGCAAATACTTTGATGATTTTTTATGCCCCAATGCCAAAATCTGGTAGATATGTTTCATACCAAGTTAATGCAGGAAAAGAAATTTGTGATATTGTAGAATCTACAAAAAACATTTCATACTATGCACCTATTGTACATATGAAATCAAAAATTTCTTCATTATCTACAAAATCTAAAAATCTCTCTGATCAATTTCATCCAATCCAAATTAATGATTTGGGAAGTTTAGCACGACTAACATACGATCCTGAGTTTCCAGATGAACCAAATCTTGTTCTATATGCATTACCTACCAAAAATTCTTGGGTGATAGGACACATTACATCATTAGAAATGGATGAAGTATACTATAATTTCAATTATGTTGAATTAAATTTTGAGCCTACCAAACATTTTCTAAAATATCAGGGTAATCAAGGACAAGATCCAGAATTTTCCAATAATTTTGATCATGGATTTTCATATTTACCAATAATCAAAATTAAAAATGAACATTCTATATTTGGATTTTCAGATTAAATTATTTCCAGGTTGTTAATTCTTTAATTTTCTTTCTTGATTCTTCAACTAATCGTATCAAAACTGGAATGTAAATCTCAGCAGCATATGCAATTTCAATATCTTTGTATTCTTCAATATCTAGAAATGTAGATGCAATTATCTGGTTTTTTCCTACTTTAGGCTCATTATTTTTACTTCTTTTGTGATTTATAATTTCTAAAAATATTGGTAATTGTCTTTTAATTTCAATTTCTACTTCTTCTTTTGAACGTAATTTTTCATTACTCAAATTAACTTTAATTTGTTGATAAATATCATCTTTGTATCTATCTGATGCTCTAATCATCATTTTAATTTTAGGTAATTTTTCAAATTTATTTCTGAATTGACAGATTTTTTTTATGAAGTTTGGATATGGATTCTTGTGTTCTTGATTATATTCGATTAAGTACCATTCTAAAAATTTTATTGCATTTTGATCATTTTTCTTTTTTGCTTTTTCAATAAATTTTTTTTGTGAAACATCCTCTGAAATAAATAATCCAAAATCTCTATTCCCTTCTTCAAAAATTCCAGCAAATACATCATTAACCGAATTAATGTATTCATTAAAAAAATGATTCACATAGAAAGGATCAGGCTCATACTGTTTAATTTGTTTTAGATAAATTTCACAATTTTTTATCGCTTCTTCAATATTCATTAGTCTTTGCCAAATTCATTAATTCCATATTTTGATTGTGCTTTCAAACTTGTTGCTAACTCTTTGAAAATTTCATTTACACTAACATCTACTAAATTAATGGTTGCATTTTCCTTTACAATTTGTTTTTCAAATTTATCTTTAATTGCAAAAGATACTGATGACCAATGTAAAGTCCCTTTCAATTGCTCTTCAACTGTAACATTTGTTGTTGGGAAATTTGCTGGTGAGAATACAATTCCGTTTGTCCATTGCATTGTGGGAATTGCTCCACCTGAGGTTCTTGTACTAAATGCTATTTGTTTTACCCAATCATCAAACTGGTATTCTATTACTTCGTGAATAACCAACTTTTTCCATGGTTCTACAGAAATCTCCATTTGATTATCAATACTCTTAAACCAATTATAATCTTATTTTTTTATAATGGATAAATGGGCTGATTATTTAATTTCTGAGGTCAGTTATGATTATGATCATTTGATCTATGCTGCCATACGTCATCAAGATACTGACAAAGGAATTACTAAAGGAAAACCAGTAGATCGTTTGACTATAGCTTCTGATATCAAAAATGGATTATTTTACATTACAATTTTCAGTGGAAAAGATTCCTGGAAAAAGGGACATAAAATACGAACTTTCTCAATTGGAGGTAATCCATATCTACGAATTGATGAAAACAAAGTCAAACTAGATTATCTTGGTGATTTACCTGAAACATCAATTCCAAAACCTGAACCAGTTAAAGAATTAGAATTTCAACCAGAACCAACATCAGAACCAGATATGGAACCAGAAGAAAAATCTACTTCTGAACAATTGGCACAGTTAGAACAATTAGAAAAACAAATCCAAGAATTTGAATCACAACAGTCAATCCAAGAATCTTCCTCTAGTTCTAGAGGCTCATTACCAAAAGGATTCACAAAAGAACCCCCTCAAGAACAAACATCTGAACTAGAAGAAGCAACTTCTGAACAATTAGAACGACTAGAACAATTAGAAAAACAAATCCAAGAATTTGAATCACAGCAATCTATTACAGAATCAACTATAATATCTATAGAAGAAGAAGCAACTTCTGAACAATTAGAACGACTAGAACAATTAGAAAAACAAATCCAAGAATTTGAATCACAACAGTCAATCCAAGAATCTTCCTCTAGTTCTAGAGGCTCATTACCAAAAGGATTCACAAAAGAACCCACTCAAGAACCAGAACCAACCACCGAACCAGTTACAGAAACAGAACCCTCCCAACATTCTAGAGGCTCATTACCAAAAGGATTCACAAAAGAACTTCCAAGAGAAATAGAGAAAATACAACGTGATACAGAAAAATCTAAACGGCAACTTTTAGAAGAATATGAAAATGAATACTTGGAAAGAATAGAACAAGATAAAATAGCACAAGAAAAAGAACATCAAGAAGCTCTTGAAGCTGAAGTATCAGAAAGATCTTCACAAATACATGGTAACCTACCAAAAGGTTTTGAACCAACTACCGAACCAGTTACAGAAACAGAACCCTCCCAACATTCTAGAGGCTCATTA
>JBHHVF010000015.1:0-28841 GCA_046754145.1 Candidatus Nitrosopumilus sp.
AATGAGCGAATCTTAAAATTTCGTGCTTTATTTTTAGAATTATGGAAAAAATGCGTGCCATGGTACTTTCTGAATGTGCTAAAGTTGAGACTAATCCACTTAAACTAACTGAAATAGACAGGCATGAAATTCAAAGGTCAAATGAGATTTTACTAAAAATTGAAGCTTGTGGAGTTTGCCACTCACAACTTCACGGAATAGAAGGAGATTGGAAGGATTTAGGAATTCCACCAACTCTTCCAACGGTTCCAGGTCATGAAGTAGTTGGAAAAATAGTTCAGATTGGAGATAATGTAACTAAATTCAAAGTTGGAGACAGAGCAGGAATTACTCCACTCTTAGAAGCTTGCAAAGAATGTCAGTATTGCAAAGAAGGTAAAGAGTATCTTTGTGAATCATCAACAATTTTAGGAGAATCACTCAAAGGTGGATATTCAGAATATGTTACAGTTACAGAAGATTTTGCAACAAAGGTTCCAGAAAGTATGAAGCCAGAATATGCAGCACCATTATTTTGTGCTGGAATTACAGCATACAAAGCAGTAAAAGCTGCAGAGCCAAGAACACATAAAAAAATTGGAATTTTTGGAATCGGAGGAGTAGGACACATGGCAGTACAATTTTCCAAAGTAGAAAATTGTGATGTGATTGCATTTTCTAGAACACAAGAACACCTCGATGTTGCAAAAAGATTAGGTGCTATAGATACAATGACTTTTTCTGAAAATCAAGAAGAGTTTTTAAAGAAATTAAAAGAAAAACATGGACTCTTAGATGCTGCTATAGTTTTTGCACCAGCAGATATTGTTACTGATACTGCAATAAAATCAATAAAGAAAGGAGGGTTAGTTGTGATTGCAACAATAGGGGAGAACCCAACATTTGTGGCATTTGATGAAAAAACAATTAGAGGGACTTTGATAGGTTCTACAAAAGACATGGAACAAGTCATTAAGATATGTGATGAAAAAAATCTCGAAGTTATTTCTCAAACATTCCCATTGGAGAATGCAAATGAAGTACTCAAAAAATTAAAAGACTCTGAAATTGAGGCAAGGGCAGTTTTAATTCCTTAACTTTGGGCTTAAATATTGGAGAAATTGATTTTTTGCTATGAATTGTAAGAGATGCCATCATACTGATGAGGTACATATTCAAAATGATGACAGTAAATCAATCATCAAAGCAGGAAAATGTCAAATTCCAACCTGCACATGTCAGCAATACTTGGATCCAATACAAGAAATTGATGAAGATTTGTTGTAACGATTCATATATCAAAATCTTTTCAGATTAATCATGGATAAACACAAACCATCTGATGAAATGATTAAAGATTTAGATAATTTATTATCAAAACTCAATGCCATGGAAATTGTTGCAACAGATGATCATCAAAAAAACTCAGTCAAAATTATGCGAGCATTAGTTGAAGGTCAAATGCATTCGATTAATGAATTTCAACATTTAAAAAAAGCAATAGACTTGTTAACTTTGCAATTGTTTGATGTTCAAAACAAAATCAAGAGTTAAGTTTGGTATCACTTAATCCACAACCAGTACAACGAAATACAGTGGATTTTTCAAGAATTTGTTCTGGTTTCATTTCAGAACCACAACACAAACAAGAAACTTTCTCTGACTCTACAGGTTCTGTTTTTCGAACTACATAGTCAGGTTTTATTTCAGGAATATCAGCAGAATTACAAGGTGGATTGTAACGAGTCATTATCCTATTGAGTACAATTTTTCTACTCTCGTCACTTGATTCAAACATAGGCAATATTGCAAGATGTAATGATTTTTCAGATCCTGATTTCTCTACCCAACATTTGAAAAGGGAATGTTGAACAAAAAAAGACTTGTCATCAGTCTCTTCACAATCACCAACATAGACGATGTTAAATTTATCCTGGTCCCTAGCTAAGATCAAGTATACCACTTTTTCCATTGGAGGTCCCCATTCATCAAGAGGAATGGGTCCAAGAAACTCATACTGGAGGATTTGAATGCTCAATGAAGGTATTTTTGAGCACTGTCTTTTCTTTTTTTCCCAAAAAATCACATCAATATCGCAAATTGATCGCAAAATCCAAACTTGAAAAGATTAAATTCAAGAGTCATGGATTTTTCGTAAATGAAAGAGCCTCATAATTATAGACAGGTAGGATATGGAATGATTGCTGTTTCAGCAAGTCTCACAGTAATAGCTCTAATAGCATTGGCAATTGGTGGCAATGTTCTCTTTTCAGACAATATGCAAAGAGAAAACACGGCTCATTTCAATGAATGTAAAGCAAATGATTTCAAAACAGATGGTTGTGAAAAATACTGGGATAGAATTAATAATAAAATTTCAGGAATTTATGTAGACCTAGATAAATAAAATTATAATCCGTTAGCAAAGTCTTCTAGCATGTTTTGATTTTTCGTTAATTTATTCATTGCATAAAATGCACCACCAACAATTCCTGCTTGATAAAACGTATACAAGAAAACACCCGATGATGTAGGATCAGATTTTGTAAAACTTAAGACAAGCATGGTAAAGAATACAAAAGTTCCAACAAATGTTACCATTCTATTTAAAAATCCAAAGTTCATTCCAACAATTCTTTTAGAAGCTGCTGCCATCAACGTAATGCTAGTAATTATCAGAAAAGTAGCGCCACCATTTGCTAGAATAAATGAATTAAGCCAAGGTATGAGTCCATCTTCTAAAATTGTAACATCAGGCATTATACTACCTCCATTAATAGCAAAGTTTACAGAACTAAACATACCACCAATTACAAAAAAGAATAAGAAAATTTTTACAATTGATCTTTTGAATGAACTACGAATTCCTGATGGTGTTATTGCTCGTTCGGTAATTCTAACACCATAAAGAAATCCTATGGCCATGGCAGGAATGAACATGATGTTGATCAAAATAGGGGATTCTTTGTTAATGGACTCGATTTGAGGATGAAAAATTAGAAATAAAATTACTGCCAATATGGCTGCTGAGCTAAACAGTATCAGACCTAGATGTTTGTAGCCAGTAGGCTCATAGAGACTATTCCAATTATGCACTTTATGTGCTCAAAAAAAAATCATTAAAGACCAAATCAAAAAATCATTTGGTCAAATTATCAATTCTGTTTACCCTTTTTAGCAGAAATTAACAGCTCATTCATGAAGAGTGTAAAATTAGTACTCATAACAGGCATCATTGTCTTAATTTTTGGTCTAATTTTTCATCTTCAAGGACAATCAGTAATAGGACCAGAATCTTCTTTCATGTATTCTAATCCAGATTGGATTACCTATGGAATTCAAATTGCAATAGTAGGGATTTGCATAATTGCAGTAGGGATAGGAATTAATATAATCAAAAGAAACTAGTTTGTTACACGAAGGGTGATTGTGCTCTTGATTTTTTGTAATTTTCTAATTTTAGATGTAATTATTGTATTCATTTGTGATGGAGTATCTGTGACAAATTCAGCAACAACATCATAACTACCGTAAGTAATCAAACAGTTTTTGACTTCTGGGATCTCTTTTAGTTGGGAATATAGTGATTGTTCTTCTCCAATTTCACAACTAATTAGCATGTAGGCTTTATCCATTCCAATCATATTTTCTAAAAAAATACACTAACTTAAAGACATCTAAGAAATCATTTTGAAAAAACAGATCTCAAAAACCAGCAATCATAGGATCTTTTGGTTTCATTACTTCTCTTAACAAGATTGTTGCAAAAGAACCTCGAGATAGTGAAAACTCTACTGTATTTTCATGTGATGAATAATCAGAGCAATGTATTGCAGCTTGTCTAAAACCACCTTCACTACTTACTTCCTGCATCTCTTTTATGAAAAAGTCTTTGGGGGCAATCTCTTCTTGTTCTAGTATTTTGGAGATTTGGTAATCAAATCTTGTTTTTTTGTAATATGAATATCCAACAAATGGTAATGCTAATCGTTGATCTAATCCTTTCACATATTTTCCAATTATACCATGAAAATCAAAACAAACATCACTTGGCTGTGCATCAAACAGATTTTCACCATCAGTGAAGGCAGAGCTCAGAGATCGATTAAAGAGAAAAGATTGGTAAGCTTGAATGTAAAATCTTCGAAGGGATACCTGAATAGCTCGAATTGCACGAAAGGCATCATCATGTTCAATCATTTCTTTTAGAACAATTCTTTCAACATCCATTTGACGTGGAACCTTATCAAAAAATTTTACATAGTTTTCCTTATCAGAGAGTTTTTCACGAATTTCACTATTTTCTTTTGAATCATAAGGCGATGTAAAAGACAAAATCAGATCAACTGCTTTTTTGAAATCTTTCTGCAAAAGGGCTTTTCCAATAAGATGAGTTACGGGTCTTTTTGAGCCAAAACGCTGGTAGCCATAAAAATTCAGAATTTTATTATATTCAGTAAAGGAATGTAAATCATTAGAACACTCAGAGATTTTTATTTTGAAATGATTTGAGACCATATCTTTTTTTGATAATGGTTTTTTTACAAAGCCGATTTTTTCAAGAGAGTATTTTTCAGTTGAATAATTTTCAATTGGTTTTCCTTTATTTCCAGAGCAAACAAATTGTTCTGTGATAGCAGACGCATCTTTTAGTCCAAGAGATTTTAAACGAATTCCTTTTTTTCGAAAAACATCAGATAAGGCATGATTAGTATCAATCTTTTTCTTTTTTAATTTGTATACAGCATAACCTTCTTGATCATTTATGGAGTTTTGTGCTCTTTGAGAAATTATTTCACTTACTTGAAAATCTTCAGGTTCAACTCTAATTTTTCCTCCAATTCCATTAAATTCTGTACTGTAAACAGTAATACCAATTTGAGAATCTAAATTTGGTATCACTCTATTGTCACTGTAACAAATTTGCTAATTGCAATGTCAGGAGATTGTACTCCAAGAAGAATTTTGTATGTTCCAGATTCTGCATTTTTTGATGCTGAGATATTTGTGTGAATTGGTCTAGGTGCATCAAAATCTAATTGGAATGTTTCAGGAGTATCCATGTCAAGATTAACAGTCAAAAACTCATGAGTTGGAGATAGAATTAACGAGTTATCCAACATGTCTTTTTGTGAATTAGGAGACACAATAAAGTTGAAATGCTGTGTTTCTCCAGGTGCAAGACTCAAAGTATCTGATTCTAATTGAATTTCAATTGGTAATGGAATAGAAGTGTCAACCACACCAATGTTGTTTTCAACCCATTCAGTAAACCAAATTTTTTCACCATTAACAGTAAAATCAAAGATTTGGGCTAACCCACAATCAGATAACATCACACCTGTTCCAGGATCACAATCACCCCAATTAGGATTTTTTGAAGGGATGTGATATTCTACAAGGGATTGGGATTTTGGATCCATTACAGCTATGTTGTTTGAAGTTTGTTCATTAAAAACAAGACGTCCTTGCTCATCAGATGCAATCCAATAAGGTCTAGAAATTGGTGATTTTACAATTCCTGTTTGATTACCATATGTACTGGTTTGTGGATCAGATGTAACGTATTGAGTGAATTGTTCAGTAACAGGATCAAAATTAAAGAAGAAAGAGGATGTTGTATCTGCTAACCAAATAGTTCCATCATCAGATACTACAGAACCATTTGGGGTAAGTAGTTCTGGCGGTAATGCATATACTTCAACAAAGTCAAGTAAAGGTTGAAACTCTTCATTTGAATTTAGAGCTAAATCACGATATCCATTTTGATTAAATTTAACTAAAACCCCACCTTGTTGGAATAACCAATTTGTAAACCAAACATTATCATTTTCATCTACTGCAAAATCACCAGTTACAGAATTTTCAACAGGGGATGGAACACTAAGATATTCTACATTTTCACTTGATTGAGATGGATTCAAGAATGTGAGTTTGTTTCCAGTAAAATCATTAATAATAATTTGAGAACCATAAATTTGGAGTTTTTGTGGTAAAGAGTTTCCTTCAGAAGGATATCCTAATCTCTCATATTGTTCAGTAATAGTTGAGAATTTCCATACTGAATCAAATGATTCATCAGTAAACCATACTGAACCATCAGGTGCATAATCAATTCCCCACATCATAGAACGACCTCCTGGAGGCCATGAAGGATTATCATACTCAGTAAATGTTTCAGTAGTTGGATCAAATTTTGCTAGTTTACCTGTATTTGTTTGAGTGAACCAAACATTTCCATCATAATCGGTTACAACTGCCAATGGGTTTGTACATTCTGTTGGAATTGAGAATTCTTGTACATATTCAGTAGACTTTGCATTACTGGATCCACAAAATTGTGCACGTTGTTCATCAGGAAAGTTATCAGCTGGTGTTCCAGTAATTGTTATATCAGGATTATCTTCAGGAGGAGGCGTCATCATGCTTTGTAGACCAAAACCTGAAGTTACCATGATTCCACCAAAAAATAAAACCACTAGAAGTCCTTTCTTATTCATATCTCAAAAAATATTGAAGCCTTGTTATATCTTATTCCCAACAAAAATGTAAGTTATAGTAATTTTAGCTCACCAGTTATTTTATCAATTAGATTTTCAGGAGCTGGGCCAAGTGAGATACATGTTGTTGTTCCAGGAGCTATCTGTGTATGTCCAGCATCTGTAACTTCAGACCATGGAAGATTCAAATCAATTGCATGTTTTTTTACTTCCTGTAAATCCTTGATGCCAGAAACTTTGAGTACAACCTTCTCTTGCCCATTCCACCATTGCTCATACCATTCAGGATGAGATTTTCTCACATGTTCTGCACCAAGAACACAAGCATGGCCTACTTGGGCTGCTATCTTTCCTTTTCCCATTTCTAGATCAGTTCTAACTACAATTACTTGTTTTATGTCTCCCATAATGTAATAAAATACAGGCTTTATGAAAAACTTTTGAGTTAAATAATTGACAAAGAAACAAAATCTGTGAACTATGATGTTGTAGTTGCTGGAGGAAGTGTTGCAGGATTGTTATGTGCAAGAGAAATTGCTGCAGATGGATTTTCAGTACTTGTAATTGAAGAAGATTATGAGATAGGAACTCCAGAACATTGTGGGGGATTAGTTAGCATTACAGGATTAGAAGAATTAGGAGTAATTCCATTTAGAAAAACTTTTGATCATATGATAGAATCTGCTGAGATTACAGCACCAAACGGGAATAGTTTTACAATTAATTCAAAAAAGCAAAAAGTAATTGAAATTAGTCGAAGAGAGTTAGATAAACAAATAGCTTTTCAAGCTCAAAAAAATGGGGCAGTGATCAAAGTTAGAACAAGCTTTCAAGAGATTACAGATACAGGGATTAGAACAAATGAAGATGCAATTGATTGTAAGATTTTTGTTGATGCTAGAGGAGTTTCATCACTCATACACAAAGACAGAACTGGAATTTTATCATCAGCACAATATGAAATTTTTGCAGATTGGATCAAAAAAGGAAAAGTAGAAGTAATGTTTGATCAAGAAAAATATCCAGGATTTTTTGCATGGATCATTCCATCAAATGAAGGAAAAGGCAAAGTAGGGGTTGCCGGAAGAGGAATCAATGTAGTTGAAACATTAGATAAGATTCTTGAAGAAAAAGGAAACTATTCAACAATTAGAAAAATTTTTGCTCCAATTTGGATTAAAGGTCCTATTACAAAATTTGTAGAAGGAAAAACAGTAATTGTTGGAGATGCTGCAGGACAAGCAAAACCAACAACTGCAGGCGGGATTTTTACTAGCGGAATAGGAGGAGTTTATGCAGGACAAGCAATATCCAAGTTTTTGAAAACAAACAACAGAGAAGATCTGGAACAATATCAAAAAAAATGGATAGACAGATTTGGTAAAGAATTTGAAAAGCAAGGACTTGCAAGAAAAATTTTAGAGCGAATTGACAATAAAACAATCAATAAATTATTTGAATCAATTACACCAGAGGTCACAAAAGACATTTCAGAAAAAGATGATTTTGATTTTCATACTGGATCAATTATAAAACTACTAGGTTTGAAAGGTTCGATAAAAACTGCACAAACCCTAATTGGTGGAGAATTGAAAAAAATATTGAGTTAAAACGCGCTCAAATTCTAAGGAAGGTATAAATGATGTTTACAGAAAATCGGGGTATGTCATCTAGTATTTCATTACCAACATGCAGTTGTTGTCACAGACATATTATGCCTAATGATAAATGTGTAAAATTCAATTGCCCTGATTGTGGAGCTGATTTAATTTGGAGATGTCAAAGTTGCAGAGAAGCAGCAAGAAACTTTACTTGTTCTTCATGTAATTTTCAGGGACCTTAAGAAAATGGCTCAATTATTATTTATCACAAAAATTCTTCCTGAAGGAACAGATATTGATCTTGACAAACTACCAGAATCCATTCAATCTGCTTTACCAGAAGGAATCTCAATGAAAAGACATGCCAAAGAACCATTAGCATTTGGATTAGAGTGTCTAAAAGCAGAATTTGTTTTAGAAGACAAAGAAGGTCAAAGTGATGCTTTAGAGAACGCTATAAAATCTGTAGAGGGTGTTAGTCAATTTGAAGTCCTCAACATGAGCAGAATGTCAGTTGACATGAAATAGGTGATTTTATGGTACGCAAAGAAGAGCCTTTGCAAATGCGAATTGGAGAAGCAAAACAAAGAGACGTAGGTAAAAAACGTGCTAGAATTGGTCCTGAAGCCATGGATTTTCTCAAAGTTACACCAGGAGATATTATTGAAGTGATGGGTTCAAGATCTAGTTGTGCAGTTGTTTGGCCAGTTGATGAAGATGAAAAGTTTCCAGACATTATACGCGTTGATGGACAAACAAGAAAAAATGTTGGCGGATCATTAAATGATGTTGTAAAAATTAGAAAAGTAGTATCAAAGTTTGCAAAATCAATTTCTTTAACACCTGTAAATGATTCAGTAACAGTTGACAAAGAATTTACTGATTTTGTAAAAAACAGATTGAAAGGATTACCAATTATGCACGGTGATGAAATTTCTGTAATGATTTTAGGAAATTCCATGGATTTTAAAATTACAAAGACCACACCAAAAGGTGTAGTCAAGATAGATCGTTCTACAAATCTTAACATTTCAACAGAAACTGCAGTTGATAGAAAAGTTCGAGTAACATATGAAGAAGTTGGAGGGTTAAGGCACGAAGTTAAAGCAATGAGAGAGATTGTAGAACTTCCACTAAAACATCCAGAATTGTTTACAAGATTAGGAATTGAGCCTCACAGTGGAATTTTACTTTATGGACCACCAGGATGTGGAAAGACATTACTTGCAAAAGTTATGGCCAGTGAATCAGAAGCCAACATGTTTCCTATTAACGGTCCAGAAATTATGAACAAATATTATGGTGAAACAGAAGCTAAACTAAGAGATATTTTCAAAGAAGCTAAAGACAACTCACCAAGTATAATATTCATTGATGAAATTGATGCGATTGCTCCAAAAAGAGAAGAAGCTTATGGAGATGTTGAAAAGAGAGTTGTTGCACAATTGTTGGCATTAATGGATGGGCTTACTGATAGAGGAAATGTAATCGTACTTGGTGCTACAAACAGACCAGATAGTGTTGATCCAGCCCTTAGAAGACCAGGCAGGTTTGATAGAGAATTTGAGATATCTGTACCTAATGAGGATGGAAGACTAGAGATTCTTTTGATTCACACTAGAGGAATGCCAGTAAGTGATGATGTAGATTTGAAAGATTTGGCATCAGAATTACATGGATACACTGGTGCAGACATTAAATCACTTTGTAGAGAAGCTGCAATGAAATCAATTAGAAGATATCTTCCAGAAATAGATCTTGAAACAGAAAAGATTCCATCAGAAGTATTACAATCAATGCAGATCAAACTAATCGACTTTTACGATGCTATGCAAGAAGTAATCCCTACAGCAATGAGAGAATTTTATGTTGAAAGACCAAAAGTTTGGTGGAATGATGTTGGAGGATTAGATGAAATCAAAAAAGCATTAACAGATAATCTCATCATGGCAATGAAAGAGCCAAGCAAGTTTACAAAGATGGGTATTAGACCACCAAGAGGAGCTTTGATTTATGGACCTCCAGGATGTGGAAAGACACTTCTTGGACGAGCACTAGCTACTGAAACTGGTGCGAATATGATTTTGGTTAGAGGTCCCGAAATACTTTCAAAATGGATTGGTGAATCTGAAAAAGCTGTTAGAGAGATATTCAGAAAAGCAAAAGCAGCATCACCATGTGTAGTAATTTTCGATGAGTTAGATTCACTAGCACGTTATAAATCAGGAGAAGGAGGAGCAAGTGAAAATGTTCTAAGTCAATTGCTTACAGAAATTGAAGAAGGCATCTCTTCACGAGTTGTAGTAATTGGAATTACAAACAGACCAGATGTTTTGGATAATTCCTTGTTGAGAACAGGAAGACTAGACTTGGTTCTGTATGTAGAGCCTCCAGATGAAAAAGGACGATTAGAAATTATTAAGATTTTAACAAAAAAGATGCCATTAGCAAATGATATTAAATTACAAGAAATTGCAATAGCCACACAAAACTATACTGGTGCAGATTTAGCAGCACTTTGTAGAGAAGCAGCAGTTCAGGCAATGAAAAACAACTCAGCAAAGATTTCAAGTCAAGACTTTGCAAATAGTTTGAAGCAAGTAAAGCCATCTATTACTAAAGAAGTAGATCAATGGTATAACACAGTAAGAGAAAGTATATCTAACGTGGTACCTAAGACAGGAGATAAAACATTCTACGGATAAAAATGACAATTCCACTACGAAATATAACATATGACAAGATTAAGGAAGTAGGTTCTCTAACAGATGTTGAGCTTTACAAGATCTTACTAAAAGATGAACATGTTCTTGCTGAAGATAGATTCAACAAACTACTTTTAGATTTAGAGATTCTTGGTCTTATCAAAGTAGCATGGATTACAAAAGATGAACGTAGGATAGAAGTAGCCGTTGTTGAAAAAGAAATAGACGAAATTGAAGAACAAAACAAGGAAGCAATGGAAAAAGATTATGAAGCAAGCTTCCCAGGAATAGACAAATAATTATTTAGAATAGAGGCATATGAAATGCTGCATCTAATGCAATTGCTACAAAAATTATTGTAAGGTACGGAGCAGTGACTTTGTATGCTTTCCAAGCAAATTCAGATGTAGGATTCTTTGTTAGTTTATAGTGATATGCAAGCATCAGACCACCAGAAACTAGTGCAATTACTGTGTAAACAATTCCCATTCCATCTGGGATAAATGAGAGTATTAAAGAATAAGGAATTAAAATTATCGTGTTTCCTAAAATGTACTTTGATGTTCTTTGCATACCAATTACAACAGGCAACATTGGAACCTCAGCTTGTGCATATTCATCTTTAATCTTCATTGCAAGACACCAAAAGTGAGAAGGAGTCCAAACAAATACCAAGAATCCAACTAAGAATCCTAACAAATCCATACTACCAGTAGCTGCTGCCCATCCTGCCCAAGCTGCTGCACTTCCAGCAATTCCACCAATTACAATATTTGAAGTGTTTAAGCGTTTTAGCCAAACTGTGTAAATGACGACATAAGAGAAAATTCCAACTGCAATAAAGAAAGCAGTTACTGGATTTAGTGCAAAGTAACCATAGATTACAGATACACAGCTTACAACAAGTCCATAAATCATTACATGAGATGCTGCCATTCTTCCAGAGGGAATAGGTCGTGTACTGGTTCTCGTCATTTTTGGATCAATATCTTTATCATAATAATGATTGAGTGCACTAGATCCTGCAGAGGCCAATGTACCTGCGATAATTATATGTAAATAGAATAAATAATCAAGTTCAAAGGCACCATCAACTAGCTTACTTGCTGCATACATTGAAGTGACTGCAGTAATTACCAGAAGAACGATTATTCTGGGTTTGGATATCTCCATTATTTCTTTAAATCCCAATCTCACTCTACCCTATTCCAAAGCCATTTAATTTCTTCGTCTACGTGATCTGTAATGTTTCAAAAGGAATAAGTATCTCAGCCCTATCAGCTATCTTGAATGAGTAACTGGGACCTCATGATGCCAGGAATGGGATTATCAGCAATAGGCTTAGCTGGAATTGTAATATCGTATGCAGGTATTGCACATACATTCATTGACGGCATGCATGCCCTGACAGGCCTTACCTTGTTTATTGGATTAATCATCTTAGCAGTAGGTATTCTAGATGGAGGTGTTTCGACTAGTAACAGAGCCAAGGCAACAGTTTTGGTAATTGTATCAATAATTCTGGGATTTGGAATGTTTGGTTTTACTATGAATTCATCAGACTATACAATTACACTAGCAGGTATGTTAATGGCAATCGCATTCCCAGCAATTATCATTGCATATCTTGCAATGAAGCATCCAAAAATTGTAAAACCAGTTGGATCGATTGTTGGAATGGCTTCAGCCACAGGAATTATTGCATGGTTAGCATTTGGATTTGTAAGTCCAGACACATACATGATTCCAGAAGTTGTTGGAGTAGATGAACCTACTGAAGAGATTGTACCAACAGGACCAATCTTTGCAATTGAAATTCTAGAAGGATCCGCAGAAGAAGGAGCACCAGATTATGAACCAGATGTTGCAGTCGTAACACAAGGACATACAGTTGAATGGACAAATGCAGATTCAGTTGCACACACAGTAACTAGTGCAACAGACTTTGGAGAAACATTTGATTCTAGTTTAATGAGTACAGGTGATGTCTTTTCACTTGATACAACTGATTTAGCAACAGGTGAATACGAATACTTGTGCATTGTACATCCCTGGATGGTTGCAACACTAATCATTGAAGAACCAAAAGAACCAACCAAAGTGATAATGCCTGAAGGAGCAGCACTTCCAGAAGACGGACAAATATACTATGATCCAGAAGTAGTTGATGTTGCAGTTGGAGGTACAGTTTCATGGAACAATGCAGATAGTACAGTACACACCGTAACTTCAGGTAAACCACCTGCAGATGCAGATGGAGTCTTTGATTCAGAAATGATGGCAGCAGGAGCTTCTTTTGAATTTACATTTACAGAAGCAGGAAGTTATGATTACTATTGTACATTCCATCCATGGATGGTAGGAACTGTTAACGTAGAATAGGTTTGCAAAAAATCATCTTATCACAATCAGATAAAACAATTCTTACTGAACATGCAGAAAACGAGAAGCCAAACGAGTCATGTGCCATACTATTTGGCAAAGATGGGCTTGTCTCAGAGGTGTTTTTAACAAAAAATATTGAAGAATCACCAGTAAATTTCACAATTTCAAATGAGCAGTTAATTGAAGGGTACAAGATTGCAGAAGAAAAAATGGTAGAAGTGATTGGCATCTTTCATTCGCATCCTAATTCAGATGCATATCCATCAAATACTGACAAAAAATTCATGCAAAGCAATCCAGTGACATGGGTAATTTACTCTGGTATTAGCAAAGATTTCAAAGCATACATTCTTGAATCAGACATTATAGAAATTCCAATTGAAGAGAAAAATTAAGATTTCAAACTAAATTCTGCGGTTTTTCCATCTGCTTCATCGAGAACAGATTTGTTTGGAGAAATAATTGTGCCAAGAATATTTACTGGTGATGCTGGAGTTATCTCTCCTGATTTTCCAATGGGGGTTGGACCATAAAACAAACAGATTGCTTTTCCTGTGGGCCAATATGCAACATCATTTAGATTTACAGGCGTCTTTGCATTTTCTTCTGGTTGAGAAATTGGTGATTCTGAAGAATAGATTTCATCACCCCAGACATTAAGTTCAACTGTGAAGGGTAATTTTTCAATAAAATCATTAACAGTTTTTGGAGAATTTGCATCATCTAATTCTAAAGTTATGTTTGATAGGCTTGGAATTTTAATTTCCACCGTATGTTTCATAAATTTGAATGATCTTTGAATTAAATATCCCTTTTTTTAATGAACATTATGGAAATTCATGTATACGATACCTATGTCAAAGCAGCAGATGGTCATACCATGCACTTTGATGTAATAACTGGTGAAAAAGATCACGATAAAGCCATCACATATGGTAAAGAGTGGTTAAAATCAGTTGGCGAAGGAGATGCAGAGATGACAACAAACGAATGCCAATTCTGTCATTCACAAGGTGCACCAGAGCCTGTTGAACAGGCAATTAAGGAAAACGGCTACTTTATCCAAAAGATGGAAGGCTGTCCTTAAACACTTTTTTCCTTTTTCTAAATAACTATATTTTTTAGATTAATTGATTTAAAGATGGTATGTCAGAACACAAATATTCAAAGTGGACAGTTGAAGGAGACAAGAAAATAAAATGGATTTGTGGATGTTTCCAAACAGCAGATAATTATTTCAAATTCTGTGATTCACACAATGATACCTTGAAAAAAGCAATTCAAGCTCAAATTGATGAGTTAGATATGACACTAATCGTAGAAGATTAGATTGCAAGTATTGCAACAAATGCAGATACAAATACAATTGCAATTGTATTTAGCAATTTAATGACAGTGTTTAATGCAGGTCCTGCTGTGTCTTTGTAAGGATCGCCAATGATATCACCTACAACTGCAACTTTGTGTACTTCAGAACCTTTCTCACCTTTCATTTCAACTAGTTTCTTTGCATTATCCCATGCACCACCAGTATTTGCCAAGTGATATGCCAATAAGATTCCAGTAACAACTGCACCCATTAACAATCCAGCCACAGCAGTTGGGCCTAATAATATTCCTAAAATGATTGGAGCAATAATTGCAACAAGTGCTGGTTTCCAAAGTTCCTTGATTGAAGCAACAGTAGCAATATCTACACATTTAGCATAATCTGGTTTTGATTTTCCAGTAAGGATTTCAGGATCTGATTTGAATTGTCGTCTAACTTCATCAACCATTTTTCCTGCAGCTCTAGATACACCGTTAATGAGTTGACCTGTAATGATAAATGGAATCAAACCACCAATTAGTAAACCAACGATGATAGCTGGATTTGTTAAACTATAATCTAATTCTAATATGCCTTCAAAGATATGAGATGCTTCAAATTGGAATGCCTGGATCATGGCTAACGCAGCTAATGCAGCACTTGCAATAGCAAATCCCTTTGTAACTGCTTTAGTTGTATTTCCAACTGCATCAATTTCATCTGTGACTTTACGATTTTCTTCACCCATTCCAGTCATCTCAACAATACCTCCTGCATTGTCTGCAATTGGACCAAATGCATCAATACTTAGAACAATCCCTGCAAGACTCAACATTGCCATTGCAGTCAATGCAGTTCCAAAGATTCCATACAATACTGGGTCAGCGCCTTCAGGAGCAGCAGCAGATGCAATACTATAAGACAAAATAATTGCAACGACAAGTGCAATCATAAATGGTCCAGTTGATTGCATTCCTTTGATAATTCCCATCAATGTTAATGATGCATATCCCCATTTTGCAGAGTCTGCAATTTCTTTGACAGGACCTTTTTGGTAGCTAGTATAGTTGTCAGTGATTTTTTGAATTACTGGAACTAGTATTACACCAAGTACAGTAGAACCAAACAGAGCATATGACACTGGAGAATCGCCTATAAATTGTGTAATAAAGACATAGTTTAATCCAATTGCAATTGCAGCTGAAACATAAAATGAACGATTAAGAGGTTTCATTACATCTGTAATATTCTTAGAGCCAACAATAACAACACCAATAATTGATGCAATCATTCCAGAAGAACCAATCAGAATTGGATAAAGGAAAAAGTTTGGTGCACCAATTAATGCTGCAATTAGTAATGCAGCAAGTATTGTAACAATATAAGATTCATAGACATCAGAACCCATTCCTGCTGCATCACCAACATTATCACCTACATTATCTGCAATTGTTGCGGGGTTTCTTGGGTCATCTTCAGGGATATTTACTTCAACTTTTCCTACCAAGTCTGCACCCATATCTGCTGCTTTGGTAAAGATACCACCACCAATTCTAATGAATAATGCAATGAGGCTTGCTCCAATTCCTACGCCGGCAATTGTGATTGGGTCTGGATAAATCATGTAAAGTCCTGTAATAGCTAATAGTGCCATTGCTGGAACTGCTAAACCTACTGTAGCTCCACCTCTAAAGGCCATTGCAAATGTCTGTCCTAATCCTTTACTACTAAGATTTGCAGCTCTAACTGCTGCTTTTACTGTAATTTTTAATGAGATGATTCCTGCAACTGCAGAAAGTGCTGCTCCTACTGCAAATGCAATTCCATTTGAAGGAGTAAGGAAAATTGCAATAATCAACGATAACGCTATTGCGACAGGAACAATAATTTTCATCTCTCGTTTTAGAAATGCTCCAGCGCCTTCTTTGACAGCGTTTGAAATATCCATCATTTCTTTTGTTCCAGAAGGTTGTTTGGTAATCCATGCAACTAAACCGCCTGCAACTAAAAATGATACAATGCCTGCAACAAATGGCAGAATTTCAGCAATTTCCATGTTATACTTTGCTTGCCTAAATCTGGGAAATATAAATCAATTAGGGAGGACTAGATTTCTTTTCTTGTAAGGCGCAAATGTTTTTCCTCTAAGTCCTTGCCTTACCAATTTGTTGAATCTTTTACCATGAGCAAGATATGGAAATCTCATATGGATCAATTCATGGACTATTGTATTTTCCAGAGTTTTCTCATCTGGAATTTTTCTGACATTAATGAAAACTAGGTTATGTTGAAGGTATGACACACCGTAATACTTGTAGGCAGATGTTCTTAGCCCTTCTGTCATTTCACGTGGCATGTCAAGTACCTCTTTAGTAACAAACAAGATCTTGGGTTCTGGAATAGAGAATCTATTAGAATAGATTCCAACTTTCTCTAAAATTTGCAATTTAAGGTCAGGATCTAGCTTCACATAAGAGCATCATGAAATGTGTGTTTATTTGGAAATGTCAATTGTTGTAAGATATTTGGTGTATTTTGATTCTTCAAAATTATGAATTAATAGGGTCAGAGGTTTTAGTAGTGTAATCATTAATCATACAGCCACCGTCTCATCACACCCCGATTATTCCATTGAATCAAGTAGTGTTTGTGTTTTATTTCTAATTTCTGGAGTGATTTTGACTATAACTAGTCCTTCATTTGGCTGGCCATACAAAACTATAGAATTTTCAGGAGCGTGAATACAAACAGGAATCACCAAAAGGTCTTCTTCACCATTGACTGTAAGTCGTACAGGAGGCGGTATAGTAAGGGCCTTTTTTATAATGTCTATACTTTGAGGAGTGATTTCTGCTGCAGGATTATCTACAGTCAATTCAGTGGCGTTTGCTAGTTTTGGAGGTTCTCTTTTTATTCTTTTTTCCTGACTGTCAATAATTTGTAGTGAAGGAATCAATCCAAACTCTATCATCTTTTCAGTGGTTCTATCACCAACTGTAATTATATAGGAATTTTCTGATAGATGTTTTTTGATGTTTGTTTTATCAGCCTGGCTTTCAGGTAAGAGTATTCCTAGAGGAATTTTCAATTGGTCTCTTAGAGAATCAGGTAATTTCACAGGAATCGCAATTAGTTAGTACTTGCTTCTGGGGCAGATTCTTCAGTAGGACTTGCAGATTCCATCTCTTGTTGTAGTTTTGCTGCAAGGATACTACATTGTGCTGCAATATTTTTTGCGCTTGCTCTAAAAGCTACTGCACTTGGAGAATCAGGATTTGTAATCATTATTGGTTTACCCAAATCAGAACCTGACATGATTCCAGAGTTTAATGGAATTTCACCTAAGAAAGGCATGTTAAATTGTTCACTGATTTTCTTTGCACCACCTTCACCAAAGATGTAATGTTTATCATCACAGTTTGGACAAATAAAGTGACTCATGTTTTCAACAACTCCAATGATTGGAACGTTTAATTTTTCAAACATTGAAACTGCTTTGACTGCAACGTTACTTGCAACTTCTTGCGGAGTTGTTACAACAAGAATACCTGTAATTGGAATTGTTTGTGCAAGTGTTAATGGAATATCACCAGTACCAGGTGGAAGGTCTACAATAAGATAATCCAAGTCAGACCAATTAGTGTCAACTAAAAATTGTTTTAGGATTCCAGAAATAATTGGACCACGATAAATTGCAGCTTGATTTGATTGATCTGCAAAGAAACCAAAGGAAACAACTTTCAATCCATTAGAATCTGCAGGTTGAAGTTTATTATCCTCAACTTCCATGAATCCATCTTTCATTCCAAGCATCAATGGAATACTAGGGCCATAGATATCAGCATCTAATAATCCAACTTTAGCTCCTGTTTGAGATAAAGCTAAAGCTAAATTCAATGAAACAGTTGACTTTCCTACTCCTCCTTTTCCACTTGCAACGCCAATAATGTTTTTGACACTTGCCATTCCAGTATCTTCATCAAGTGAACGGCCTTCCATGACTTTTGCTGTTACCTTCATATCAAAATTTTTCAGGTCAGAAATTTCAGCAATTGCTTTTCTAACATCATCCTCAATTTCGACATTAAAAGGACATGCAGGAGTTGTTAATTCTAAAGTAAATTTCAGATCACCGTCATTTAGTTCTAGATCTTTTATCATACCCATAGATACAATGTCTTTTTTCAAATCAGGATCAATTACTGTACTGAGTTTTTCAAGAACTTGATCTATTCCAACCATTGCGTCAAAAAGTCAGTTTACATTATTTAAACATAAGTCAGGGAACAAAAGAAATTATCAATTATTTGAAAAATTAGTAAAATCTTTGAAAATTTAAGCCTAAATCACCCAAAGATTCATAAATTGAAATTCAAGAAAAACAGCACAGTTGTTTTCTATATCTACTCTAGTTGATGTCGTTAGGATTCCTCCAAGCTTGTTTGGAACTACACTCAAAAAGGCAGGCATGAACATTCTCAAAGAAAAGTACGAGAGTATGATTAGCGCAGATTTGGGATATATCATTATGATTTTAGATGCCAAAGTTGATGAAATGGGAAAAATGGTTGCGGGCGATGGCGGAACCTTCCATAAAGTTGAATTTGAGGTATTAACATTTTATCCAAAATTACAAGAAATTGTTCTGGGAGAAATTGTCGACATTACAGACTTTGGTGCATTTGTAAGAATTGGTCCAACTGATGCATTACTTCACTTGTCACAAGTGATGGATGATTATCTTAAGAGTGATGTAAAATCTGGAATGATTTTAGCTAATCAAAGTGGAAGAACACTCAAAGTTGGTTCTACACTTCGTGCAAGAATCACTGCAGTGTCATTAGGGAAAGCTGCTTCAATGGGTAAAATTGGAATTACATGTAGACAACCATTCCTTGGTGCAGATGATTGGATTGCCGAAGAGATTAAGAAATCTGGAAGTGGTTCAGATGACTCATCAAAAGAAGTTAAAGTAGAGGCAAGTTAAAATGGCACGTGAAATGGCATGCAGAAAATGCAAATTTGTAACAACAGGAAAAGTTTGTCCAGTTTGTAAATCATCAGACTTGACACCAGATTGGAATGGTATTGTGCTTGTAGTTGATCCAACAAGTTCAGAAATTTCAAAAACATTGGGTATTACTCAAAAAGGCAAGTATGCTATCAAAGTAACATAAAATATTTCTAAATCTTTAAAATTACATTAACATTTGTTATTATGTTGTCATTTAATTCAAAAAAACAATTATCACAATTCCTAGCTGAAGACATAGGTAAAGGAGATATAACAAGTACTCTTTTACCTAAGAAAAAAATTTCAGTGAGAATTATTTCAAGAGAAAATGCTGTTGTTGCAGGCACGATACATGCAAAAGAGATTTTCAAAATAAAAGGATGCAACACTAAGATTTTGAAAAAAGATGGCTCCAAAATAAATCCAAACCAAACCATAATGACCATCACAGGTGATGCAAAAAGGATTTTAACATGTGAGAGAACTGTACTGAATCTTCTTACAAGAATGAGTGGAATTGCAACCCAAACAAATGAACTTGTGAAAAAAATTCCAAAGAACACAAAAGTGTATGCAACAAGAAAGACAGCCCCAGGTCTTCGATACTTTGACAAAGAAGCAGTTGAGATAGGAGGAGGTAAAAAACACAGACTCAGACTAGATGAAATGGTAATGATTAAAGATAATCATATTGCTGTTGGAAATTCATTATTATCTTTAATTAAAAAGGCAAAGAAAAAATATAAAAAATTTGAAGTGGAGGTGGAAAATACCTCAGATGCTATTCTTGCTGCAAAAGAAGGAGCGTCAATAGTTATGTTAGATAATTTTTCTCCATCTCAAATCAAGAGAACAATTAAAGTTCTCAAGAATCAGAAATTACGAAACAAAGTAATGCTTGAAGCATCAGGAGGAATAAATTCAAAGAACATATCCAAGTATGGTCAAACTGGTGTTGATATTATTTCAGTTGGCAGTATTACAAATTCTGTAAAAGGAGTTGACATGAGTTTAGAAATTTAAGAATTTAGTTCTTCTAATAATTTTGAAACCGCTTTATTTTTTGGATCAACTTCAATAATTTTGTCACAGCATTGAATCGCTCGTTTATTTTCGTTTAATTTTTGATGAGAATATGCCTTCAAAAGCAAGACATCAATATCATAAGAACCAATTTCAAGTGCCTTATCAAAATAAGAGATTGCAGTCTTGTATTTGTTTTTCAGATAATAAATTCCACCAATGGTAAACAAAACATCATGATTATGAGGTACTTTTTGCAGATATTCTGTGCCTACCTTTAGAGCTTCTGGATATTTTTTTTGTTTGGCTAATTTTTTAAAGTCTTTGAATTTTTGAATATTTTTTTTCTGTTGAGGATCTTTTGGAGTTCTATTAAATAATCCAACCAAAATAGTCACTCAATCTAGCTGATTGCCAGCATTCTATCTATTGCCAAACGAGCCTTGTTCGCAATCTCTTTTGGAACAGTCACAACATTTTTTTCATTTATCAATGCATCATACACTTTTTCAAGGTTGATCATTTTCATGTATTGACATTCAGCTTTTTCAGAAGCTGGAACAAATGTTTTATCAGGATTTTGTTGTTTCATTCGATATAATATTCCAGTTTCAGTTGCTACAACAAAGTTTTTTGTTTTTGATTCTTTAACGTGATTTAACATTCCTTCAGTAGAAAGAATTGAAACTTTCTGATCATCAAAACTTCCATCTGCAACATCGTACATCATAGGAGTTGTACAACTACATTCAGGGTGAATAACAAATTCAGCATCTTTCATAGAGTTTAGTTTTTCAGTAACATCTTCAGGAGTGATTCCTGCATGAACGTGACATTCACCTGCCCATATGTGCATATTCTTTCTTCCAGTCATTTTTGCAACATAAGAACCAAGGAACATATCAGGTAAGAATAAAATTTCTTTATCTTCTGGAATTGCTTTAACTACATTTACTGCATTTGATGATGTACAACAGTAATCAAGTTCTGCCTTGATTTCTGCAGTTGTATTAACATAACCTACTGCAATGGCACCTGGATGTTGTTTCTTCCAATTTCGTAGTTCATCAACTGTGATAGAATCAGACAGTGAACATCCAGCTTCTAAATCTGGAAGTATTACCTTTTTTTCAGGACTAATAATTGCTGCAGTTTCTGCCATAAAGTTCACGCCACAAAACAGAATTGTTTTTTGGGAAACTTTAGCTGCTTGTCTTGATAATCCCAAAGAATCACCAGTGAAATCTGCGATATCCTGTACGTCAGGAATCTGGTAATTGTGTGCTAAAATCACCACATCTTTTTCCTTTTTTAGTCTCAGAATTTCTTCTTTGAGTTCTGTAGTCTGTTGTACTAGCATAATCCATAAAAAATTGAGGATGTGGGGATTTAAAGAATAGGAAGTAGTCTATAATTCTCTAAAAAACTACCAAATGTGGCAATTATTGCCATATTACGTACCAATCTGAATATCATCAGAACAATATTTTCGTAGAGTTTCAATTGCAGATAAAATTGCCAATCTGCTTGTTTTTGGATTATTAGGATCTGGAAAATTTTCTATCGTAAAGGTCATCTTTCCAAATTTTCCTGCAGCTTCAATGTGATGGGTATTTTTGTCAGTGTTAGGATCTGCCACAATTTTTACATTAGTTTTTTCACTTCCAATTCCTGATAATGATAAAAGTGCAGCAACATTGATGTTTGCAGGAAATAAAGAAACAGCTTCTTTTGCGGTTCCTTCAAAGATTACGGTAGATGAATCAATTGCATCTAAATTAATATCAGAGGTTTCAAAGAATTTGGCACCTTTGAGGGAACGTGGATGTTTTGTGGTAGTGATAGAAACAGAATCCAATTCATCTTTGACTGATTTTAATCCATCCAAGCCAGCAATTGCACCTGAAGGGAGATAGATAGTTTTTTTGAAATCATTACAAGCATCTGATAGAATGTCATAGATTGATTCATCTAGCAATGCACCAACACTCATGATCATCAAGTCTTTTTTATTTTGTAAAACACTTAAAGCAACATCTTTTACTGCATCTTGTGATGCAGCTTCTATTACAATATCAATTGGTTGAGAAGATAAAAGATGAGAATTTTCAACAATTTCTGGTCTAGTTTGTAGTTTTTCAACTAGTAATGCAGAAGCTTCTTTTGAGCCATCATATACATGAGTAAGTGTTGCGGGAATTTTTCCTGAATCAATCGCAAGTGCTATTTGAGTGCCTATTACACCACAACCAAGCAAACCTATTCGTCTCAAGCATTAATAGCTAGAATTAGTCTCTTAATAATTCTAGGTTGGGAAATGATTTTGATGGATCAGGTTTGTCAAAGTTCAGTATAACCTAAAGATTTTATTCAAACTTACTAACTGATTGTGTGCTCAATACAGTATACAAAGATGCCATTATCAATAGGGATAAGATGATATCAATTCTAAAGGGCCCAAAATTTGAGCAGATCTTGCAAAAAGCAAGAGAGAATTGGATAGAATTTACACCTACCAAAGAAGAGGTAGTAACAGCAGGGATTGATTCTAGTTTTAACAATACTAAATTTCAGGGAATTGAACTTTGGGCAACTACAGCAGTTTCAATAAAGTCAGATGGGGAATTACTAGTAGATTTACATGAATCAGGATTGGGTTCAGCTGATGATATTTCAAGTATAGCAAGTAAAATGGAGATTGACGCATGTGAAAAAACGGCAGATGTAGTTGATCTAGTATTGATGGATGGTTCACTGCATTCTCAATTAATGACAAGACAATCAACTCTAAGTTCATTGATTGTAAAGATAATGAAAAAGAAGGATAATGTGATATTTATTGCAAAAACATCAAACACAAAAAAACAATTTGAAAAGTGGGGTTCCTTGGCAGGAGATATTTTCTATTACAATCATGTCACTAACAGACCAGGATTCAGTAAGATATTTGTAGAAAAAAAATATGGCTCAGACAAAATCATTTCTTCAACATTTGTAAGATTAAGTGAGTCTACTCCAATAATCAAATTGGAATTTCTAGGAGATCAACACAGTGAGAATGAAATAAAATCAGTAATGAACAAGTTATACAAGACCAGCATAGGTGGATATCCATATGCACTAAAGCTTGCACACAACAACTGTAAAATATCTGATAAAGAACTTGCAAAAATGGTTAGTTTGTTAGGATTAAGCAATGAAATTGGTTCACGAGAGGTATTAGGATGAGTTTAGGTTTTGTAATAGGTGAATCAAAACCAACATTTGTTACTGCCATAACATCAAGAGCACTTTCAGTTGGAGAATATATCAAAATAGGTTCAGATGAAGGAGAAATTCTTGGGCTAGTTGAAAGATCTTCAGTAACTAGTGCTGCATTTACTGATGTAAGAAATTTTGATGAGGCATTTGAAAGTACTGAGATTGCAGAGCTAAACAAACGAGACAAAACATTTACTGCACACATTGGAATTTTAGGATTTTTAGAAAATTTAAGGAGAGGTCAATCAATAATTCCTGCAATTCCTCCAATTCCAGGCACAGGAATTACTCAACCAACAAAGCAAGACCTTGAAGAAATTTTCAGTCCAAAAAATGAAGGATGGGTAAAGATTGGAAGTCTCTTACGAAACAAAACAATTGATGCCAAAGTAGATTTGGATAAAATCGTTTCAAGACATTTAGGAATTTTGGCAATGACTGGTATGGGTAAAAGCAATCTTGTTTCACTAATTACAAAACAAATTTCCAAACTAAAAGGAACTGTGATAATTTTTGATTATCACAATGACTACACATCTCTAAACATTCCACGCATCAATGTAATTGATGCAAAGATAAATCCAAGATTGTTAGATGCTGATCAACTCTCAGAAGTCTTAGAGATTAGAGATGGGGCAAATGTACAACAACGTGTGTTAAGAATGGCATTTACAAAACATGTTAAAGAATCAAAAGAATTTTGGAAAAAATTAGAAAACGAAGTTGACTTTATTGTAAATTCAGAAGATAAAAAACTAAAAGAGATACGAACATCAGCATATAGAGTTCAAGATATCATAGATGAGGCTCAAAGAAGATTTGAAGATATCTTAGATCCAGACATGGGGGATCCAATTAGTTTCATCAAAGAAGGTCGCACAAACATTCTAAACATTTCAGAATTATCAGAAAAACAAGCCAATGTTGCAGTTGCATTTTACTTGCAACAACTACTCAAAGATAGAAAAGATGCCAGTATTGCAAGACACGGAAAAACAAAGAGAGAGCGAAACTATCGATTCAATTCACCAATATTTGTAATCATTGAAGAAGCACATGTCTTTATTCCAAAAGATCATGACACTAGTGCAAAATACTGGACTGCAAAAATTGCAAGAGAGGGTAGAAAATTTGGAATGGGTCTAGGAGTAGTATCTCAGAGACCAAGAAGTGTAGATCTTAATGTCCTAAGCCAAATGGGGTCATTTGCAATAATGAAGATAATCCAAGAAGATGATCAGCGTCAAATAGCCTCGGCAACAGAGTCGACTAGCCGGGAATTGATTGCTCAATTGACCTCACTTAACGTAGGAGATGCAGTTTTGGTAGGCCAATGGACTAATTTGCCATCACTAGTCCATGTTGAAGAAGTAAAAGAGAAGATAATGGGAGCAGATCAAAGTGCAGTTAATGCTTGGGCTAATGCAGAGAAGATGAAAGAAATTGCAGTTGAATCAACACAAGGACTTGTCCAAAAAGATTTGTTATTAGACTAATGTTATTTTCACATATTTCAGACACACATTTGGGATTAGTACAGTATGGTTCAGAAGAACGTGCACAGGATGTTTATGATGCATTTAATCAGGCAATTGATATTTCAATTAAAGACAAAGTAGATTTTGTAATATTTGCAGGAGATATCTTTCATGTTCCAAATCCAAATGGAACTGCAATTGTTCAGATGGCAAATGGATTAAAGCGATTAAAACAAAACAGCATTGATTCATTTTTTATTCTAGGTGAACATGACATTAGCAGAATTAGAACTACGCCAATTCCATACGTGTATCACAATTTAGAATTCTCAAAATATATCGGACAAGGAAAACCAATTGAATACAAAGGAGTACTATTAGCTGGATTTGATAAGATTAGAAAAGCAGAGATCCCACAATATGAAGAAAAGTTTGCACAAATTGATAAAATTGCACAGAATCATTCTGGACACAAAATTTTAGTTTTACATCAAGGCATTACAGAATTCAACAAGTTTGCAGGAGAGATTCAATCAACTGACTTGCCAAAAAATTTCACATACTATGCAATGGGACATTTACATGATAAAGACATCAAACAGTTTAATCATCTAAATGGACCAATTGCATATCCTGGTTCCATTGAATCAACTACAAGTGAGGGAATTAAAGAGACAAAGAAAGGATTCTTAGAAGTAGATATTTCTGGTGAGGAAGCAAAACCAAATTGGATTGAATTAGAAACAAGACCACAGTTTTCCTTCAATACTGAATACAAGGAACTATCAAAGACAATAGATGAAATTTCTGAGAAAATTTCAGGTTTTGCAAAAAAACCAATTGTTGAAGTAAAAATTAAAGGTGAAAACATAGAAACTGACCATATTCAGGCACAAATTTCGAGGCTAAATTCACTTGTTTTGAGATGTTTTTGGAGAATTAGCACAAAGCAGGTTTCTGACTCGACCGTATTTTTAGACAGACCAAATGTCATTGATGATGAGATGTTTAGACTATCAGTTGATGCATTAGGTTCTGAGCAGTCTGCTACTTTTGCAATAAAGGAATTACTTCCAGTATTATCTTCGGGACAAATCAAAGAAGCAACTCAGATAATTATTGAAAACTTTGAGAAACACAAAAAGGAGAATAAAAAATGATCACATCAATTGAGCTTGGTGACTTTTTAGCACACTCTGACACCAAATTAGAATTTGAAAATGGTGTTACTGTATTTGTTGGAGATAATGGTGCAGGAAAATCAAGCATAATTGATGCAATTACATTTGCATTATTTGGTCAACATACAAGAAAATCAAACAAGGGATTGATTAAGCGTGGAACAACCCAAGGATTTACAAAGATAGGCTTTTCAGTTAATGGAAAACAATATGAGGCTGTAAGAAAGATAGACAGTAAAGGTACTCTAGCTGCAACATTTTCTGAAATAGTCAGTGATAATCGTATTGAGATTGCAGCTGGAGAGAGAAAACAGTTTGGAGAATCAATGACCCATGAAGTTGAAAAAACTATTGGTCTTGATTTTGAAAAACTAAAGGTTGCATCTATTGTTCAACAAGGTGAGTTAAATGCAATAATTAATGCAAAACCAAAGGAATTCAAAGAATTACTTAATGCAATTATTGGAATTGACAAGCTTGATGTTGCATCTGAATCAATGAAGATAGTAAACAAAGAGTTTCGTGAAAATATAAGAGAAAAAGTTGGATATGATGATACACATATTGAAATTTTGTCAAGAGATCTAGAAAGATATCAAAAAGAGATTGAAGATGCAAAACCGGAAAAAGATCAATTAAAAACAAAACAAGAAAAGTTGAAAACAGAAGTTGATGAATTAAGAAAAAAAGTAGAAATAGAAACTCCAAAAATTGACAAAATCAATCAGATTGAATTGAGAAAAAAGGAACTAATAGAATATGCAAAAGAGGCAATTCATGAAATTCAGCATGAAATTAGTGAAAATGAGCGTAAAATCCGTGACTGTGAGGGCTGTTTTGAGCATGCCAATCTAAAAGAGGATTTGGAATCAAAAATCCAAAAAATCGAACAAGCAATTGAAGATGCATTAAAAAAAATTCAAGAGATGACTAGTCAAACTGCGTCACTAAAAGAAAAACAATTACTTGCATCAAAACTTCAGCTTAAAGACAACAAATGTCCTGTGTGTGACTCTGATGTTGAGAAACTAAATCCACTATTCCAAGAAGAGCATCTAAAACAAGAAATGATAACACTAGAAGAAAAAATTATCTCAATAAAAAAAGAAAGAGACACATACAATCAAAAGAAAAAAGAATTTTCAGAGAAGCTACAAAATGCAAGAGATGCAGAAGCTACACTTAGAGCATATTCTATTGGAACGCAAGAAGAATTAAAGAAAATTCAAGAAGATACAGAAACAAAGAAACAAAAAATTCCATTAACTAATGGAAATCTGTTAGAAATATCACAGATAGATTCTCATGCTAAAATGATTTTTGAAAATATTTCAAAATTAGAGATAGAGACTAAGGGATTTGATGAGCAAGAATTTGCAAATCTCAAAGTATTAGTAAATCAAAAACAAACAGAACTTTCGGATATAGACCAACAGATTGGTGCAATTTCAGAGACAATTTCCAAAGCTGAAGAGCAAATCAAAATAATTCAAAGTGCAATTTCTGAGCTACAAATTGTAAAAGAATATGTAACTAATCTTGATGAGATTCAAACCAATGTGTTTAGTAGAGATGGTCCTGTTGCAACTAGTCTGAGATCATGGGCACTTAATACAATTTCTGCTAAAGCATCTGAATATCTCACACTACTTAACACAAAGATTCAGAGAATTTTATTATCAGAGAAGACAAGGGACATTTCTATTACTTGTTATTCAAAAAGTGAAGTCTTGGAACTAGAATCACTTAGTGGTGGAGAAAAAGTCAGTGTGGCATTGGCCTTACGATTAGGTATGGCAAGCCTTCTTGGAGCATCAAATCTTAACCTGATGATACTTGATGAGCCTACAACTCATCTCGATACTGAGAGGAAAAAATCACTAGTGGGAGTATTATCTCAATTATCAAATATTTCAAATTCAGAAACACCAATGCAGTTTCTAATAATTACACATGATGCAGAAATTTTCGAAGATTCAACAGTAGAACAAATTTATAAATTTGAATCATCTGAACAAGGAAGTAAAGTTACAGCCCTTTAACTAACATTCACAATTCCGGTCATCCAAGGATGTACCATACAATAGTAATCATAAGTTCCTGCATCATTAAATGTAAAGTCAAAAGTGGAACCAGACATGAACAATCCAGAATCAAACAGTCCTGTGGCATCTGGTGGAATTCCACTTGTTACAGTATGTGCAGCAAGATCATCATTACTCCATGTTACTGTTGCCCCTACTGCAACAGTTACTTCATAAGGTAAATAGCATTCATTAGTTGTTTCACATCCTGGTGCACCAACTCCTTCTGGAGTTGAAATAGTAATGGCCATAGGCAAACCTTCGGATTCAGGTTCTGGTGTTGGTTCAGGTTCTGGTGTTGGTTCAGGTTCTGGTGTTGGT
>JBHHVF010000016.1:0-26021 GCA_046754145.1 Candidatus Nitrosopumilus sp.
GATAATAATAATGTAAATGCTAATGGTAATGATCTTGAATTGGCATGTAATGGTAATTGTGACAAACAAAGAATTACTGGTGTTAGATTTACATCAGTACCAATAAACAATGCAGAGACAATCACTTCTGCAACATTACAATTTGAACCAAGAAATACTGACTCTGGAGTAACTAATTTGAGAATTTATGGAGAACTTCCTGCAGATGATAATGCAGATCAATTTATTGATGGTCAAGCTAATAACATCTCAAATAGGCCATTAACTACTGCTTATGTTGATTGGATGAATGTTCCTGCATGGACTGCTGGTCAAGAAGGTGTTAATACTACCACTCCCGATCTTTCCCCAATAATTCAAGAGATTGTTAATAGAGCAGGTTGGAGTAATGGTAATGCCCTTTCAATAATATTATATGATCATCCAACTTCGCCAAGTTCTGATCAAAGAAAAGCTAATTCTGAAGACAGTAATAATAACCCCGCACCTACATTAGTTATTACTTATGGAAGTGGTAACGTTCCTGATTGGCAAGCAGGCACAGGTCCACATAATTCTGGTTCTTACTTCTTTGATGGAACTGATGACTGTTTTAGAAGCCTAAATAATGTTAATGCTGCACATGGTAACCATATTGCAGATAAAGGAAGTGTTACTTCATTGTGGTTTAAAACACAGGATAATGATCTGGCAATTGCAAATGACATGTATTTAGTGGATTGGACAGATAATACTGGTTGTCCAAACTGTGAGCATTATAGGCTATTATTAACTGCAGGACCTGCAGGACCTACTGGTGGGAAACTCCAATTTCATTATTCTCCAAATAATGATGGAGAATCTCAATCTGTAGTATGTGAATCGACATTGGACTATGATGATGCAGTATGGCATCATGCAATTATAGAAAAAGATGGAGATACTGATGATTGTAGATTGACTATTACAAATACAGATGGAGACAATCCAGAAGTTTCAATATATGTAGATGACAATGTAAATGAACAAAATGTAGAACTTAATGGTAATGTAAGATGGCACGTTGGTACTAATGTAAACGAAAATGGAAATTTCTTCAAAGGCTGGATTGATGATATCATGCACTGGAATAATGATAATTGTAGTGGTTCTTGTTTTACAGCTGGTGAGCGTGATGATTTAGCACAAACTAATTATGGTGATGGAGCACATGAGTTTGATGTGTGGTTAAATGTGACAGATGCAAATGGAAATTATGTTTCATCTGCTTATTCATCTACTAATGTAAAAACTGCGTTTGCAGATCCTAAGGAAGGAGGAAATAATGATGATTGGGCATACACTCAAACCAATATGACTATGAATGTGCCTGAGCTAAATCTTCTAGCAAATCAAAGATTAGATTTGTATTTTACTTGGAAAGGTGCTACTTCAACTTGGCAACCACTTGAGGTAGATATGAAAATTGACGATACTAGTATGACTGATCCTTATCCTAGCTTTATGCAAATACCATATCCTGATAACCCATTTCCAACTTACTATGAGCACAGTCCTCAAGATGAATTTAAAATATTTGTCTCAAACACTGGTGACGATGGAATATTTTTGACATATCAAGGGACAAGGGTGAATTTCAATGGAACTGGAGGTTCTTATGCAGGATTAATTAAATCTGCAAATGGTACACTTTTGTCTGAGGATCAGGACAGTAAACACATTCCTCCAGGTGATGTAATCCAACTAATATTCAATGAGGCTACAGACACTCCAGCAAAGACTGAAGTAGGAAATTTAATGGTTGATGGTCTGTATTCTACAACAATATGGATTGTAGGCTATTCCGATCAAGGTGAAACGTTCACACGATCAGTTATTGTAGGCTCAGTAGAAGTAGTTACACCATAATTGGCTTTGAAATTGGTGTAACATTGAGGAACATACAACTTAATATGTAATTTTTACCCAGTTAGAGATCAATGCAATCAGCAGAATCTACTGACCCAAAGGATACTGGTGCACAAAAACAAGATGTTGCTAGTACTCCAGAACAAGAAACTACTAAAAAACAAGAGACAACTAGTGCCAAAGAAAAGGTTTCAGTAGATCCTAATGATGTTAATGCAAAAACTCTCACACAACTAAATACCCTGATGGAAGAATCTCTTCAAATTTATGAATTAGAAGACCAAAAAACAAATGTAATTGATGACCTGCATAATGCACTACAAGTAATCACTCAATTTTTAGGATTCTCAACTAATGTTCACCCTGAAATTTTTAACCTTCCACCTGATTCTACTATAACATTACTTCCAAACTTAAAACTAGTAATTAAATTGAGTAATGGAAAGAGTGAAACCAAACAATTTACTGATTATGCTCCTGAGACAATTACACAAATCGTTGAATATGTTACTCCACAATTGTTAGAATTGATTCAAAAGCAAAAATCTTACCTTACTGAAAAAATTACTTTCTTGCGTACTGCTACAAAACAACTTAGTACTCTAAGTCAACTCAAAGAAAATCTTCCATCAATAGTTCCTCTTGAGGAAGAATAAAATTGAAAAATTTAATTGAGAGATTTAATTCTGTTAACTCTCTAAAAACAAATCTAGAAAAAGAAATTGAAGACACTGAATCGATAATTCAAGAATATTCTAATCTATTAGGTGAAAAAATTAGAACAAATGAAGAATTATCGTCTGATGATCCTGATTTTCTAGCATTAAAAGCAAAATTAGAAGGAGGTTCAGTCGATAACAAATCTAAAACAAAATCAAAAACTAAAGTAAAAGATAAAGCGAAAAGATCAAAAAAATCAGAAGACAAAAAAGGTTCTGATAAAAAGAAAAAATCAAAAAAAGGTATTAGTGACAAATGGTATAATCTCAATGAAATATTAGTGTATAATGGGATGGGCTTGAAAGGAGAACTAGAATTATATTTTAAGGCAATCGAGGAATTAAAATCAAAACGTGAAAACCTTCAGAAAACTCTTTCATCTTTAAACAATCTAATTAAAAAAGGCCTAAAAGAGGACATGGGGTGTATTGCTTTTAAAGGAACTGAAGGTATCTTAGAAATTGCTTTCTTAAAGTCTACAGGAATGAGACAAAATTTTTCTTTAAAATCGATCTATTCAGGTACTGCAATTCCAGTCGAAAATATCATAAAAATAGGAGCATAGTGAAATTTTATGCCTAATTTCTTGAGTAGCAGATATCAAAAAATAGACAAAAACGATCAACTCGATCTAATAAAATTAGCTATACCACAATATAGTCTAGTATTTTCTATCGGAGGATCCTGAAAAAACATGGCAAACGAAACAACACAATCATCTGTATTTGACTCTACTCCTGACTCTCAAATGTATGAATACAAACTATCTGTTGAAAAAGTTCAAACAGAATTATCACAATATGGTTTGACATCAAACCAAAGCAAAGTATTCATTTATCTAGGAAAATATGGTTCAAAGACTGCTCCAGAAGTTTGTAAAGCTCTCAAATTACCTAGAACAGAAACATATCACTTGTTGTCTGCTTTACAAAACAAAGGAATTGTTTCAGCAACATTTCAACACCCAATTCAATTTAATGCAGTACCATTAGATAAGGCAATATGGATTTTGGTTAATTCAGAAAAAGAACGAGTAAAATCCCTTGAACAAATGGAAAAAGGATTGTCAGAACTATGGAACAACATTCCGGCCTTTGATACAATTCATGATGATGTTGAAGAAAAATTTCAAATGTTACAAGGAGCAAACCAAATTCATTCAAAGATTACTGAAATGACTGATAATTATAATGATGAATTTTTAATTTTAGGGTCTGAAAAAGATTATCTTAAACTATATCATGGTGATTTCTTAGAATCATTTATCAAATCAAAACAAAAATTTAGATTATTAAGTGCATGTTCAGAAAAAACTGCTTATATTTTTGATGATTTAGAAAGAAAGAATATCAAAAAATTAAGCAATGATATTGAAAACCATCTGTGCTTTATTCTAAAAGACAATAGCGAGATGTTGTTCTTTACCAAAAATGCAAACTCAACAGATGAACCATTTGCAATGTGGACAAACTCAAACTCTATGGGATATGCTATGAAATTACTCTTTGAGTCCTTATGGGCAAGCTCCAAAAACATTCACTTGTAGTAATTTGTATGAAAATCATTTGTTAGAATTTTACTAGTCCCTCTATTTATATAGAAAATTCTCGTTAGTTTTTTTATAGATATGGACTCTACATATTCTAAAGTAAAAACAGGAATTCCTGGCTTGGACTCTATAATTTCAGGAGGTATGAAGATGGGACGTACTGTTACTGTTTCAGGACCTCCAGGTAGTGGTAAAACCACATTTGGATTGCAATATCTCTATTCTGGTGCCAAAGACTTTGATGAATCAGGGGTTTATGTGATAATGTCTCAAAACATTGATGACATAAAAAATGACTGTAAATCTTTTGGTTGGGACTTTGATGATTTAATTGCAAAAGAGAAAATCCTAATGGTTGATGCAAGGCCATTTAAAATCCAAGATGAATTAATTGGGAAAGATGAATCTCTTTACCGTGGAGAACAATTGCCATTTGAACATTTAACCAAATTACTTCTTAGTAGTATCAAACGAATTGAAGCAAAACGAGTTGTTATTGACTCGCTTACAATTTTGGCAATGCAGTACAATGATCAGTTTTACATGCGACAAGGACTTCAAGGAATGGTTCAGGCACTTGAAAACTTTGGTGTAACCAGCTTGATTCTATCTGAATATTCTGAAAATAATGAAATTCCTTTAGAGTGGTTTGTAACTTCAGGAGTTATTCAACTTCGTCATACTAGAAAAGAAGATACAATGGAGAGAACAATTCAAGTAACAAAGATGCGTGGAACAAAGCATAGTGAACAAATGCATTTAATTGAACTTGATTCTAATGGATTGCATATACTACATCCTAGATTAATACCTTGATCATTTCTTTTTTCTAATTTGTTGTACCACCATTGGTAAAAATGCACCAACATCAGATACAATTCCTAATGCCTGCCATGTTCCTCTATCCATGAGTTTTGTAACTGTGGGTTGATTGATGTCAACTACAATTACTTTGACGTTTGCTGGAAGCATGTTTCCAGTTGCAATAGAATGAAGCATAGTAGAAATCATGATTACCATATCTGCATCTTTTAGAACTTTTTTGTATTCACGTTGTGCTTGAGTGACATCAGTAATAACATCAGGTAATGGTCCATCATCTCTTATTGAACCTGCTAACACAAATGGTACTTTGTTTTTTACACATTCATACATAATCCCCTTTTTCAATTTCTTGGTTTTTACCATATTTGCAATAGACCCAGCTTTGAATACTGCATTGATTGCATCCATGTGGTTTCTATGCCCATGATATGCTAAGGTTGCATCATGTACATTCATTCCTAAAGATGTTCCAAGTGTGGCATATTCTACATCATGAACTGCAAGGGCATTTCCTGCTAACACTCCATCAATATACCCCGATTTGATTAGTTCGGAAACTGCATCAGCTGCGCCAGTATGTACTATAGCTGGGCCTCCAACTATGACTATTTTTCCACCTTTCTTTTTTGTATTGTAAATGTCTTCTGCAACTTTTTTTGCAATATGTTGAGTTGGTCTTTCACTAGAACTTGAACTACCCATAAACTCAAAAACATTTACTCCTTCTCTTGGACGTTCAGGTGGAGTGATCTTTATTCCCCTTTCACCTACAATTATTTGGTCTCCTTTTTTGACATCTCTTACTGGAATACAGAATGCTTTGTTTCCCTTTACAACAATACATTTGTCCATCATCATATTTTCAACTTGAATCCATTTTCCTTTATGGAAAATCTGTGTGTGGTTATTTGTTGTACTGTAAAAATTATCAGGCATTACATTGTTTTTTGATGATTTTTTTAGTGTGACCTCCTTTTGGACTTTCGATACTGCACCCTCTCGATAAATTGTTTCTAAAATATTGTCTAAATGTTTTTGATTTTTTCCTTTAACAAGTAATCGAGCATATGATTGATCTTTCTTTCTTTTACCAATGTCAATTTTTTGTACTTGAAATTCTCCTTTAAGATCCATTATTTTATCAAAGATCTTAGTTAAAATCAAAGAGTCAATTATGTGACCACTAACTTCAATCTCTTGAGAAAATTTAGTCATTTTACTATTCTCTATATCATCTAACTAAAGGTTTACGTTTTAAGGCTAGAAACTAGACAGGAAGAATAACTTTACCCTCAAATTTTGAGATGTTGTCTGCCTCAAATGATTTTTCCAAGTTTTCTTTTTGTTGTTTTGTTACTCCTTGAACTATTGTTTTTGATGAACCAGTTTTGTCAACTAGTGCAAGAATGTATCCACTATTATCAGTCAATACAAAACCTGCTGATTCATCAACAAATGCATACAGGTTTTCTTCCCCTACAGGTTCCCATGCATTAGATTTATTGTCGATTAGTGCTAGTGCAGGCATTGCTTTCCCATCAGTTAATTTGTTGAGGTATTCCCTTGCCTCTGCAACTCTTTTTTGACCTAGTTTTAAAGCCTGAAAATACTGCATGTTTCCAAAATAATGTAATTGTTATAAAAACAATATCTCTTCAAAAGATTGTTATAGAATCTTAGATTTTTTGAACCTATGCCTCTAACAAATAATGTGATAATTAAGCTAAATGAAATAACGACTATGGTTGAGGATAAAACAAAACTATCTGAGTCAGAAGTCGATGAGATAAAATCTATTTTCAAAACTATTGTTAAAAGTGGCGAAAGATATGATGTTGATGAAGTTGAATTTTGGTTTAAAAATGAAGGGAGTTGGACAACTAAAGACCCCATAATTCGGATTGCAAACCTTTCAAATTATGTTCAAGATAAGTATCAGCAAACAGCTCATCTAAGGATTGTTTCTGATGATGATTGTGGTTGTGACACTTAGGTTTCTAATTGTTCTAATAATCGTGCAACAATTTTTGCATTCTCTGTTCTTTCATCTAGAATTTCTTTGAGACGAATTTCATTTTTATTATCTTTTGTAATTATTTGAAAATATTCTTCATCTAATTTGTTATTTGCTTGAAGTCTTTTAATCACTTCAAATAAAATCCCTATCACTTGTTTTTGTGCATCAATTAATTCATCTTTGGTTCTCTCAGACATGTTTCTACTATGTATCTGTGATTATTTTTGTAAATAATTCTTTTAGTTTAGGATCAGTAATGTCTGTTTTTGCAGATTCAAAAAAAGATTCGAGTTTTTCTTTAGAATATCCATCTTTTTCATAGACTTTAGCTTGAAGTACCATCTCTAATCTATCAATTTGATGTACAATCTTTGATTCTACAGAATTATTTTCTTGATATTCTTGCCAAATTTGTAAATATTGTGATTTAATCAAGTCAGGTAAGTTTTTAACAATTTCATGAAATGCATTATTTTCTAATTTGTTCTTTTCTGTCTTGTTGAGTTGTTCAGGTGTATAGTCTCCAATTTTTGATTCAGCTAAATCATGCAGTAATGTCATTTTGATTATTTTTTCCGAATTATAATTTTCTAAATCCGATATTATCATGCCCATTATTGCCATTGAATAAGTGTGGTCTGCAACGGATTCAGGACTAACTATGGATAATTTATCTATCCATCCCTGTCTGGATATTTTTTTGAGATTTGCAGCAGTTTTAAAAAAATCTAAGGCCATTTTATCACAATATGGGTAATGTTTTCTCCTAATGAATTTTCATATTGTGATATTGCGAATAACATAATAGTTGATTTTGCCATAGTTAGTTGATGAAGATCTATACCAAAACAGGGGATGATGGAAATACAGGCCTACAAGGAAATTTTAGAATTGAGAAATCTCATCCTAGAATCATTTCATATGGTATAGTAGATGAAGCAAATGCGGCACTAGGAATAGTTTTGACTAATTCATTAGATGAAGATATTACAAAAATTTTAACAGACATTCAAAATGATCTATTTTTGGTTGGGGCAGATCTTTCAAACCCAAACCTAAATGATGTAAAAAACAGAGTTACATTAGATATGGTTGAAAGACTAGAACAGTATATTGACAAATTTGAAGTAGAACTTCCACCATTAACAAATTTTATTCTACCTGGAGGTGATATCGCTGCTACTCAATTACACTATGTTAGGACTATTGTGAGGAGAGCTGAAACTCAAGTGGTTAAATTAAGTGAAAAAGACGAAATTAATTCAAACTGTATCAAATATCTCAATAGATTGTCTGATTTATTTTTTGTAATGGGCCGTCTAATCAATAAGAGAAAAAACAGAGACGATATTCTCTGGAAGATCTGAAAAGACAAACTTTAATTCCTCAACTGAATGCATTTTTTTAAGTGCCGTGGTAGCTCAGCCTGGGAGAGCACTCGGCTGAAGACCGGGCTGTCGCGCGTTCAAATCCCGCCCGCGGCACTGATTTTAACATCCAAATTTCTTAGCCCAAGATTCATCATTAAACTCACTTTGAATACAATGAAATGTATCAATTTCACCAAATCCCTTTTCTAAGATTTTTTCATTAAGCATTATTCCTTGACAGAATACCTTTCCAATTAATCTACCATAACTTCCATCTATTTGCCCATCATCTTCATCCACTAAAACATCTGACCCCACAGGACAAGTTTCTTCTACAAACTTCTTTGCTTCAATTCCTTCTAAAAGATCTAATTCAGGAGTAGAGGTTAGAGACAATCTTACCCTTGTGTCTCCAACATCTATTGTATCTCCATCAATAATATTGGTGATTTTTCCTTTTAGGCACAATGCATTTCCAGAACAGTCTGTATTTGTTTGAGGAACAACAATTATCAAAATCAAGGGAATACTACATAGTGCAATAATTATTGATAATTTTGGAATCACACATGAATACATTGTGCTTAATTTAAAAATGAATTGTGGTAAATTTGACGTCATTTTTTATAATGACATATTGTTAAGTAGAGATTTCACTTAGCATATTTGGTTTTCATTTTACTCCCTTTCTTTAGAAATAAAGTAAGGGTAGAAAACCTTCTATGCGTCTGTCAGATTAAAGTAGTTTTTACCAGATGCTGATTTTTCAGAGATACATTTTACAGGTCCTAATGGAGTTCCATTATTCACGTCATCACGAAGTTTTTGATTGTTGAATTTTTTTACAATCGCTACTCTTGTAGTGTGAAATTTATTGATGTAATTCCCATCAATCTCAAATGTTTCTTGGGTTGTGATTTTGACTCCTTTTGTAACTTCGTCACCTTGAGTATAGTCTGAATCTTCGATGAATTTGATTGTAAATGCCTTCTCTCCAATTTTTGCCAAACTGACTGAATCGCCTATTGTTGTATAATCTGCTAATGTTGCTATTTCTTTCCACCTCCTAATAGAATTTTTAAAGAATTAACAGATGATAAATTGAATCAAGAGTAAATTATTGACTTGGATGGCTACTATTTTCAAAATTAGTTACAGAATTTACACACTTTCTCAGATACTACTTTACCTCTACGATCCACCAGAAAATGATTTTTTGAATCATTTTTGACATCCGGTTCTTTTCCACACTTTGGACATGTAGTCATGATCTTTGTTAATTTAAACCGATTTAGTCTATAGTATGTAATGATACTAACATACCAAATCAAGTGATCGATACATGGTATTATGAAAATAGTAATTTCAAATTAATTATTGAAGCCTGCATCAGACGATTTCTGCTAAAAAATAATTCTGCATAATCTTTAAAAACAAGGCAAACTTTTGATTTTCGACATTCATGGCTGGAAAAAAAGCTGTAAAGAAAACTGTAAAGAAAACTTCTGTAAAGAAAACTGTAACTAAAGCAAAAACATCAAAGACTAAGTCTACTAAAACTACCAAATCAAAAGCTAAATCAACAAAATCAAAGAGTAAAAAAACAAAAGAAGAGTCATTTGACGATGGAGGTATTGTTATAGTTGATGATGATATCGAAATTGATCAGGAAAAAGTTAATGAGGAAAGAAGAGCATATCTTGAAGAAGCAAGATCCCAAGAAGCATCTGACTAGGAATCTTTATCCGATCCGGTGACATATACTAGTTATGCGTGCATTGTGCTTGATAATGGTAAAACCAGGTAAGGTTGATTCTGTTGTTCAAATATTAAAGAAAAAACGTAAAATTGTAAAACAGGTTATGGTTGTTACTGGAAGAGCAGACATTAGTGCAATTTTACAAGGGAATATTGATGAAATTAACAACATGGTAATTGATTTTAAAAAAATCAAAGACATTGTTACTACTGAAACGCTAATTGAAGTGGAGGTGAATCTTGGGTGGTAAGGGCAATAATTCTAGTAAAATCTCCAAAAAAACTCATTGCCGCAAGACTAAGAAAAATTGCATCAATCTCTGATTCTTTTCCAACAAGTGGACAATTTGATGCTGTTGCAATAGTTGATGTTGAACAATTAATTCAGATTAAAGAAGTGGCTAATCAGATTCAAAAAATTAGTGGGGTAGAAAGGACTGAAACCATGGTCGAAGTCCAGTGACAATAAGGATTTAAAGAACATCTAGTTATAGTAGATCCGTGAATATCAAAAAAGTTGGAAATGTAATTTTGGCTGTAAGTGATATAGACAAATCTCTGGCTTTTTATCATGAAGTAATAGGTCTCCCAATCAAAAATCAAAGAAGATCTTGGGTGGATTTAGGTACATCTGGTGCTTTATTGAGTTTACATCCAGCATCCTTAACAGCAGAACACGTTGGTAGTTCTATTGATAACGGTATCACTATAGGATTTCTTGTTGGAGATGTACAATCTGCAATTGACGAATTAAAAGAAAAAGGTGTCAAAATTCATCGCGATATTGTAGAAAAAGATGCTGGAAAAAATGCAGTGATTATGGATCCTGATGGATATTTAATTTCACTATTTGAGCCAATCTTCGGTGATAAAGCTCAGCAAACAGGTGGATATAGAGGATTTACACCAGCTTAAATTATCTTTTTTATCGAAGAGATAATTTTTTCTAAGTTTTTTACTTTTTTGTTAATTGAAACATAATACGTAATATCATTTTTCTGTAAAATTACAATTGTTATTTTTTGATGTTGTAAAATTACATGTTCTAATTTTCCAACGGTACTGGCAGTATTTTTTCTTAATGACATTAAAGTAGAGATTATAAAAAATTCATTTTTTACTTGCTCTGATCTTAATAGAGGTTTTAGATTTGGTCTGACTATTCCAGTTAATGTTCTTCCATACACGTTTATGACTCCTGCATATCTGATGTTTTTTGATATTTTTATAATATTTTGACATTGCATTCTATATTTTATTACAGCATCTTTCCATTTGTCAGCAGGAGTTTTTACCATATTCAAAATTAATTTTAGAATTAATAAGGATTCTTACTAATTGCAAATTTGAAAATTTCTAGTGTCCTTTAGGAGTATTTTCTTTATCTAATTTTTTCTTTAATTCTAAATTTTCTTTTAATAGTTTATCATTTTCAGTTTGAAGTGTTTCAAGTGAATTTTCTCTAGTATACAACGGATGTCCAGGAGGAATTATTGAAGAATTCATTGATAATAATCCCGCAGCATATTGCTGATACATGTGTTGAAATCCTTGTAGTTTTTGATTAACAGTGGCAACTTCTTGTGAAAATTTCTCTTTCATTGGATTTTCATAAATATTAAACATTGGATGCGTCAGTCCAGGAGGCAATCGAGGGAATTGTAATGCCATATGAGGAATAGTTGGGTTCAATCCGTAAAGGTCTTCTAAGTGTTTTGTAGGTAAATTTTCCACAAATTTGGTTCATATTTGCTATATTTCTGCCTTGCTTTAGGCATTTGATATACTGTTTAGTAAAATTCTAGTCATTTTAACTCAATTTGAGCTGATCGCTGATCCTTATAGATTTCCAATTTGGATCGCTGATACACATGGCCTGTTCAAAAAAAACATGTCTCAAATGTAAAAAAGACATCAAAGAAAAAGATCTACATAAGATTGTAATCTATGTTGTTCAAGAAAAATTCACTGAACATCACTATGAACATGTTGAATGTCCAGAAAGATTTACTGTATAATAATTTGATATGTAATTATCCCTTGTATTCATAAACTTTGTAAATTTGACCAGTTAATCTAGAACGATATTTCCATTCATTATCTTTCCAAATACTTTGAGTAAACTCTTTTTGAAAATCTGGATGTAGTCTTTGATGTACATCATCACCAATCAATATTTGGTTAGGTTTTGCCATGCTTTGGATTTTTGAAGCAATATTCATTGCAGGTCCCATTAAATCTACATGAGAATGTTCTATGTCTGATCCATATCTTACTACAATGTTTTGTCCAAAGTCAACTCCAATCTTTACCATTAAATCTGGATAATCATATTGATTAAGAATGGGATTGATTCCTTTTTGAATTATTGTAAGCATTGATTTTGCACAACTTACTGCATTATCTGCTGTAATTCCTTCATTTTCTTCTGAGACAAAATACCCAATTACAGCATCGCCCACAAATTTTAGTACATATCCATGATGTTGTCTAATTACTGCAGCCATCTCTTGTGAAAATGAACTTACAATTATTGCAATTTTCTCGGCAGGCATTTCTAATGTCATTGTAGTTGAACCTACCAAATCAACATAAAGTACCACCATATTTAATTTTGAAAACACATGTTTTCTTAGAAATTGGTCTGATTCATCAACTAATCCTGTATATTCATAACCTTTTTTGAGAGCTCCCCAAACTCTTTTTTGAGTTTCTAAGATCATAGTCTCAGAATCTAAAGTTTGTTCTTTACCTTTGCTAAGAAGCATGTCTACTAACTTATGATCTTCTATTTTTTTTGGTGTTTTTGATTCGTTTTTTGCTTTATTTTCATTTTTATCTTCAATCATACAAAACCACCTTATTCTAAGGGAAATTCTGCCCCACAATTAGGGCATTTTCCTCTTTTTCCTTCATATCCTTCATTATAATACTCTGTAACTTCGGCACCGCAGTTAATACAAGTAATTATGAATTCGACCATGCCTAAAATCAAAATTTTCTATATTTAGAGATTGATGAAGGTTTAAGGAGAACAATAATTTGTTATTTCTTGTGCGTTTAGGTACAAGATCTCCCAATGAATTCATTCAACAATTAAATCAAAAAAATGAGGATATTCAAAAAATCTTCCTCACAAAAATGACTGATCAAACAAAAATGATCGAAACCAAAGTAATGATGGGGGATTCTACTATAACAGAACAGAAAACATTTGATCCAAAACAAGTGAGCGATTATTTTCAAAAAATCAATAATAATCTCAAAGATTGGTCTCTACAAGATGTTTCTGTTTCCAACAATGAAGACATTAGAAGAATTTTTATAAAATTTGAGATAATGGAAGGAAGTTATTTGATATCAGGACATCTCTCATTACAATTTCATGTGTTATTGTATTACAAACCAAATCAACGTGTACTTGATTGCCAAAAAGAATTATCTAAGATTGTAGATTTAACTAAAAATACTGAACAACAAATTTCTGATAATAGTGATCAATTTGTTTTAAACAAACTAAAAGAGATGGGATGCAAAGATTTTGATCATCAAAAATTGTTTGAAGTGTTTTATGAAAACGATGAATTTAGGGAAAAAGTTTATGCTGAAATTGAAAAAGATGCTGGAGTAAATTTTAAAGAATTATCTGAAAAAAAGACTAAATTATTTAATGAGCTTGATTCTCTTTTAGTTGAAACTTATCAAACAACTCCTGTATTGATTGATGATGCTAGGTTAGTAACTGGTGAAGAAGGTTGTTTATGTACAATAGATTTAGAGTTTATTAAAAATAAAAATAAAGAAGGATTGTTTGATCCAAAAAAAATATCTAACTCTGTTAAAGAAAATATTTTAAAACGTTTAGATGAATTTGAAAAAATTATTCAATTATAATTAAAATCAAGGAACCGGGAATTGAGAAATCTTCTCAAAGGGGAGTTCCGATCCCTCGATATATTTTGAACCGCTTTATTGAACTATTTAGGCATTGCTCGAAATCTAGGCATAAAATTTGACAAAAAATACAATTTTTGTATAGAAGAAGTCAAATACATCGTATTACTAGCAACATTTCCAATGAACCCAACATATGATGAAATACTAAAGGCAAACTCAATGCGTGGAAATGAAATAAAGAAGACACCATTAATTCATTCACCTGTATTTAGTAATCTTACAGATTCTGAGGTTTACCTGAAAGCAGAATTCAGACAAAGAACTGGATCATTTAAAATTCGTGGAGCTTATTACAAAATAAAATCATTATCTGATGAAGAAAAAAAACGTGGTGTAGTTGCAGCATCGGCAGGCAATCATGCTCAAGGAATGGCATTTGCATCATCATTAGAAAAAATTCCTTGCACCATTGTAATGCCAAAGAATGCATCTCCTGCAAAAGTAGCGGCAACCAAAGGTTATGGTGCTAATGTAGTCTTAAAGGGAGTAAATTATGATGAATCATCTACCAAAGCAAAAGAAATTGCCAAAGAAACAGGGGCAACTATGATACATGCTTTTGATGATCCACAAATTATAGCAGCTCAAGGAGTTATAGGATTAGAAATCTTAGATGACTTGCCAGATGTTGATGAAATTTATCTTCCTATCGGTGGTGGAGGATTAGCAGCTGGAACTTTAATTGCAATCAAAGAAAAAAATCCAAACGTCAAAGTTGTTGGTGTTCAATCTAATTCATTTCCATCAATGTATGAATCAGTCAAACAAGGTTCTTTGACTGCAAGTGGTGGTGCAAGAACAATTGCAGATGGTATTTCTGTAAAAATTCCAGGACAACTGACATTTTCTGTTATCAGTAAGCTTATAGATGATATTGTTCTTGTTGATGACACAGAAATCACAAAAGCAATGTTTTTGTTAATGGAGCGAATGAAATTTGTTGTTGAACCTGCAGGTGCAGCTAGTCTAGCATATTTAATCTCAAAAAAACCTGCACCTGGAAAGAAAGTAGTTGCAATTCTTGCAGGAGGAAATGTGGATATGTATCTTTTAGGTCAAATTGTAGACAAGGGGTTAGCCGCAATGGGTCGTTTACTGAAAATCACAGTATTATTGCCTGACAGACCAGGTACATTCAAAGACATTATTGATGAAATAGCTCAGGCCAATGCAAATATCATAGAAGTAGTACATGATAGACTAAGTTCTGGCATCAATGCAGGTTCAGCAGGAGTCACTCTAAGTCTTGAAACTCAAGGACAAGAGCAAGCAAATCAGTTGATTGAATCACTAAGAAAGAAGAACATTCAATTTACCTTGTTAACTTAGTTTACTTGAATTTCTTTTTAGCAAATTTTGAAAGACCTTCTTTCTTCAATTGATCTGATTCTTTTATGACTGATTTATGCTGATCAGATTTGTGTCTTTTTAGTTTCTTTTTTAAATCTGGAAATTCATTTGCAAGAATTTTCATTGCATAAATTCCGGCATTGCCAGCTTTGTTAACTCCTACAGATACAACAGGAGAACCTGATGGCATTTCTGTAATTGATAATAATGAATCTAACCCACCAAATGCAGAAAACTTCGCATCTGTTTTTTTTGGATGTTTGTCATTGTAGACAAGTATTGGCACACCGATAACAGGAATAACTGTATGTGATGCAATCATTCCAGGTAAGTGTGCTGCACCTCCAGCTCCTGCTATGATCACTCTGAATCCCATTTTTTCAGCATGTTGTGCATATTCTGTTAATCTAGCTGGAGTTCTATGTGCAGAAACAATTTGATCTTCATGTTTGATTTTAAATTCATCTAAAATTTCAGATGCCCCTTGCATGACTCTGCTGTCTGAACTAGACCCCATAATGATTCCGACTAAGGGTTTTTTTGAATATGCCACATATTAGAAAAAACTAGAGAGTAATTAACGATAACTGTTATGAAAAATCCAACAAAATTGTTCAAATCAACATTAGCTATTTTTACTACATGAATACTGGTTCATGTGATGGCAAAGATTCTTGGAATTATTGGTGGAGGGCAGCTTGGAATGATGATTACCGAGGCTGCAAAGAAAATGCCAGAGTACGTATCCAAAATTATAGTATTGGATCCCACTGAAAATTGTCCTGCAGCACAAGTTGGTGCTGAACAAATTGTTGCAGATTTTAAAGACAAAAATGCTATTGTTGATTTGGCTAGTAAATCAGATATTATTACTTATGAAATTGAATCAGGAAATAGTGACGTTCTAAAATCTGTCGAAAAAAATGCAGAGATAAATCCATCTCCTGAAACGCTAAGAATCATTCAAGACAAGTTTTTACAAAAATCTTTTTTGGTAGAAAATGATATTCCAGTTCCAGAATTTATCAAAATAGAAAAAATTGAAGATGTTAAAGAAGGGTTGAAAAATTTTGGATATCCTGCATTATTGAAGGTAAGAAGAGATGCATATGATGGTAGAGGTAATTTTAAAATAAATTCAGAAAATGAAATTCAAACTGCATTTGATTATTTTAAAGGACAAAATTTAATGTTAGAGAAATTTGTTCCATTTAAAATGGAGGTATCCGTAATTGCATCACGAAACACTAAGGGTCAAATCAAAACGTATCCTTTAGTTGAAAACATTCATGAAGAAAATATTTTACGTGAAACAGTTGCACCAGCTAGAGTTACAAATGAAGTCACAAAGAAAGCTGAATTAATTGCAGAAAAAACAATGACTGTTCTTCAAGGTGCAGGTGTTTTTGGAATAGAGATGTTTGTTACTAAAGAGAACAGTATAGTAATTAATGAAATTGCACCTAGGGTTCACAATTCTGGTCATCACACATTACAATCAAGCGAAACATCACAGTTTGAGCAGCATCTAAGAGCAATTCTTGGTTTGGAACTTGGAAGTACAAAACTAATCCATAATACTGTCATGTACAATATTTTGGGAGCAAAGGGATTTGAAGGAGAATATCGACCACTTGCAATTTCAGATGATGATCTTTTTTTGAAGATGTATGGTAAAAAAATTTCTAAACCATTAAGAAAATTAGGACATCTCAATGTAGTTGGAATGACAGGTGAGTCCATTGACGAGTTATTACAAAAATTAGATACCCTTAAAGAAAAAACAATCGTACAATCTGTCTAATTAGATTTATTAGTTGTTGAGAGTAGTAATGAGTATGGCTCTAACTGCAGCTCTGATAATTACTGGAATAGCAATTGGATTACTAGTAATTTATGCAGCTGATGTTGCAGTAGTAGAAACTACTGGAAATGCTGAAGGCTTTCTTCCATTTGATCATAAAATGCGTGGAATGGGATTAGGTCTTCCAGCGTTGATATTGCCAATTATTGCATATTTTATTTCACGAACTGAAAAATCAAAAGGTCTTGGAATTATGATAATTATTTCAGGTGCTTTGATCATTGCTGGTGGTGCGTTTGTAGTTGGAAAGGCAGATCCTATAGAAGTAGAAGCATCTGGAAGAAATATGGCTTCAGAAATACTTCCATTGGCTATTGGAGGATTAGTACAAATTGGTTTAGGCATATTTAAAATCAAAAAATCCTAACGATACACATGCCAACTTGTGCTAAATGTAATAATGATGTGAAAAAAGTCTATGACTGTGATCATACTGATTTTGAAGAATATTGTGTTGAATGTTACACTGAACTACATTACTATATGACTGAAAAGGATTAAGATTATGCTAACTGACAGAGAGATTGCTATTTACTCATTAGGAAAAACAGAGGGAATTAATTCAATAGCTGAAACATTGGGAAAAGGTCTTGATGATGAGAAATACATAGAATCTTGGAGTAAAATCATGAAACTTTTGGGAATTGAAATGCCTCTAAAAGATCTTGAAAAAATCTATAATGAATTTGCCAAAAAAATGGATACAGTAGTAACCACTAGTGAAAAAAAGCAGTCAAAATCATGATTAGCGTTCAAATATTTGCTAAATAAATTCATTAGAAAATTTTCATATACTCTAAAAATAAGACTTTGATAGTTGAAAGCAATAATTTTAGCTGGTGGACACGGTAAAAGATTAAAACCAATTACAGATTATGTTCCCAAACCACTTGTTACTATACAAAATATTCCAATTATTGAATGGCAAATCAAATATCTAAAAAAACATGGTGTAAATGAAGTAATTATATGCACAGGTTATAAAACAAAAATGATTGAAAATTATTTGTCTAGAAAAAAATTGGGCGTTAAAATAAAATTTTCAATTGAAAAATCACCTCTAGGTACTGGTGGCGCAATTAAAAAAGCAGGAAAATTGATCAATGATAAATCATTTTTTGTGATCAATGGAGATGTAATTACTAATATCAATTTGAAAAAACTTGTTAAAAAACCAAATTCTATAGCTTCTATTGAATTACGAACTAAGTTTGGAACTTTGGAAACAAATGGAAATAAAATATCAAAATTTAGAGAGAAAAAAGAAGTTTCTAATTTATGGATGAATGCAGGAATTTACCATCTTCAAAAAGATGTACTCAAAGATTTGCCAAATAAAGGGGATATAGAAAAAACCCTGTTTCCAGATTATGCAAAAAAAGGTAAACTCAACACAATCAAATTTAAAAAAATAAGATGGTATTCAATTGATTCTTTCAAAGATATTGAAGAAAGCTCACTAGAAGTGGAAAAAATAATAAAATAAAATATTGAATCTTATGCACCAGTTCTGTGCAATGTAACCATCATGTATGCTACTTCTTCTACAAAGGATTCATCTTTGCTAATTAGAGTATACTTTGTAGCATCATTCCAAAAGTTTGTCTCAGGGTACGGTTTTTCAGTGAAAGTTTGTTCGCTCAATACTTGTAATTATCATCTGATCTGATAACACTCCGCCTCAATCAAAATTAACCCATTACTAAAACAGATACGCTAAATATCCAATACGTATACCATTTTCATGCGTATTGGGTGTAGTCTAGGTTCATTATTATCCGTAAATCAGGTCCTAGAATGCACAGAAATCCTATCTAAAACGAGTGTCGATACAATTTGGATACCTGAAACATGGGGAATGGAGAATTTTTCAATGTTAAGTGCAGTAGCTAACAAGACAAGTACTCAAAAAATAGGCTCATCTATTATCAATATCTATTCTAGAAGTCCATCTGCAATTGCAATGGGTGCATCTACCATAGATACCTTGTCAGATGGGCGATTTATCTTAGGTCTTGGAACTAGTAGTCTACCAATTGTTGAAACTTTTCATGGATACACATTTGAAAATCCACTACAACGAATGAAAGAATATGTTGAAATTATTAGATTAGTTTTATCAGGAAAACAAGTGGATTATTCTGGGCAAATTTTTAATTTAAAGAATTTTACATTATTAATAAAACCAAAAAGAGAATCAATTCCAATTTATTTGGCAGCTGTTAATAAAAAAATGGTTGAACTAACATGGAATGTTGGGGATGGTGTAATTTTTTATCTTAGACCATTAAACGAGATGAAAGAAACAATAACTAAAATGCAAGCAAGGAAAAAAATTGATGTCACTTGTCAGATAATTACATGTGTTGCAGAAGATTCGGATGTTGCAATTGAACGTGCCAAAAAAACATTGGCATTTTATGTATCTGTAGGTAAAATTTATAGAAAATTTTTAGCAAAAAATGGATTCCGTGATGAAACATACAACATATTTGATGAATTCAAAAAATCAGGATTCAAATCAAATCATGAACTTGTTACTGATTCAATGTTGCATTCACTTTGCATTTCTGGTACTCCTGATGAATGTAAAAAACAACTTGAAAACTTTCGTGAAACAGGTATCAATATACCAATAATTCAATTTAACCCAGTTGGTGATACAACTAAATCCATAGAGTTAGTTAAAAAAACATTTTTGGGTGAATAATATGTCTAAAGTTGGAATAATTGCATATGGTATTACCCCATTTACAAAAGATGATCAAAAAATAGAACCGGTTTTATTCAAATCTACAAAAAAACTCTTTGAGAATAATCCTGAGATTAATAGGAACGACATTGATGCTGTTTTAATTTCCACAAATAATAATTCAAAATACCTTGCCCCAATTTTATCTGAAATGACTGGAATTCAACCAAAAATAGCTCATTCCATCGAAAGTCTATGTAATTCAGGCACAAATTCAATAGTTTCAGCATACTCCTATATCAAATCGGGTATCGCAGATATGGTTCTCATTAATGGTGCTGAAAGATATGACAGTCCAGGGCAAATCTTAGAATGGGACAATTCAAGAGGGGAGTTCAAACATCCAATATTTTGGGCATCTATCTTTGCTAAATCCTATAAACGGCAATTTTCAATTTCAGATGAACAACTAGCATTAGTTTCAGTAAAAAATCACAAACAAGCTAAAAATAACCCTAATGCATTGTCAAACAAAACTTTTACAATACAAGATGTGATAAACTCTAAAAAATTAACAGATGATCTCAGACTATTAGATTGTTCAAGGCCGTGTACTGGTAGTGCATCAATTATTCTTGCATCTGAAGAAATGACAAAAAAACATACGGACTTCCCAGTATGGATTACAGGTATTGGTCAAAAAACAACTTCTGCAGGATTTACAAAAAATATGTCGTTTAGTTCAATGGAATCCTCCAAACTAGCTGGTAATGCTGCATTAAAAATGGCAAACCAGGATACAAAAAACGTCGATGTTGCAGAAATACATGATGCATTTTCAGTTTGTGAACCAATGGCAATAGAATCATTAGGTTTTTCTAATTCTGGCAGTGGAATCAATATGATTAAAGAACTTTATGAAACAAATAATTTTAAAATAAATCCCAGAGGTGGTTTAATTGGTTCAGGACATCCTCTTGGTGCAACGGGTATAGCTCAAACTATAGAAATCACACAACAACTTCAATCAAATGCAGATAATCGACAAGTTGACAATGCCAAAGTAGGGTTAGTTCATAACATGTCAGCAGCAGCTACATCATCAACAGTTTTGGTTTTAGAAAATGGGTTTTGAGTCTGAATTATCTCAAGGAATTTTTTGTATTCCTGAATGTACGGTTTGTAAGAAAATTGTTTGGCCGCCTTCAGAATTTTGTAACAATTGTTTTGGTGCAGTATCTCTAAAAAAAGGAGATTTTGAAGGTAAAATCATTGAATTTTCAAGGCAAAATAAGGAATATTTTTGCTTAGTCGAGTTTGAAAAAAATATCAGAGTAATGGCAAAAATTTCACAAACACCTGAAATTGGACAAATAGTTAAAATTTCAAAATGTGGAATTGATAATGGAAATTATTTTTTCTATGTTAATTGAATTTTGTGTAGATGTATGGGGTTTCAATGGTTTGATCAAAAGTCCAAACAGTAGGTAATGATACTATATCTACTATGCTCAAATTGTGCTTTTCAATAAGTGAATTCCATCCACCGTTAGTCAAATTATTTGATAATTGTTTTTTAGAATTTGTTCCAGCAAAAACTAATCCAGTGTTATTTGCTAGATTAGAAATAGAGTTTATCTTATCAATAAGATTAGTTGCCAAAATATCCCCTCCCATTTGAGCAAGACCGCCAATAAAAAACACAGGATGTGTTAATTTGAGATTAGAATAATCAAACTCCAATGCATCTTCACATTTTGGATCAAAGTTTTGATTTGTAGACTCGCTAATGGTTTCTTGTATTTCTACCAAGACATCATCAATCTCGATACTATGGGAAGTTAATCCTAAGATCTTTCCACAGAATGCAATTCGTCCATCTCCAGAGCCAATATCTACTAATTCTGTGTACCCCAATTTTTTTGCAATAAACGCCATCACATATGCAGACATTATCCATGTTGGGTAAAATGGTTGACAACTAGAACCATGTTTAATACTGTTTAACCAATATTCGTTAATGTCTCCTTCATAAACAGTACATACAGTTCCTGCAATTTCTTGTTCAAATGAATTAAAGTATATGGGATTCTTTTGGGCAAAAGTATGAAGTAATTGCAAATATTGCCCATCTACTTGGAATTGCTTAGAAACTGAGACAGGAATGACTTCCTGAATATGTGCATTTCCAGTATAATTTTTTGCAAATTCTTGTTTTATTATAACCAGATTTTTAACAAGTTCATCCAACATGCACTCTGTAAAATAATTGGGTTTGATAAACTCACTGTAATTTAGGAAGATTTTTCAGATAAGAGAAATGCAAGTTCTTGTTCTATTTTTTTTAATTGATTAACTGTGATTGTTTGTAATTTTTCATTATCTTTGATTTGATTTTTAGAAAGATCCATCACTAGTTGAAATTCAAGATGTTTTAATGTATTTAGATAGAAGTCTCGCTGCTCTAGTAATTTTTCTACAAGTATTTCAGACAATATTTAATCTACGAACTAGACGTGTTTAACAGTTTTTTAAATAATGTTCATGTAAAAATGACCCTCATATGATATTTTATTGAGTTATTGTGTAATTACCCACCTTACTATATCTAATATAGAAATCAATATGCCATTGAGAGGGAAAATAACTGCATTAACAATTCAAAAACAAAAAAATATTAAAAAAACTAAAAAGACTAATCAAAAATCTGCCAGATTACGTAGACAGAGGGGGTATCAATGGGAAGATACATTGGTAAAACGATTCAATAGTTCTGGAGGATGGAAAGCCTTTAGACTTGGTTCTCCAAGTATTGCATTGCCAGACGTGTTGGCAGTAAATACAAAAGAAGATACAATATTTACCATAGAAGCAAAATCAGGGACCAGTACATCCCTTGCAGTTCCAGCAGATCAAATTGAACGGTGTTTAGAATGGATAAAAACATTTGATATTTATAAAAAAAGGAATGTACTTTTAGCATTCAAATTTCTCTCAAAAAAAAGAATAGATATAGGAAAATACGAAAGTCGCGAATTAAGAGAATTTTACAAGATTTGGGATAAATCTTTGGAAATTACAGACTGTGTCTGTACGTATGAGGGTAAATTTTTTGCAAAAACAGAAGGTAAGAGAAAAGAACTGTTTCTCAAGGAATGCCTGATGCCATTTAAGACAAAACAAAGAACTACATAACACAGTCAAATATTCAAATCGTTTTTTAATGATAAGTTACAACTATAGATGTTGTCTGAAGAGAAGGATGTAGATTCATCTGAAATAAACTCTGAATCCCTATTAGAAACAGTTTCTGATGCAGAAGTTAATTCAAGAATTAGTTTTGAGGAATTTACTGATGAAAGAACTTTGATTAGTTACGATGCTTTGGGCAACAAACAGATGAAGATCAAAGTACTTGAAGTGTCTGATGAGACTCAACCATTAAAATGGAAATTTGGAGACCGTGTAAAGGTTACAAAAATTCTTGTAACGATTAAACATCTTACAACACAACAAGTAGAAGAAGGTGAATTTGATATTGAATCTATCGAAAGAGAGTTAGCTGAAAAACGACATTATAGTTCAACAAACAGATGGATTCCAGCAAATTATATTCAAAATGGATATGTTGTAGGTTCACACCATACCAGATTAATCAGCGATGCTGCTGCACTGGATTACATTGTATTTTGATCAGATATTGTATCTAATGTTCATTATTTTTCTCTGAAAAACATTATAAACAAAAGAATTTGAAAATGATATATGAGTTCAAAAGAATTTGAAGTGAACGGAACAGATTACAGAATGGTATTAACAGAACAAGTGATTGGCCATGTAAACAATCTCAAGAACCTCTATAACGCAGCATATGAAGATCCTGAAAGCTTCGAGGATGTCAGTGCAGAAATTTCAACAACAATTAATGAAATTGCCAGCACTGTAGAACCCCCAGCTGAGGACAGTGATCTGGATGGGCTCATTCAAGAAATTATCAAAGCAGTGGAAAGCAAAGCGGAGGAAATTGAAAAGGAATTAGAAGAGAAAGAGAAACCTAAGAAAAAATCAAAATCTAAAAAATAATCTCATTTGACCTCAAACTCATAAAAAATTGTGGTATACATTATATTCTAAAATAATCTACATAATATCATGTCTAGAAGCTGTGAATGTGGAATTTGTGGTCACCATAGTGAATCAGAATGTCTTGAAAAAGAATGTAAATGTTGTTTGAATTTCCACGAAAGATCAGGTCCTAAACGAAAATAATTATTTTTTTAAATTAATCATGTTTGTTGTAACAACTACATTTTTTTGAAATATGTCTTGAGCATCCAAACAATTTATGATCTTGGCACCCACATAATACACATTTTTTTCTATCAGTCATATTTTTTCAATTAATTCTTTAATCCCATCAATCATTTTTCTGTCTTCTAATGCTTCTAATATTTTTAATCTCATATTTTTCACTCTACTAACATCATTAGAATACAAAGGTGCCATAGTTTCAATTTCTTTTTCAAAGTAATAGGTATCCAAATAATGTTGAAATTTTGATTTTATTGCCTTAAAATCAGATAAGGAAATTTTATCAGGATCAATTTTTTTTAATATAACCTTGATAAATCCATTAATTTTTAACATCTCTTTCTTAATATTATCAAGATCCCCAGGATTATCTTTAATTTCTTTAAGAATATTGTAAGAATCTATCACCTGAGTGAGTATATTTTTCAGATATTCATTATAAGTAATCATGAACTTTTTTTAAATTAATCTAATCTAAAGTTTAGGAAAAATAGCTTGACTTGTTTAATTTTTACGCATTTCCTTTAAATTATCAGATATTATCTGTAATGACGATGCAAGGTGATGCATATCTCAAATGTATTGATCCACAGTGTGGTTTAGAATATCCTATCGAGAGTACAAATGTACAATGTGAAAAAGGTCACATGTTAGATGTAAAATACAAAAACAAACCTGCAGACAGCTTAAAAGAAGTATTTTACAAGAGACGAAACTCAGAAGGGAGTATTTTCAATGAGAGTGGAGTTTGGAGATTTAGAGAATTACTGAATTTTTGTCAAATAGATACTGAAAATATTGAAGAATGTTCAAAATATCTGGTATCACTTGATGGTGCAGAAGGAAGGCAATCAAAACCCTATCAGATGTCAAAAGCTGCTGAATTCATAGAAATTTCAAATGATAATTTATGGTTACAGCCAGAAGGATACAATCCAAGTGGATCATTCAAAGATAATGGCATGGCTACTGCAGTAACACATGCAAAAATGATTGGAGCAAAAAAAATTGTTTGTGCATCAACTGGTAATACATCTGCATCTGCTGGAATGTTTGCTGCAAATGAAGGAATCAATTGTGATGTGTATATTCCTGCAGGACAAATTGCTCCAGGAAAACTTAGTCAAGCATATCAATTTGGAGCTCAGATTCTAGAAATTGATGGGAATTTTGATGATGCATTAAAACAATCATTAGAAGATGCTCAAAAATATGAAGGATACACTGTAAATTCTATTAATCCATTTAGAATAGAAGGACAAAAAACAATTCCATTTAGAGCATTAGAGTATCTGAATTGGGAAGTTCCAGATTGGATTGTTTATCCTGGAGGAGCTCTGGGAAATACTTCAAGTTGTGGAAAAGCATTAATGGAATTATATGAATGGGGTTGGATTAAAAAAATTCCAAGAATTGCTGTCATAAATTCTGAGGGTGCAAGTACATTATCTGATTTGTATAACGGAGAATTTGAAGGAGAAGAACTCAGATGGAACAAAGGTAATCCAAACACTGAGTTGATTTCTAGATACTATGATCATTTGGACAAAGAAGGATTACGACCTAAAACTAAAGCTACTGCAATTCAAATTGGTAGACCTGCAAATATCTTGAAAGGTTTGAGAGCATTAGAATTCACAAACGGTGTAACAACAACAGTTTCAGACTCAGAAATGCTTGATGGAATGTCAGTTGTTGGTCTAAATGGTTTTGATTGTGAA